>CAYTEK010000049.1:0-19193 GCA_964436715.1 uncultured Verrucomicrobiota bacterium | reverse complement strand
TGCAGGACTTGGCGGAGGCGAAGGGGGGGCGGATTCCGCAGGAGGAACTGGTCGGGATTCTGAAACAGATTCTGGAGGGGTTGGCGTATGCCCACGGGCATGGGGCGATCCATCGGGATTTGAAGCCGTCAAACATTCTTTTTTCGGGCGGGGTCGTTAAGATTTCCGATTTCGGCCTGGTGCGGCTGGTGGGCGAGGAATGGGTGCGCAGCCAGGCGCAGTTGAGCGTCCAGCGGTCGATGAGCATGGGCGACATGAGGACGCTGCAAAAAGAGGGCGAGGGCACTTCGACGCGTTCGGTGTTGGGCACCTACGAATACATGAGCCCCGAGCAGAAGCGCGGGGAGGAGGCCACCGAGCGCAGCGATTTGTACGCGGTGGGACTGATGGGCTACCGCCTGCTGACGGGGCGGGGATTGAGCATGAAGACGCCCTCGCAGATCGACAAGTCGCTGGCGAAGGAATGGGATGCATTCCTGGCGGAGGCGCTGGAGGAGGATGCCGGAGAGAGATGGACCAGCGCGAAGGCGATGCAAGAGGGTCTGGATGGGCTGGCGCAGTCTCTGCGGATCCGGCAGGCGGAACAAATCGCCGCGGCCAACCGGGCCGAGGAAGAGCGCCGGGCCAAGGCGGAGGCCGAACGGCAGGCGCGCATCCAAGAAGAAGCGCGGCAAGCGGCGCTGGCGTTGCGGCGGCGGGAGGAGGAGCGCGCCCGTCAGGAGGCCGAAGCGGCGGCAAAGGCGAAGGAAGCGGTCCAACAAATAGAGGCTGGCAAGCAAAGGGATTCCTGGGGGTGGGGCTGGATTCTGGTTGTGCTAGCGGTTGCGGGCGGCGGTATTTGGGCGGCGAGCCATTCGAAGCAGCCGGAGAAACGACCGCCCGTTTCGGCCGTTGCGCCGCCGCTCCAACCGAGAGTGGCAACGCCACAACCGCTCCCCCCGCCGGCGGGCGATGTAAAAACGGTGGATCTGGGCGGCGGGGTGACGCTGGACCTGGCGTGGATTCCGGCGGGGACGTTCACGATGGGCAGCCCGGCGGTCGAGGTGGATCGCGGTGGCGACGAAGGCCCGCAACATGAGGTTCGGTTTGCCCAAGGCTTCTGGATGGGGCAGACGGAGGTGACGCAGGCCCAATACGAGCAGGTGACGGGCGGCAATCCCAGCAACTGGAAGGGTGCGAATCTGCCGGTGGAGAACGTGAGTTGGAACGACGCGAAGGAGTTTTGCCGAAAGGCCAGCCAAACGACCGGCCAGGAGGTGCGGCTGCCCAGCGAGGCGGAGTGGGAATATGCCTGCCGGGCGGGAACGACGACGCCGTTCCACTATGGCGACAGCTTGGATGCGACGATGGCGAACTTCGACGGGAATTATCCGTATGGAAACGGAAGGAAAGGAGAGTATCGGCAACGGACGACAGCGGTGAAGACTTTCCGGCCCAATGCGTGGGGCCTCTACGATATGCACGGGAACGTCTGGGAGTGGTGCGAGGACTGGTATCACGACAGCTACAACGGGGCGCCTCGCGACGGTTCGCCATGGCTGTCGCCGGCTGGAAGCTTCCGCGCGCTGCGGGGCGGTTCCTGGGGCGACGACGCCGGGCTTTGCCGTTCGGCGCGCCGCTTCTGGGACGCTCCCGCGATTGCGAACTACTACTGCGGCTTTCGCGTTGTTTTGTCGCGCTGAGCGCCCTTCGTCCATGGCCCGATCGGTCGCGCTCGTTCGACGCGGCCGCCGCGCCGAGGAGGAGCCCAGGGCGGGCGACCGGCGTCCCGCATGGGCGGGACCAAATGCGCGGCGCCCCGCCGGGGCTGGTAGTTCCGCTTGCGCGGGATGAACGTCCCGGCGGGGTGGTGTTGGCGGTTTGAATTCGCAGGGGGTGCGCGGAGCGTCTGTGGACAGGGTTGAAGATGCGGGGAAAGTCTGGCAGAATCGGTCAAGAGGGTTGAGCTGAAGATGGCGCAGGATCCACTGGACATTGAGAAAACGATCAGCCGGGAGGAGTCCAAGGAAGGCTACGCCCTGGGCACGGGCTTCACGCTGGGCCAGTACCGCATCGTCCGTCCGTTGGGTCGGGGCGGGATGGGGGAGGTGTACGAGGCGGAGAACGTCGTCAGCCGCAAGCATTATGCCCTGAAGGTGCTGCCGCGGGCGGCGACGGAGAGCCAGAACTTCATCGATCGGTTCCGGATCGAATCGCGGGTGATGTCGGATCTGCGGCATCCGCACATCGTCCAAGTGCACCACGCGGGGGAAGAGAACGGGCTCTATTACCTGACGATGGACCTGGTGGCGGGGCCGGACGGGGAACCGGAGACGCTGGAAGACGTGCTGAAAAAACGCGGACGGCTTCCGGAATCGGAAGTGCTGGCCATGGCGGACCAGATCGGCGGCGCGCTGGCCTATGCGCACGCCAAGGGGGTCGTGCATCGGGATTTGAAGCCGTCGAACATTCTGATCGACGCCGACGGGACGCTGCGGGTGACGGATTTCGGTTTGGCCAAGGTGGTGGGGGGCGACTATCTGAAAAGCGTGATCGAACGGTCGCTTTCGCTTTCGATGGCGGGCGACGTTTCGCTGGGCGCGCGGCTCACGCAGGGCGGCGCGGCGACGGCGCGGAATCCCAGTTCGTCCGCCCGCGCGTTGCTGGGCACCTACGACTACATGGCGCCGGAACAGAAAACGGGAGACAAGGTTTCGCCGCGCACGGACATTTATGCGGCCGGGGCGGTGCTGTATCGGATGCTGACGGGGCGGAAGCCGGAAGGCATGGCCAAGCCGCCTTCCCGGTTCGGGTGCCGGAAGGCGTGGGATCCCATCGTGCGAAAATGCCTGGAGTCCGATCCCGCGGAGCGACCGGAATCGGTCGATTCGTTGCGGCGGGAGATCGCCAAGCTGAAGCGCGGACGGGGATCTCGACTGGTGCGGCTGGCGTGGGCGATCCTGGTGTTGGCCGGGGTGGGATATGGGCTTTGGCGCTGCGGGGCCGCGGGGAGCGGAAACAGCGGCGCCGCGCCGGGCGCACCGGTTGCCCCGGCCGTCGTGCCGCCGGCCGAACCGCCGCCGCCGGCGCCCGAGCAACCGTCGGCCGAACCGGCGCCGCCGGTCGCCGCAACGAACGCCGCGGTTCCGCCGGAAGAGCTGCCGCTTGCGCCGACGACGCAGGAAGTGAATCGGCAATATGGTTTGGCCGCGGCGGCAAAAGGGGAGGCCGAGCGGATCAAAGACGGTGCGGACGAAGAAACCTGGCGGCGTTTGCTGGAAAAATGGTGGGAAGCCGAAGGCGCCCGCCAAAGTGCGGGCACCACGGAGCAAGCGTTCGATTCCTATCTGGACGTGGTGCGGCTGGCGGAGAAAATCCAAACCGCCGCCCTGAAGCGCGCGGCCGTCGCCGCGCCGCGAAACAAAACCGAAGCGGAGAAACAGGAAGCCGCCACCGATGCCCGGGATCTGTACGCGCAGGGGACGGCGCGCATGGCGGAGGCGCGGACCGCCGCGGAGGCCCACCGCTGGGGCGAGGCGCGCGCGCGTTGCCAAGAGGCGGCAGAGCGTTTTCGGGCTGCACAAGAATGGGCGCAGAAGATTCGGCGTCTGCGCAAGACGGAAGCCGACCTGACGAACGCCTTGGCCGCCGTGGATTCGAATTTGCTCGCGGAGCATGGCGGAGATTCGTGGATGCGCGCACAGGACATGATCCAACAAGGCAATACGGCGGCTTCCGCCGATCCCGACGCGGCCAGTCAATGGTATGAGAAAGCGCAGGTCGAGCTGACCCAAGCCATCGCCGTCGCCATGAAAGAGGGAGCGCCGGTCCTGACGATTCAGGTCGTGGCGGAGGGGCAGCCCATTCCGGCCGCGGTGAGCTTGGCCGGAGACCGGCAGGACTCCGGCCACGCGTGGAAGCTGATCCGCGGGGGCGATTGCGAATTCCTGATCGAACCCAAGCCGAACATGGAAGGACGCTTGTGGGCGTCTTCCGTTTTCGCCACCAACGCCGATTGGTGGGGTTCCAAGAGCATTGCGGTGGCGCTGGAGGAACGCGCCCCGGGGTTGCTTGACGTCATTCGAGTGAACGTGGGCGGCGGAATCCCGATGGAATTGGCTTGGATACCCGCCGGCACGTTTCAGATGGGCAGTCCGGGAAACACCGGCAACGTCGATGAACGGCCCGCGCACGAGGTCACGATCCGCCGCGGATTTTGGATGGGAAGGACCGAGGTCACGCAGCGCCAATACGAGAAGTTGATGAGCAGGAATCCCTCGCGGTTCAAGGCGCGGGGGCTGGATGCGCCGGTCGATTTCGCGTCGTGGGACAATGCCAAGGAATTTTGCGCGCGGCTGCAAGCCGCGTTGCCGGCCGCCTTGCAAGGGGCGACGGTGCGCTTGCCCACGGAGGCGGAATGGGAATACGCCTGCCGCGCCGGCAGCGGCGGGGATCATGCCGGGGTTCTCGACGAAATGGGCTGGTATGCGCGCAACGGCCTGGGCAGCACCCATCCGGCGGGTCAGAAGTCGCCCAATGCCTGGGGGTTGTTCGACATGCACGGGAACGTGTGGGAATGGTGCGAGGACGGGTGGCGGGACTATTTCGCCGGGGCGAAATCGGATCCTTGGGGCGCCAGCCGGGAAAAGCGAATGCTGCGCGGCGGATCGTTCGCGGATGGCGCACGGGATTGCCGTTCGGCCCGACGCAACGTGTTTAGTCCAGGCTATGCCTGCGAAATGATCGGATTCCGGGTGATCGTCGTGCCCCAATCGGCTCCGTGAGGGGCCCGCCCGCTGCTCTCGGGCTTGGATTTCGGCCGGCCCGAACCGGGCGAGTTCCATCCATCACGGTGCGCAAACGAATTCGGTTTCGCCCGAGATGGGGATGAGGGGCGTGAGACCTTCGGCCGCGAGTTCCCGATGCATGTCGCCATTCAGTCGCACGACGAGGAAACGCGTCTGAGGCGATTCCGCCCAATCCTTTCCGGAGGCGCGCAATTCCTCCACGGTTTTCCGGACGTCCGCCAGAGTTTCTTCGTTCCAGACCACGTTCATCGTGAAACCTCGCGTTGGCTTGATGCGCACACTTTGGCAGTCGGCGCGAGTTTCGGCAACATCTTCAAGCCGGATCTTCCGTCAAAATCGGTTCGGGATGGAGGACGTCGGCATGCGGAAATCGGGAGTCGGAAGATGGTTTTCCCGGGAAAATCGGGGCGTTCGAGCAAAAATACGGGGAAATAATCAAAATAAATAAAAATAAGAATAGACAGTTGACAACAAAACGAAAGTGGCGTAAAAGGGGATCATGAACATGGAAAAAGAATTCCTCTCCCTGGAAGAAACGGCGGATCTGCTGGGCGTGGATTACCAGCTGGTCTACAAGCTGGTGCGGTCGGGGGCGCTGCCGGCGGCGCGCGTGGGGCGCATGTACCGCGTGATGCGCAAGGATCTCTACGACTACGTGGAGAAAACCAAGGCGTCGAGCGTGACGGGCGGCGTGTGCGCTTCGTGCGGCGCGGCCTATGCGAGCAAGCTGTCGGTGCGGCACGCCTGCGTCGTTTGCGGGGCGCCGATGTGCGACGACTGCTGGACGCGGCGGAAACTGCGCGAGTGCGCGGAGCATCGTCCCGAGACCCCCAAGAAGTCGATTTTCAAAAAGTAACAGGAGGATGGCCATGGGTATTTTCTCGGACACGTGTCGGGCGCTGGTGGATCCGGCGACGGGAAGGGCGTTGCGCGGCGAGGCGCTGGAACTGGCGAAGAAGGACCCCAAGGCGCCGCGGTGCGGCAACACCGTGAAGAAAGCCGCGCGCTTTTGCAGCAAGTGCGGCAGCGGCGCGCCGGGCGGCTGGTGGCAGTGTCCGGCCTGCGGAAAGTGGGTGGGCAACGAATCGAATTTCTGCTGGAATTGCAACCAACCGATGAATCCCGAACGGCGCCCGGGCATGAGCGGCGGCGTCTGGCAGAGAAGCGCCGCCGTGTTCGCGGAAAAATTCGACGCCGGCGACATCAAGCGTTTGTTGAAGGAGAACGGCCTGATCGTCGAAGCCGGCACCGCGGCCATCCTCATGGACGGCGGCCGCTTCAAGGACGTGCTGCAGCCGGGGCGCTACAACCTCGACGGGCTGGCGCGCAAGATCAACAATTGGGGCGATCCTCCGCCGCGCACGGTGGTGCTGGTCGAAAACGGCGACCTGGTGCTGCCGCTGCGCATCGACAACCTGCGCTCGGCGGACGGGTTCCCGGTGGAGTTCTACACGGAGGTGGCCTTCCATTTCGTCGAACGGGGCGCCCAGGACTTCCTGGACAACCTGTTCAAGGGGCGGGAGCGCTTGTCGCCCAAGGAAATCGCGGACGTGCTGGGGCGGGAGATCGTTTATGCGGTGCAGAACGTCTGCAACACGTCCAACATGGAGGATCTCGTCAAGGATCCCCAGCGCCGGACCAAGCTGGAGGATGAGCTCAACGCCATTCTCGGCGACACCCTGAAGCGTTTCGGGCTCGAGATCGTGCGGGTGCCGTCGGCGGAGTTCTACGGCGCCGAATACGAGCAACTGGCCGCCAAGGCCGGCGAACTGGAAATCAAGCGGCGGGAACTGGAATTCGGCCAGCGCCTGCGCGAGCTGGTTTCGTCCGACAAGATGCACGGCTTCAAGTCCGAGCACGAGCTGGAAGAGTACGTGCGGCAGTTGGCGCAGGAGAAGAACGTGTCGGCGGCGCAGCGCGACGTCGAGCTGAAGCGGCTCCTGCAGGTGAACCGTCACGAACTGGACGGCAAGGAAGTCGCCTGGCAGATGGCGCAGGAGATGGAAAAGGCCTCGCACCAGATCGGCGTCAAGCTGAAATGGGACGAGTACACCAACCAGAAACTGCTGGCCGATGCCAAGGTGCAGGCCGAGGTCAAGGGCATCGCGGTGGACGGCGACGTGGCGGAAGCCATGAAGTGGCTGAAGGTGCGCGCCGAGAAACAGGCGGTGGAACGCGCGAACATGGCAGAAACCGCCAAGGTTCTGGAAGGCAAGAGCGTCGAGACCCTGATCGCGCTGATCGACGATCCGGCCAAGCGCGAGCAATTGCTGGCCTTGAACCGGCAAGCCGGGTTGAAGGGCTTGACGCCGGAGCAGATCCTGGCCCGCAACGCGGTGGAATCTCCCGAACTGGCGCGGCTGCTGGCCGAAATGGAACGGGCCAAGAACCAGGACCGCGACCGCGAGTGGGATGAGCGGAAGCGGATGCAGCAGGACATGGCCGACCGCCTGGAACGGGTGATGAAATCGGCGTTGGACAACATGGCGACGGCGGCCAAGCAGGGGCCGGGCGCCACGATCGTGAAGTAGGGTCGGGCGCCCGGGTTGAGCGCCGAAGGAGGTCGTTGAAATGGGCGTGGTCTGCTCTCAATGCGGAGTTCCGGTTTCCGAAGGCGCGGTTTGCTGCCATAATTGCGGTTGCGATCTGGAAGCCAAGCGGTCGGCGGCTCCCGAGGCGCGGCCCGCGGCCGGCGAATCCGCTTCGGCCGCGAACGCCATGCCGGTTCTCGAGTCCCGCGGAGAAGAGCAAACGGAAGTCGAAACGCCGGATTCGCCGGTCCGCGTCGCCGTTGCGGCGGCACGGACCGAGCGCGCCGCGCCGGCGGTCGAACCGGCGGTCGAATTCGACGACGACTGCCCCGATTTCAGGATCGAGTACGATGCCGTCCAGGTGTTCATGGAGGGATTTTTCTCTCCGTTCCGCTTTCGACTGATGCCGCGCCGGGAGGGCATCGAGGACCTGTCGGTCGAAATTCGCTACGACGGCAGCACGGGCCGGCCGCTGGGCGAGGTGGCCCCGGACGAGATCATCCACAAGGGCAAGCGGCTGAGCCTGAACATCCCCTACAAGCCCACGACTGGGATCAGCGGAAAAATCGCCTTCGACTTGTATATCGGCTACACCATCGAAGGCGAGAAGCAGATCTACAAGGGGGCGGACCTGGTTTACACCGTTTTCCCGGTCAAGGAGCAGCCGCAGAGCATGCTCCAGAACCTGAAAATCGAATTCCACAACACCATCAACCAGGGGCACGCGGGCGACATCCATCTGGCGCAGCACATGAAGGAACTGGATGCCTTGCAGCCGCGCTGGAACGACTCGGCCGAAACCATTTTCCAAAAGCTCGATCTGCCGCCCGTCTGGAAGCCGCTGGAACTTTGCCGCTGCCGATCCAAGCCGGGACACGTGTCGCATCGATTGGCTTGGCCGGGGCCCGAAAACGCGCCGCCCGCCGCGCGGGTGCAGCGCCTGGCGCTGGAAACGCGGAACCGGACCGTGTTCGTTTATGCCGATGCGCGCCTGGTGGTCGGGCGCAACAAGCAATGCGACCTCGTGACGCACGTGCGGGATGCGCAGGGCCGCAGAATCTGCGAGGAGAGCCGCGTCGGCCGATTCCATCTCCAGCTCGAAGCGAAGGCGCGCGAATGCGAAGTCCACGATCGGGCCTGGTATCCGGACACCAACGAAATGAAGAACAGCCGCTGGGGCACGTTTCTCGACGGCAAGCGCATCTGGCCGGACGGCGGGGTGGTTCGGCTGCCGGTGGATCGTCCGTTCACGTTGTCCTTGGGGCGTTCTTCGATCTCCGAAAACGATGCGTTTGGATTCGTCGGGAAGCTGTTTTCGGCGGAGGCGGTTCCGGAGCCGGCCTGCGGATGCGAGCGCGAGGGCGAAACGCGGTCTCTGGCCGGGTTGGTTCTGAAAGACCAACGCTGCGATCGCGAATCGTGGGCAATCGTCTGGAAGGCGCTGCCCTTGGCGGCGCTGGACCCCGCCTGGGGCCAGGGATGCTTGTGCCGCTGCGGCGAGGGCTTCCTCGTCCGCGTGGAAAACCGCTGCGAATGGCTGGTGCCCGGTCGGCCGATGGTTCTGCCGGGAATGACCTTGCAAGTAAATCGATTTGAAAAAGGATGCATCTGAAATGGAGGCGATCATGAAAGTCACACGAAATCCGCGCGGCGCGTTCATCCCGTTGGACTCGATCCGCATCTGGACCGGACGGGGCCTGCTCCTGGGCGCGGCAAGCCTGCTGGCCGGTTGCGCCACGCTGCCGCCGCCGCCGCCACCGGCCGTTCCGCCGCCGCCACGGGTGATCACGGACGGCACGACGGAACGCATCGCGCCGCCGCCGCCGGTGCAAAGGCAGGCGGTGATCGAGGAAACCCGGAAGCAAGAAGCCCTCACCGGCGATCTGGTTCGGTTCAATTTCATCCGGACGGTGCTCCTGACGGATGAAACCTTGACGCTGGCGGATGGCAGGACCGTCCGAGCGGATGAAATCCGGCCCATTCTGGAAAACGAATTGATCGCCCGCAATTTCCGGATTTTCAGCGGCTCCGTGCCGCCGGAAACATCGGTGGCGCAACTGACCCGCGACGTCCATTGCCATCTGGTCGTCAAGGTGAAGGCCAACGGCGAGTTCGTGAACACCACCGGCAAGTTTTCGAAGTTCCGCGCGCGCGCCGAGGCGCAGGCGATCCGGGGACGCGACGGCACCGAACTGGCGTTGGCGACCGTCGAGGCCAACGGCCCGCGCAAGCAGGATCCCGAACGCGCCGGCCAGCTCGCCTTGCGCGAGGCGGCGACCAACTTGGCCGATCAGCTTGTCCGCGACCTGATGGCCAAGACCGACCAGCTCCTGTGGTCGGCGCTGGTCGTCCAAAAAGTGGACACCGTCGCCAAGGCGAAGGCCATCGAAACGCAGCTTGCCGCCCAAGCGGGCCTGGGCTACGTGGAACTGCTGGGATGGGACGAGGCTTCCCGCACCGCAACCTACGAAATCATGCACGGCTTGAAGAAGGATTCGGACATGATCGCCGCCTTGGCGCAAGTGCTGGGCGGCCGGGTGCAGATCGCCGCGTATCAACCCGACAGCATGGAAACCCTGCGGCGCACGATGATCAATTTCAAATAACCGGGAGAACGAACATGAAAAGCCTGAAACTTTCGATCTGCACGATCCTGACCGCCGCGTTCGCGGGGGCCGCGGTGGCGGCGGCACCGCTGGAAGCGCCGAAAGGTGCGTTGGTGCGGCGCAACGTCGATCTGGCCGCCGCCAAGGCGTTCGACGCCTGGGTGGCGCAGCTCCAGGCCGCGCCGCACACCGAAGGCATCGTCACCATCGGGATTCTGCCCCTCGGCGGCGATCCGGCGGGCTTCACCCAGATTCTGGAGGCCAAACTGACCGCCTTGGATCGTTTCCGGATCGTGATCTTGAGCGGCCCCGAATGGAACGCCATCGAAGATGAGGTCGCCCGCCAGGACCCCGACGAGGGCTTCGGCGACATCATGGACAAGGCCTATTCCGTCTGGACCAACCTGCCGGGCGATGAATACCAGATCAGCGAAACGACCAAAGGCGCCCAAGCCATTCTGTTCGGGAAATTCCGGGACGTGGATGCGGATTGGCTGCGGGCCCGCACCCGCTTCACCCTGAAACTGGGGACGGTCGGGACGCGGGAACTGGTCGCGGGCGGCCTGGTGGAGGGGGAGTCCATCCTGACCGTCCGGGATTTGCTCGTTTACTATAAAATCGAATTGGCCGTTTTGGCGCTGGCGCTCGTGGCGTTGGGCCTCGTCCTGAAGATGCTGAAATCGCTGGGCGCCAAAATGACCCGGCCGCGATAGGAAAGGAGCCCCGCCGTGAACATGAAGTGGTTGGTTTTCGCGATGTGCTGGCTGCCGCTGGCGGCCAGCGCCGAGACGGCTTCCTACGGCGTGCGCGCCGCCCACTGGAGCTGGGAAGAAAACAAGCTCTACGGGGACAAGGTGGAGGCGGACGGCATGGCCTTCGGGCCGACGCTGCTGTTCCGCCTCGACCGCGCCGAACAGTGGTCGCTGGGCCTCGATGGGCTTTATGGCGCGCTGGACGACATGGATCGGGCGGATGCCGGCGCGACGCTCGGCTATGCCGTCTCTTCCATGTTCGTGGTTTTCGCCGATCTGCGCTACCAATGGTTCGAGGCGGATCCGGATGACGCGGAGGAGTTCGACGGATCGGCCTTCGGTCCCGGTCTGGGCGTGGCCATCAACGCTCCTTTTGGAGAAAGCGGATTCCATCTGTTTTCTTCGGCGCGGATTTCGCCCATGTTCCTGGACTATCCCGAAGATGCGCCTGACAACGCGGCGCAGTGGTGCTACGAGGGCGGACTGGCCTATGCCGTGCCCGTCGGCGAAATGGAACGCGGCAACGTCTATTTCTCCCTCGGCTACCGCTATCAGCAAATGCGCGGGTCCGATCTCGACGAACGCGTCGGCTCGCCTTTTCTGGAGGCCGGCTTCCGGCAGATGTTCTAGGCGAAAGGCGTCGGAATTCAGGAGTCGGCCGGGACGGCAGGAAGTCAAACTGCGAGTGGAACGAGAGCCATTCACCACAGAGGACACAAAGGTGCACGGAGATGAATCCAGATCGGGCAGGGGCGGCGGATTCGTGCATCCGCCCAGCCCGGTTCGGCTTACTGTAAGTCCCGTCATCCTGTCTGCCATGATGGCGGGGCTCATTTTCGTGTTATTCGTGTGTTTGGTGGTTGAAACGGCGGCCCGGATCGGTGTTTTTACATGAGTTTCGATTGATGGAGTGCCCAATGGAAATCTGCTGCATCTGCGGCCAGCCATTGCCGAACCGCTTTGCGGTGGCCGGGCGGTGCGAAACGGACGGTTGCGAGGCCGTTTTTTGCGCTCTGCACTGGCGCAACGGCAATCGCCATTGCCCCGCGCATGGCTGGAAGCCAAAAGGCTTGGAAACCGGTCCGCGACCGGCTAAGATAGAGACCTGCGAAAAGCAGGAGTTGTCGAATGAACTGGAGAAGCCCCCCATGAACGAGGAACCACGCAAGTCCAAAATCGATTCGCAAAAGGTCAAAAAGGCTTTGGTGGAGACCTTTTCACTTCTGAAGCGCGCCGGCGGGGGGGCCATCGAGCTGCTCCGAAGGCTCAAGAAGGACAAGTCGCCGGCCGCCATGCTCAAGAACGTCGAGGACGCTTCTGCGGCCAACAAACAGCGCCGCGAAGGCGTTTCGGCGCACGTCGACCAGCTCCACCGCGACATCGTGGCCAAGAAAGGCCAGTTCGCCAAGGCCTCGCCGATGCAGAAGCGCATCCTCGAAAAGGAACTGGGCGCCTTGGTGGCCAGCTACGAGGCCGCCGAGCGCGAACTGACCGTCCTGTTGGAGAACGAGAAGGTTCTCTCGCAGGTCAAAGGCCGCCTGATGGAAGTCTCCGCCTACGGCCTGGCCGGCGTGGAGGAGGGGCGCATCGACGAACTGATCGACGAGGTCGAGGAAGCCGTCGCCTCCGCCGAAGGCCGTACCGATGCCGCCCGCGATCTCGAAAAAGCCGGCCGCCGCCGCGAACGGGAAGACGACCACGACAGCCTGATGGACAAGCTGGCCATGTTCGGCGACGAAGAGCCCGCCGCCTCGGAAGCCGCCGCCGAATTGCCGGAACAACCGGATCCCGAATCCCGCAAGCCCGAAGCCGCTCCGCCCGAGAACTAGGCGATGGTTCGGCGGGATTCAGACGAGATCGTCAAGATTTTCCGGATTTGCCGCTCGAAGGCGGATGGTTGTTTCCGGCGCAGGGGGCCGCGGACGTTCACGGAAAGGATTCCATCCTTCGAAACCCTGCCCGTGCCCCATTCTCGCGCAACTGCATGCGCGATTTCCCGTTGCAGGATCCGGCGTCATTTCATTCGCAAGGCAATTCACGAGACGGTTCTTCAATGCGAGGTTGATCGATGAATAACTTGCTTGGCGAACGCAATGCGGATAAAGGCAATCGCTCGATCGGAGACGAACCGACCTTGCGGGGCGGATTCCAAGAAATCCGCATCGGGATGAAAATCGGTCCGGATGGTCGGTATGCGATCAAGGACGTCCTGGGCAAAGGCGGCATGGGGGAGGTGTATTTGGCCTTCGATGATGTTGCCCAGATGGAGGTCGCCATCAAGCTGGTCCCCCGCGAGGTGTCTGCCAGCGAAGACGAGATGGACCAGGTGCGTAAAAATTTCGCGCTCGTCAACAAACTGCATCATCCCCACATCGCGGCGGTGACGGCGCTGGAGCGCCTGCCGTCGGGCGAATGCATCTTGATCATGGAGGCGGTTCTTGGCCGCAGAACGCTCCACAAGTATCGGCTGACTTTCGCGAATGAATGCTTGCCATTGGAGAAGGCCATCGGAATCTGCAAGCAGATTGCCGAAGCTCTCGACTATGCCCACCAGCAGAAAGTCATACACCGGGACATAAAACCCAGCAATGTCCTGCTGACCCAAGAAGGACAAGTGAAGCTGACCGATTTCGGGCTGGCGGCTCAGATCATGTCCAGCATGAACCGGGTATCCCTGTTGCCTACGCGCACCTCCGGCACGCGGCCCTACATGGCGCCCGAGCAATGGGAAGGGCGATTGCAGGATGGCCGCACCGACCAATGGGCCTTAGGTGTGCTGTTCTACGAACTGGTGACCGGACGATTGCCGTTTCCGGCAGACGACTTGGCGGTATTGGAACGTCAGATTCTTGAAAGAACGCCCGAAAAACCGTTGGCTTTGACCCAAAATCAATGGACATGCGTCCTGCGGGCATTGAGCAAGGAAAAGGAGGGCCGCTTCGAGTCTTGTACCGCCTTTCTCCGAGCGCTGGATGCAAATATGCCGCAGCGTATGCCGCGGGCTAGGAACCGGGCTTCCGTTATTCCCGTTGCGGTTGTTTTGGCGTTACTGGCAGCGGGTGGACTTGCGGCCCATTGGTTCGAAAGTCAGCGCCGCGTTCGAGGGCAGAAGGAACTAGTCATTCGATTGCAGAAGGAAATGGAAGCGGCAGAACGGACCCAGCGCGAAGCCGCAGAACGGACGCAGCGCGAAGCCGCAGAACGGACGCAGCGCGAAGCCGCAGAACGGACGCAGCGCAAAGCGGAAGAACGGACGCAGCGCGAAGCGGCATATATGGCCGCATCGAAACAGACTGATTTGCAACACGATGCAAATAAACAAACACCGAGTGCTCCCACAACTGATTTGGTGGATAATTTCAATTCGACACTCGATTCGAAGAAATGGCACACATGGGGTGCCCCGCGGCCCATTGATACGCTATCCAATGTTGGGGTGGGTGGGACTCCTGCTGTCGATCCTAATGGAGACGGCTGGTATGAAAGCGGGATCGTTAGCCGCCAAGCAATAAGATTAGTTCCAGGCCTGAAGGTTGGCGTGTCTGCGAAGCTATTGGCTAGTGGACAGCAACAATACCATTATCAAATGCTGGGAATATCTCTGACAACCAAATCTCCGGATTCGTTTGGCAATGAAACCGCTTTCTATGAGGGGCACATTGGAGCAATGATGGTGATGAGATGCGAAGGGGAAAATCCAACAATTGATTTTCACGACGGCCAACCCAGCATGCGGGGTAAGAATCGATTTGATGCAAGAGACACTTTTGGGAATTGGGTGCGTTACGAAATGGAGATTCAAGCAAGCGGGGCGGTATTATATCGAAAAAATGGGCAGGAAATATTCCGGAGTCCAGAGAAAACAGTTGATTTATCTAAAACGCCATCTGCCTATTTGGTTCTGGCCGGGCGTTCGGTTGGATGCCGTAACCTTTTCGATGATTTAATCGTAGTACATTGAAATAACACTTAAAAGGTTTCAGTCATGATAAGAACTTAATCGTGTTGTGACTGACGCGAAAGACGATTCCGACAATATGGATGAAAAGGAAGGCATCCAGTCCATCGGGGACCTGTTGACTCAGCGCCAACGCAAACGGTTCCAGACCGGCGATACCCTTCTTGGGCGGTACCGGATCCTGGGCGAACTGGGGCAGGGCGGCATGGGGCTGGTGTTCCGCTGTCTGGACGAAGTCGGCGGCATCGAAGTAGCCGTCAAGATGCTCCCGCCGGAGGTCAGCCACGACTCGGGCGAGATGGAAGACGTCCGCGAAAACTTTCGGCTGGTGTCATCCCTCGTCCACCAGAACATTTGCGCCGTCCGCACGCTGGAAAAGGATCCGGCCACGGGCGAGTATTTCCTGGTGATGGAGCTGGCGCAGGGCGTCAACTTGCGCACTTGGCGGAAGCAGAGAAAAGCTCAATGTCCAAAATCCAACAACCAATATCCAACATCCAATGGAACAGCCGGAATCCCGTTGGCGGAAATCCTCCCCATCGTCCGCCAGATCGCGGCGGCGCTGGACTATGCCCACGAACACAAGGTCATCCATCGCGACATCAAGCTGTCGAACGTGATGGTTCAACCTGCAACATCTAACCTGCAACCTTCAACCTGCACCGTCAAAGTCCTGGATTTCGGCCTCGCGGCCCAGATCCACACGAGCTTCTCGCGCGTCAGCCACGTGCGCTATGGCACCAGCGGCACGGGGCCCTACATGGCGCCGGAGCAGTGGGAGGGGCAGTACCAGGATGCCGCCACGGACCAGTATGCGCTGGCGGTCCTGGCATACGAACTGCTGACCGGTCATTGCCCCTTTGAAAGCCACGAGGCCACCGTCCTGCGCGAGTCGGTGCTGAAATCCGTCCCGAAATGCCCGCCAGGGCTGCTGGCAGCGGCCTGGGCGGCCTTGCAGCGCGGATTGGCGAAGGAGCGGGAGGAGCGGTTTGCGAGCTGCGGGGAGTTTGCCCGGGCGCTGGGGGGGGAGAGGATTTCACCACAGAGCTTGCCGCACCAGGGGCGCGGGGCACAGAGGTCCGGAAAGGGATGGAAGTGTGCGGTGGGGTTGGTGTTGTTGGTGGGGCTTGCCGCCGTGGGATGGGAGGGCTGGAACCAGTTTCAGGCTTATCATGCAAGAGGACAAATGGAGTCCGACTGGACGGCAACGCAGGCCAGCGGAACCGAGGAAGCATACACTCAATATGCCTCTACGCATCCTGCGAGTCCCTATTTTGAGCAGGCAAGCCAGAAGGCAGAACAACTCAAGACCGAGCGGAAGCAACGGGAGGCGGCAGAACTAGCCCAACAGAAAATGGAGGCTGCATGGAGAGAAGTTTTGTCTAGGGACACCGAGGAGGCATACAATCAGTTTGTCTTGTCATATCCCAACACCCCATACAGTTCGATTGCCCAAACACAGGCTGCTCGCTTGGCTATCGACCGCAAAGAAAAAGAGAGAGTGTCGAACCGCATTCAAGAAGCAAGTAAGAAGTGGGAGAAGGCTCTTGGAACTTGGGTTATTTCGGAGAATGAATTTGTAAGACAACAAGACGGAGAAATTTCAATTTTCCTTACAGAACAAGGAGAACTTTCGGCCTCCGGTTCCTTTTCTCTACAAAACTACTTTCCTTCTCATCGACGTGGGGAATCATATGCCATGCAGAAAATCAATGGCCGGATAAACGGAATATCTTCCGTTGGGGATGAATATGGTATGAGCTTCAAGTTGCGGGGCTCCTTTTCTTACCAGGGCTACAATAATGGTGATGAACATGGAGCTGAATCAGAAGTTGACATCATTTGTCTAAAGCCTTTCGGGGGGCTCAATCTGACTATGCCCTATTACGACCATGAGGGGAACTTGACGGATTGGATAGTCGAATTTATAGAGAAGTGACCAGAAAGTAATTACCAATAATCAAACTATATAAATAATCTTTTGTGAACCGAATTTTATTCAGTTCCGACTATGTGGCACAGTAAATAGAAAATCACATAGCCCAAGACTTCTAACAATAAAATAATAGTGTTCAATTCTATTACTCCTCCTAACTCCGTTTTCCGCGACACGATCGGCGACCTGCTGACGAAGCAGTCGGATGGGCCCGTGATGCTTGCCGGCCGGTACAAGATCGTCCGCAAGCTGGGCGAGGGCGGGATGGGATCCGTCTGGCTGGCGGAAGACCAGAAGCTGGACGGCCGCAAGGTGGCGATCAAGATGCTTCCCGTGGTGCTGGCGACAAACGCGCGCGCCATCCAGCAGCTCAAGGCGGAAGCCAAGATGGCCATGCCGCTGGTTCACTCGCACATCGTGGCCTTGCGCTCGTTTGAGGATTCGGACGAAGGCGCGTTCCTGGTGATGGACTATGTTCCCGGCAAGACGCTGGAGCAGATTCTGGCGGAGAAGGGGACGCTGACAGAAGAAGAAGTACTGAAGATGTTTCGGCCCATTGCCGAGGCGTTGGATCATGCCCACAAGCAAAAGGTGATTCATCGCGACATCAAGCCCTCGAACATCCTGATTCGGGAGGACGGCGAGCCGTTCATCATGGACTTCGGCATCGCGCGGGAGATGAAGGACACGATGACGCGGGTGACGGGCAAGAACAGCTCCGGCACGCTGCCCTACATGAGCCCCGAGCAGTTGCGCGGTGAAGACCCAACGTCCGCGCAGGACATCTACAGTCTGGCCGCGACGATCTACGAATGCCTGTCGGGCCATCCGCCGTTCCACCGCGGGCAGATCGAATACCAGATCGCAAACGAAACGCCCAAGCCGCTGACGTCGCATTCGCCGCTGGCGCGGGCGGTCATGACGGGGCTGGCGAAGCAGGCCAATGACAGGCCAACAACGTCCATGCACATTCTGGATCACGAGCGGCAGGTGCCATTTAGCCGCGCACATGCTAGGGGAAAACAAAGCGTTGGAAATTGGGTGGCCGCCTTTGTTCTTCTGTCTTTAATCGTAGTCATGGTTATTGTTGGCCAAGGCAAATGGCCCGCTTTTCGAATGCCCACAATCCATGCCGCAAAGATTAATGCGTCGGGACCTGGCAATTCTATGGTCGGTTCAACGGTGGACCCCGAGACGTCTCAAACGATTCGGCTGGCTGACATTGGAAATTCAATGGTCGGATCGAAAATTACGGTTGTCGGCAAAGTGCTGGATTTGATGCCGCCACCTATGGATTCAAAACGCCCATACCGCCTCAAGATTGCCGATGACTCTGGCGAGCAGGTAATCGATTTCTGGCGAGCCGAATACGATCAGATCCAAGGCAAGGATGTGCTGATCGGCGCCTACGTCCGCGCCCATATTTCCGTGGCGAGTTATGAAAACAAGCTCCAGCTCAAGCTCTGCTCGGGCAATGATCTGGAAATATTGAATGGCCGGTCAACCGCTGCCGCACCGATGCCCCTTGAACAGGAGGCGGCTGAGGCCTTTCGGCAGGAAGGAGCGCCGGCTCCGCGAGATTTCTCGCGTGGGAGAGCACCGGCTCCACGCGATTTCTCGCGCGGCCGTTCAGTTCAGGTCAGTAGCTTTTCAGTTGGTGAAGTCACGTCCGACCTGAATGGTCAAACTATTCGCGTCCATGGCCGCGTTGAATCTGTCACCGCTCCGAAAGAAGGCACCAAGCAGCCGTTTGCAGTCGTGCTGAAGGATGGCGACGCTTCCCTGCGCGCGACCTACTGGTCCAATGTGAACGAGACGATCGCCGTCAAGCCAACCCCCGGCGCGCTGTTCGAGATGGAAGGCGTGGTCGAGATATACAAGGACCTGCCCCAGCTCAAGGTCGGCAGCGGCTACACGGTCAAGCTGGTGGACGACGCTCCTGCGTCCTCTCCCGCCGTGGACATTTCGCAGGCGGTGGCAGTTTCGTCCATCAGTCTTGCGGACATGGGGCAGGCGCGCGTCGTCAAGGGCACCCTCGGCGCCCCCCGCGCCCTGCGTGGCGGCGTAGTCTATCCGCTGACCGACGACACCGGCTCGATCGATCTCGTGCTCTGGGAGTCCAGCATTCCCGTCGAGGTCCTCAACGCCCTTGGCGAAGGCGCGAAGGTCGCGGCGATAGGCGAAGTGGGTGCATTCGGGGACAATATGCAAATCATAGCAGCACCTGGATGTTCTGTTATGAAGATTCCATAGTGTGCAGGCAGAAAACATGATCCTAAACCCGTCGAATATTGAGAAGACAATCGCCCGCGAGGACAAGCCCCCCGGCTATGCCATGGCGGCCGGTTCCACGCTGGGCCAATACCGCATCATCCGCCCGCTGGGACGCGGCGGGATGGGGGAGGTGTATGAGGTCGAGCACGAGACGCTGGGGCTGCGGTATGCGCTGAAGCTGCTACCAAACAATTTTGCGGGCCAGCCTGGCGCGCTGGAACGTTTTCGGAGGGAAGCGCGGGTCATGGCCCAACTTCAGCATCCGAACATCCTCAAGGTGGACGATTTCGGGGAAACGGGAGGAAGGTATTGGCTGAGGATGGAATTGGCGGGGGGAGTGGAAGAGAGA
>CAYTEK010000048.1:19162-19427 GCA_964436715.1 uncultured Verrucomicrobiota bacterium | reverse complement strand
AAAGGTAGGGACGCCTCTCCGAGGCGTCCGTCTTGTCACCCTCCGGACGGCTCGGAGAGCCGTCCCTACCAATGGTCTCCATGAGCACGACTGGCTATTCCCCCTGCCGCCTCTGTCCGCGCCAATGCGGCACCGACCGCCTCGGCGGCGCGCCGGGCGTCTGCGGCGAGACCGCCGATTTGCGCATCGCCTCGGGGGGCCCGCACATGGGCGAGGAACCGTGCTTTACCGGCACGCGGGGTTCAGGCACGCTCTTCTTCTCGGG
>CAYTEK010000048.1:279-19152 GCA_964436715.1 uncultured Verrucomicrobiota bacterium | reverse complement strand
CCTGCCACTGCTTCTTCTGCCAGAATTGGCAGATTTCCAACGCGCGCGGCAAGGGCCAGGCCGTCTCTTCCGATGAATTCCACCGCCTCGCGCTCGGCCTGATCGAGCTGGGCGTCCACAACTTGAACTTCGTCACGCCCGACCACTTCTGGCCGCACGTCGAGGCGCTCTGCGTCCGCCTGCGCGACGAGGGCGTGAAAATCCCCTTCCTCTTCAATTCCTCCGGCTACCAGTTGCCGGCCATGGTTTCGCGCTTCGCCGCGCACATGGATGTTTTCCTGCCCGATTTCAAGTTCGCCGATCCCGTTCTGGCGCGGATCGTCATGCGCGACGAGCGCTACCCCGAAATCGCCCTCGAAGCCCTGCGCCTCATGGTCGCCGAAAAAGGCTTCCTCGAACCCTTCGACCCGGCCGGCACGGAACTCGCCAAGCGCGGCGTGCTGGTGCGGCATCTCGTCCTGCCGGGCCACGTCGAAAACACCCTACGCGTCCTGGATCTGCTGCGCGAGGAATTCGGCCGCTGGCTGCCGGTGTCGCTGATGAGCCAATACGCGCCGACGCCCGCCGCCCAGAACCGGCCGCCCTTCGACCGCCGGCTTGCGCCGGAAGAATACCAAGCCGCCCTCGACCACGCGCAGGAACTCGGCTTCGAAAATCTCCTGATCCAGCCCCTCGCCGCCACCGACGACTTCCTGCCCGACTTCGAACGCGACAAGCCGTTCAAGGGGAATCCGTGAACCGGACGGCGAGCCGGCCGACTCAGTAGCGGTTGGCGTCGATCGCCTTGGTCGCGCCGCAGGCCTCGCACGACGGCAACAGGCTGTGGCGGATTGCCCCGCAGGACGCGCACGTCTCGAACAACGTCGTTCCGCAAGTCGGGCAGACGTAGGGCCGGTCTTCTTCCGCTGAAGCGCCGGGGCCAGGAATCAACGCCACTTTGTGGACCGTGCGCCGGGTCCAAAAGAGATGCTTGCGCGGCCCCCGCCGGATCGGATATTCGCACACCGGGCACAGATAGTGCTCGTAGGCCTGCCGATATTGCTTGAGCAAGAGGTCCAGCTTGGGTTTCACCAGGCGCCGAATCAGCCAAACGAACGCCCACGCCACCAGCAGCAAAAGGCAGATCGTCACGACGTACTTGAAATAGCGGGCGGGGAACTGTTCGTGGATGATCAGCCCCGTCTTGAGATACAGGGCCATCGCCGTGCTGGCGAAGATCAACCGATAGATGCTGTCGCGCCGGCGCACCAGCAAGAACGTGGTGCCCACCACCAGCGGAAGCAAAATCGCCAGCCGCACCAACGTGCTGCGAACCTGGTGGCGCTGCAACGCGGCGTCGAATTCCCGCTGCACGACCTCCTCCTGGTCCCGGATGCGCTTCTTCTGCTCCGCGATGGCCTTGCCCAGCTCGAATTGGTCGTTCGTGATGTGGACGTAGCGTTCCGCCGTCGTTTTGAATTCGTCCTGGATCGCGATGATCTTGTCCAGCGAGGCCAGCACCTGCGCGAACTGCTCGGCGGACACCAGCTGCTGATCCCGGTCCTTCAGCTTGAACAGATTGTCCACCGTGATCTGCAGGCTGCCCGAAGAATCCCGGATGAAACTCCGCTGCTGGTCCAGCAACATGTGCTGGTGGTCCAACTCCGCCATCCGGCGTTCCAACGCCTCCAGATTGGCGGCCAACGTGGAGTCGATCCGCGCCGTGGAGAATTCTTCCCAGTTCGGACGCCGATATCTCTCGACGTCGTCGAGCACGAATCCCACCGACCAATACACCAGCACCCCGAACAACGTCGCCAACAGCAAGATTCCCGACCGCATCCACAATGTCCCGCGCGCTTTTTTCATCGTCCCCTTCCTTTCCGGTGGCATTGGCGCGCCTGGCAGGACTCGAACCTGCGACCGCCGGATTAGAAATCCGATGCTCTATCCGACTGAGCTACAGGCGCCTATCGGTCGGAACCATACATGACCCGCGGCGATTTTCAAAGTTTACTTCCTGAAGCCCTTCGGCTATTCAAACGACCATGAATTTGTCGCCTGGCATCGCCGCCGATTGGTTCCCGCGCGCGCAGGAAGCCATCGGCCGCGCCCACCCGTTGCCCTGCGGCGTTTGCGAGCCGCCGCCTGCGCCTGCCGCGCCCTTCGTCGAACGCCACCTGCAATGCGTCTGGGCCGACGCGCGCCTGCGCCCGGCGAACCTCGTCACCGCCGCCGGCGAACGCGTGCAGGTGGAGCATCCCGGCGAATGGAACGTCGGTCCCGGACCCGATTTCCTCCATGCCGCCTTCCGCGTCGGCCCCGAACTGCGCCGGATCACCGGCGACGTGGAAATCCACGTCCGGCCCGCCGACTGGCAGCGCCACCGCCACGCCGCGGATCCGCGCTACCGCCGCGTCTGCGCCCACGTGACGTTCCATCCCGGCACGCTGCCGGAGGCCGAACTGCCGCCCGGCGCCCTCCAGATCGCGCTGCGCCCGGCGCTCGACGCCGTACCCGACTTCTCCTTCGACAACGTCGATCTGCTGGCCTATCCCGTCGCCGCCCGCGCCACGCCGCCGCCTTGCCGCGCGGCGCTGGCTCGCCTGTCCCCCGCGCAGCGCGGGGCCGTCCTCGACGCTGCCGGCGAAGCGCGCCTGCGCCGCCGCGCCGAGCTCCTGCAATCCGCCATGCTCGACCGCGGCCCGGCCCAGGTGCTCTACGAAGAAACCTGCGCCGCCCTCGGCTATCGGCCGAACAAGGCGCCGTTTCGGCGCCTGGCGCGCCTGGTGCCGCTCGACCGCCTGCGCGAGAAATCCGCCGGCGATCCCGTCCGCGCCTACGCGTTGCTGATGGGCGTCGCGGGCCTGCTGCCCGACCCGACGGCGCGCCGCGCGTGGGACGACGAAACCAAGGCGTTTTTGCGCCGCTGCTGGGACGCGTGGTGGCCGCTGTCCGACGAATTCCTCGCGCGCCGCCTCGCCCGCGCCGAATGGACCCTGGCCGGCATCCGCCCCGCCAACCGGCCCGAGCGGCGCTTGATGGCCGCCGCCCTGCTCTTCGCGCCCGCCGCCAGCCTGCCCGAGCGGATCGCGGACGTCGTCCGCGAACCGCGCGGCCTGCCGGCCGAGCGGCTGCTCGCGCTCTTCGACCTGCCGGAGGCCCCGTATTGGTCCCGGCGCCTGTCGTTTTCCTCCGCGCCATCCAAAGAGCCCAGCGCGCTCGTGGGCGCTTCCCGCGCCCAAGCCATTCTCGCGAATCTGCTGCTGCCCGCCTTCGCCGCGCTCGGCGCCCCCGCCGAGGCTTGGAAAAACATGCTCGCCGATCTGCCCGCCGAAGAATCCAACGATCTGATCCAGCAGACCGCCCTGCGCCTCTTCGGCCCCGACCACGCGCCCCGGCTCTACCGCTCCGGCCTGCGCCGCCAGGGCCTCATCCAGATCCACCACGACCATTGCCTCGGCGACCGCACCCTCTGCGCCGCTTGCCCGTTCCCGGAAAATCTGGAACAGTCCGCTCCATGAAGAAAGCGCCCCTCCGCGTCTACGTCCACCGGTTTGCCTTCCCGCCCGCAGCGGAGGACGAAAACCGCCACGTGAACAACGTCGAATACGTCCGCATGCTGCAGGAATCCGCCATCGCCCACACGCGCCAGAACGGCTGGGCGCCGGAAGAGCTGCACGCGCGCGGCTGGACCTGGGTCGTGCGCTCGCATTTCATCGAATACCTCCAGCCCTGCCAGGCCGGCGAGGAAATCGCGATCCACACGTGGGTGGCGAACTTCCAGAAGATCCGCTCGCTGCGCAAATACCGCTTCGTGCGCGTCGCCGACGGCGCCGTGCTGGCCGAAGCGCAGACGGACTGGGTCTTCCTGGATTTCCGGCGGAATCGGCCCATGGCCATTCCGCCCGCAGTTCTATCCGCCTACGTCGTGGTGCCAGAGGAAGAGAAAATGAATATCCAATATCCAACACACAATATCCAACCGAGCAAGTGAACAGCCCGGCTGCTTCCTTGTAAATTGGTCATTGGACATTGGTTGTTGAATATTGAGCTTCCTAGGATCGGTCTTTCTGCCGGATTTCGACGCGGCGGATCTTGCCGCTGATGGTCTTGGGCAGTTCCTTCGCGAATTCGACCAGGCGCGGATACTTGTACGGCGCCGTGACTTTCTTGACGTGGTTCTGCAATTCGTGGGCCAGCTCGTCGGACGCCGCGTAACCCTTGGCCAGCACGATGGTCGCCTTGACGATCTGTCCGCGCTCTTCGTCCGGGACGCCCGTCACCGCGCATTCCATCACGGCCGGATGTTCCATCAGCGCGCTCTCGACCTCGAACGGTCCGATGCGGTAGCCGCTGCTCTTGATCAGGTCGTCGTCGCGGCCCACGTACCAGAGGTAGCCGTCTTCGTCCTGCCACGCCACGTCGCCGGTGTGGTAGACGCCGCCGCGCATGCAGCGCTTGTTTCCTTCCGGATCCCGGTGGTAGCCCTTGAACATGCCCAGCGCCCGGCAGCGGTCCTGCGGCACCACGATCTCGCCCTGCTCGCCGGCGTCGCACGGCGTGCCGTCGGGCCGCACCAGGTACATCCGGTACAGCGGCGACGGCTTGCCCATCGAGCCCGGCTTGGGCTCCATGCCGACGAAATTGCCCACGCCCACCGTCATTTCGGTCTGGCCGTAGGCTTCCATCAGCCGCAGGCCCGTGGCCTTCTTGAACTGCTCGTAGACCTCCGGATTCAACGGTTCGCCCGCGACCACGGCGTATTTCAGGCTGGAAAAATCGCATTTCGACAGGTCTTCCTTGATCAGGAACCGGTAGACCGTCGGCGGCGCGCAGAAAGTCGTCACGCCGTATCTGGCGCACACCTCCAGGGTTTTCGTCGGCGAAAACTTCTCGTAGTCGTGCACGAACACCGCGCTGCCGGCGATCCACTGGCCATAGAGCTTGCCCCAAGCGGACTTCGCCCAGCCGGTGTCGGCCACGGTGTAGTGCAGGCCGCCGTCGCGCACGTTCTGCCAGAACTTCGCCGTCACGACGTGGCCCAGGGGATAGGTGAAGTCGTGCACCACCATTTTCGGCTGGCCCGTCGTGCCGGACGAGAAATAGATCAGCATCGTGTCGGCGTTCTGCGTCGCGGCGGCGCCCGTCGGGCGCGTCCATCGGCCGTCGGCCGCGGCCATTTCGGCCGCGAAATCGAGCCAGCCCGCCTTCGCGCCCTGCAGGCGCATCTTCAGGATCGGCGGGCCCGCCGTCTTCGCCGCGGCGACGTCGATCGCCTTTTCCAGCGCCGCATCGGGCACCGTGAGCACCAGGCGGATGCTCGCCCGCTCGAAACGGTATTCCAGGTCGTGTTCCGTCAGCATGTGCGTCGCCGGCACGCCGATGGCCCCCAGCTTGTGCAGGCCCAGCAACGCGTGCCAGAACTCCAGCCGCCCCTTCATGATCATCAGCACCGCGTCGCCCTTGCGGATGCCGAGCTTGGCGAACACCTGCGCCGCGCAGTCGCTGCCCGCCTTCAGGTCGGCGAAGGTCACGATCTTCTCCGCGCCCTCGTCGTTGCACCAGACCATCGCGCGGCGCGCCGGCTCGCGCGCGGCATAGGCGTCCACCACGTCGTAGGCGAAATTGAAGTTTTCCGGCACGCGGATTTCCAGGTGGTCGCGGAAATCCTCGTAGGACGCGAATTCCGTCCGGTTCACGAACTGCTTCAGCATCGACATGGCGCGTTCTCCCGCTTCAGATGATCATCGCCAGGAAGCGCGCCGGCTTGCCGTCCAGCGCCTGCATCGCATGGCCGTGGTTGGAATCGAAATAGACGCAGTCGCCCGCCTCCAGAATCAGTTCGTTGCCGTGGATGCAGACCCGCATGCGCCCTTCCAGGAGATAGTCGAACTCCTGGCCCGGATGCGAATTGGCATGCGCACCCGTCGCGACCGTCTCCGCCGGCACGACGACCTCGAACACGTCCACCTTGCGGCCCGCGAAATTCGCCGCCAAGCTGCGATAGCGATAGTCCTTGCGCCGCTCCACCTGCACCCCGCCGCCCTTGCGCGTGACGCTGAAGATCTTCATGCGCGGCGCCTCGCCCGTCAGCAGTTCGGTCAAATCGGCCTTCAGAAAATGGGCCGCGTCGTGCAGCGCGCTGGCGGGGACGTCGGTCTGGCCCGCCTCGTAGGCCGCGTATTCCTCCGGCGAAACGCCCAGCGCCCGGGCCAGTTCTTCCGGCGCCTGGCCTTCGATCTCCCGCAGTTCCTTCAGCCGCGCCGCGATGTCCTTGCGTTTTTCCGTCATGGCCCGTCTCCTCTTTCTTGCAAACCGCGCTTCATCATGCTCCGAAAAAAACGCCCGCGCCAGCGTTTTCCGCCGGCGCGGGCCGCAGGGGGAGACCAACGGCTCAAGTTTCGCGCTCGCCGCGGGCCATGATGACCTTGCCCGTGCGCACCAGTTCGATGATCTTGAACTTGCGCAGCAGGTCCACCATCGCGTCGAGCTTCTCGGAGCTGCCCGTGGCCTCGATCACGATCGAGTGCTCGGCCAGGTCCACCGTCTTGGCCCGGAAATGGTCCGCGATCTGCAGCACCTCGCCGCGCTGCGCGGCGTCCACCGCCACCTTGACCAACGCCAGCTCGCGGGCGACCACCTCTTCGTCGGTGTGCTCGCGGCAGGCCAGCACGTCCACCAGCTTGGAGCATTGCATGATGATCTGCTCCAAGCCGGCCTTGTCGCCCTTGGCCGTGATGGTCATGCGCGAGAAGTCGCCCGTGGCGCCGGGCGACACCACGAGGCTCTCGATGTTGAAGCCGCGCCGCGAAAACGTCTGCGCGATGCGCGCCAGCGCGCCGGGACGGTTCGCCACGTAGATGCTCAGGTTGTAGGTCGGAACTTGCGCGTTCATGTTCGGCGTCCTTTCGTTCAAGCTTTCTTCGCGCCGGGCTTGGCCGGAGCGTTCTTGCGGCCTGCCGGACGGCCCGGCTTGCGCCGCGGATGGCACAGCACCGTTTCCGCCAGCGACTTGCCGGGCGGCACCATCGGGTAGACTTCTTCGTGGTGCACCACTTCCACGTTCACCAGCGCCGGGCCCGGATGGTCCAGGGCCTTCTTCAGCACTTTCGGGATGTCCGCCGCCCGCTTCAGGTTCAGGCCGAGGATCCCGTAGGCCTGCGCCAGCTCGACGAAGTCCGGATTGCCTTCCAGATCCACGCCGCTGTAGCGCTCGTCGTAGAACATGTCCTGCCACTGGCGCACCATGCCCAGATAGTGGCGGTTCATCAGGATCAGCTAGACCGGCAGCGTGTGGATCGCCGCCGTCGCCCGCTCGGACAGGGTCATCTGGAAGCCGCCGTCGCCGACGACGGCGATCACGGTCTCGCCCGGCCGGCCGAACTGCGCGCCGATGGCCGCCGGCAGGCCGAAGCCCATCGTGCCCGCGCCGCCGGACGAGATGAACTGCCACGGCTTGTCGCAGTGGTAGAACTGCCATGCCCACATCTGGTGCTGGCCCACGTCGGTCGTCAGGATCGCCTTGCCGCCGGTCAGCTTGTTCAGCGCATCGACGACCTGCGGCGGATGCAGCCCGCCCTTCTTGGCGTAGCCCATCGGCCACTTCTTCTTGAAGCCTTCGATCTGCTTCAGCCAGTCGTCCGTGTCGGCGCGCTTCACCAGCGGCAGCAGGTCCTGCAGCACCGCCTTCGCGTCGCCGCGGCAGCGGATGTCCGGCGTCACCAGCTTGCCGAATTCCGCCGCATCGACGTCGACGTGGATCTTCGTCGCGTGCTTGCAGAACTCGCTCGGGATGCCCAGGATGCGGTCGTCGAGCCGCGCGCCCACGGACAGCATCAGGTCGCACTCGACGATCGCCCGGTTGGCGTAGGCCGTGCCGTGCATGCCCAGCCCGTGCAGGCTCAGCTTGTGGGAATCCGGGAAAACGCCCTTGCCCAGCAGCGTGGTCGTCACCGGCGCCTGCAGCGTTTCCGCCAGCTGGCGCAGTTCCTTTTCCGCGCGCGCCAGCACGGCGCCGTGGCCGGCGATGATCACCGGGCGCCGGCTCTTCGCCAGCACGTCGGCGATCTGCCGGATCGTCTCGGGGCCATAGCCTTTCGGTTCCGGCTTGTAGCCCGGCAGGCTGATTTCGGCCTCGAGCCCGACCGTGCACGGCTCGGTGCCCACGTCCTTGGGCACGGCGATCAGCACCGGCCCCGGCCGCCGCGTCGTCGCGATGTGGTAGGCCTCCTTGACCACCCGCGGAATCTCGTTGGCGTTCTTCAGCAGGTAGCTGTGCTTCACGATGGGCATCGTCAGATTGAACACGTCCGCTTCCTGGAAGGCGTCCTTGCCCAGCATGCCGCGCACGCTCTGGCCGGTGACGACGATCATCGGAATCGAATCCATGTAGGCCGTCATGATGCCCGTGACGGTGTTCGTCGCGCCCGGCCCGCTCGTCACCAGCACCGCCGCCGGCTTGCCCGTCGCCCGCGCATAGCCGTCCGCCTCGTGCGCCGCGTTCTGCTCGTGCCGCACCAGGACGAATTTCATCTTCCGCCGCACCTTGTACAGCGCGTCGTAGATCGGTATCGCCGATCCGCCCGGGATCCCGAACCCGATCTCGATGCCCACTTTTTCCAGGCTCTGGATCAGCGCCTCGGCTCCGTTCATCTGATTTTCGCTCATTTTTGGCCTCCTAATCGGAAATTGCCCAAATTTCGACTCCAAAATATCTTGAATTCGTTCTCATGCAAGAAAAATGTCGCATGTTTATCGATATTTTTAATTATTTTGACGGCAATCTTCGAAAATGGCACATTTTTGACCGTGAAAAAGACTCTTCGGGACGTTTACGACCAATTTGCGACCACCTACGAGGCCAACCGGGGTCTTTTCGACATGACCCCCGTCCTGAACCCGTTTTTTGCCGGCCTTGGAAAGGCCGAGGGCCGCCTGCTCGACCTCGGCTGCGGCGCCGGCGAACCCTTTCCCCGCTACTTCCTCGACCGCGGCTGGGAGGTCGTCGGCGTCGATTTCTCCGTGAACATGCTTCGCCTCGCCGCCCGGTACGCCCCCGAAATGCGCGCGATCTGCGCCGACATGACCGAGGTGGAATTCGCGCCCGCGCAATTCGACGCCATCACCTGCATCTACGCCCTCTTCCACGTGCCCCGCGCGCGCCACCCCGCCCTCTTCGCCAAATTCCACCGCTGGCTCCGCCCCGGCGGCCAGGTCCTCTTCACCTACGCCACCCGCGCCTACACCGGCGCCGACGAATTCGAGGGCGAAAAGGAATTCATGGGCCAACGCCTCTTCTACAGCCACGCCACCCCCGAAAACCTCCGCGCCCAGCTCGCCGCCGCCGGCCTCGCCGTCCGCGCCTTCGACTTCCGCGACATCGGCGGCGAAACCTTCCTCTGGATCACCGCCGCCCGCCCCTGAATTTCCCATGCGGTTGGGCGCCGCTCGCGCCTTTCCGCTGAATCGACCGATTCCGCCTCGCGCCGCCCGCAAGCGGCGCCTAACCGCATCGGAGCGGCGGCGGGATCACGGTTCTTCGACGAATTCCACGTGGTGGCGTTCGAGCATGGCGCCTTCGGCGCGCGCCAAGGCGGCGAGCTGCTGGTTGTAGTCCATCAGCGCTTGGACGGCGACGTTGCGGGCGCTGGTCAGGTCGCGCTGGAGCTGCAAGACCACGAAGCTGGTGCTCTGGCCGCTGTCCAGCTTGCGCTCTTCGGCGGCCAAGGCTTGCGCGGCGTAGTCGCGCGCCTCGCGCGTGGCCTGCACGCGCTCGTAGCCCGTGGCGACGGCGGACGCAGCGTCGTCCACTTCCACCAAGGCCTGTTCTTCGAGCTGGCGCAACGCCAGTTTCATCTTTTCCTCGTTGGCGAGGCTCTGGGCGTGGCGCGCCTTGGCCGCGCGATTGCCCAAGGGGAAGGTCAGTTCCACGCCGGCGGTCCAGTACGGTTCGTCGGCGGACTGCAGGCGCTCGGCGACGTCGGCGGAGCTGTCCTCGTCGCTCGCGGCGACGCCGTAGCCGCCGACGAGATCGAGCGCAGGCAGCGTCTGGTTCTTCTGGTATTTCACGGAAATGCCTTGCCGTTCCAGCGCCAGCCGCGCCTCGCGCAAGTCGGGGCGCGCCGCCAGCGCGCGTTCGCCGCTGGCCGCCGCGTCCACCGCCGTCGGCGCGGACGCCAGCTCGCCGATGGGCGCGAGTTCCATGTTCCGGAATTGCCGGAGGTCGGCGAAGAGCAGCGTCTTGAGCTGGTTCTGCGCCTCGGCGTAGGCGCGCTTCGCGGAGCTGAGATCCGCCCGCGCGGCCGCCGCCTGGCTTTCGGCCTGCTTTTCGTCGAGGAGCGCCAGCGTGCCGATCTGGACCTTGCGGCGGTTGTCCTCGTAGAGCTGCGTGGCGAGCCGCACGGCTTCTTCCTGCACCACGATGCTTTCGTGCGCCTGCAGCAGGGCGTACCACGCCATTTCGACCTGCGACAGGACGTCCTGCATCTTCGCCTCGAGCTGCGCCGCCGCCTCGGCGGACTGCTGGCGCGCGATGGCCACCTGATAGCGCGTGGCGTCGGTCTTGAAGCCCTTCAGCAGCGGCTGCGTCAGCGTGATGCCCGCGCTGCCGGTGCTGGTGTCGAACGGATTGCCGTCGCGCGTGCCGTCCGCCGCGCCCAGCTTCGCGCCGACTTCGTAGGTCAGCCCGCCCAGGCCCGTCGCGCCGCCGACGGAAGCCGCATAGGCGTCGTTGTCCGTGTCCGAACCGGCGACTTCCAGCGCGCCGGCGGCGGTGCCGGCGCTTTCGCCGGCCGTTTCCTCGTGCGTGCGCTTCGCGGACAGCGCCAGCGTCGGATCGTAGCCGCCCTTGGCCGCGGCCACCTCCTGGTCGGCCACGGCGCGAACGATCTTCTCGATCCGCAGGTCGAGGTTGTTTTCCAGCGCGAGCCCGACGCAGTCCGCCAGCGTCAAGTTGAGCTTCGGCGGCTCCACGGCCGCCGCCGCCAGCGCCCACGACGCGACGGCCAGCGCCAACACGCGCCGCAGGCCCCGAAACCCCGCACCCCGGATCCTGATTTCTTCATTCATATCGCAATGCCTCGATGGGATCCAAGCCCGCCGCCTTGCGCGCGGGATAAAAACCGAAAAAGATGCCGATCGCCGCGCTGAACGCGAACGCCAGCGCGACCGATTCCGGCGACACCAGCGTGTTCCAGCCCACCTTGGCCGACACGATCTTGGCCACGCCGACGCCCAGGCCGATGCCGATCAGGCCGCCGCCGACGCTCAGCACGACCGCTTCCACCAAAAACTGCAGCAGGATGTCGCCGCCGCGCGCGCCCACCGCCATGCGCACGCCGATTTCCCGCGTCCGCTCCGTCACGCTCACCAGCATGATGTTCATGATGCCGATGCCGCCCACCAGCAGCGACACGCCCGCGATGGCGCCGAGCAGGATCGTCATCGTCTTGGCCGTCGAGGTGGCCATTTCCATGATTTCCTGCTGGCTGTGGACGTGGAAATCGTCCTCGGCGCCGTCGCGCAGGCGATGGCGCTGCCGCAGCAGGGCGCCGATGTCTTCCATCACCTGCTCCACCTGTTCCGCGCTTTCCGCCTGCACGGTGATGGAACGGAAGGAATCCGTGCCCGTCAGTCGCACCAGCGCGCTCGACCACGGCACCAGCACGACGTCGTCCTGGTCCGACCCCATCATGCTCATGCCCTTGGGCTTGAGCAGGCCCACCACCGTATAGGGCGCGTTCTGGATCCGCACGATCTGCCCCACGGGGCTCGCGTCCCCGAACAGATTGGTCGCCACCGTGTTGCCCAGGATCGCCACTTTCGTCGCCGCCTTCACGTCGGCGGACGAAAAATTGCCGCCGTCGGCGAAGTCCCAGGCCCGAATGTCCGCGTAAACCTCGCCGGCGCCGTTGATCGTCGTGTTCACGTTCTGGTTGCCGGCCATGACCTGCGCGTTCTTGCGCACGTCGGGCGTCGCCCGCAGCACGCCGGACACCTCCTTGCGGATCGCTTCGTAGTCCTGCCGCGTCAGCGTGGGCGCGCTCCCGAAGCCGCCGCGCACGCCGCCGCGCGACGGCGCGCCCGACAGCACCAGCACCGTGTTCTGTCCGATCTGCGCGATGCTCGCGGCCACCTGCTCCTTCGCGCCGGTGCCGATGGCCACCATCGCGATCACCGCGGCCACGCCGATGATGATGCCCAGCATCGTCAAGCCCGACCGCATCAGGTTGCGCCGCAGCGCCCGCAGCGCGATCGTCCACGTCGAAGAGAATTTCATGGCGCCTCCGCGCTTTTCCGTCGCGCCAGCTCGGTCGCCGCATCGAGGCGGTTCTCCACGGGCCGATCGGAAATGACCCGGCCGTCGCGCATGACGATCTGGCGCAGGCAATACTGGGCGATGTCCGGCTCGTGGGTCACCATCAGGATCGTCATGCCCTTGCGGTTCAATTCCTGGAAGATCGCCATGATTTCGAGGCTCGTGCGCGTGTCGAGGTTGCCGGTCGGTTCGTCCGCCAACAGCAGGGCCGGTTCGTTCACCAAGGCGCGGGCGATGGCCACGCGCTGCTGCTGGCCGCCCGAAAGCTGGCTGGGATGGTGCTCCGCCCGGTCCGCCAAGCCCACGCGTTCCAGCGCGGCCAGCGACCGCCGCCGCAGCTCGCGCCGCCCGTGTCCGTGCGGCGAATACAGCAGCGGCAGTTCCACGTTCTCCAGCGCCGACGTGCGCGACAGTAGGTTGAAGCCCTGGAACACGAAGCCCAAACGCTGGTTGCGCACCCGCGACAGTTCGCTCTTCGTCCGCGTTCCGACTTCTTCGCCGTCCAAGCGATAATGGCCCGCCGTCGGCCGGTCCAGGCAGCCGATCACGTTCATCAACGTCGATTTGCCCGAGCCGCTGGCGCCCATCACCGCCACGAATTCGCCGGGCAGCACCTGCAGCGACACGCCGCGCACGGCCTTCACCGCGACCTCGCCGGTCTGGTAGACCTTCTCGACGTCGTCCAGTTCGATGACCGGTTTCGCGTCCATCGCCGGCTCCTCAGCGCCCCGGCGGCGGTCTCGGCGGCCGCGGCATGAACGGCGAACTCGAATTGGCCTTGGCCGATTCCTTTTCGGCGGCGCTCAGCGTGCCGGTCGCGACCAAGTCGCCCTCCGCGAGCGCGGAATCGACCAGTTCGGTCCACGTGCCGTCGCTGATGCCCAGTTTCACCGGCTGCATCCGCAAGCCGCCCTTGTCGTCCACCAAATACACCCGCTTGTGCGCAGCGTCGCCGGCATGCTCCCGCTCTTGGCGCGCCGAACCGCCGGGCGCGCCTTCCGGCGCCTCCGCCCGCGGCGGCGGCGCCACCGCGACGCCGTCCGGCGGCCGGAACCGCAGCGCGGCGTTCGGCAGCCGCAGCACGTTCTCCCGCTGGGCGGTCACCACCGACGCGTTGGCCGTCATGCCCGGCCGCAGTTTCAGGTCGGCGTTGTCCACGTCCACGATCGCGACGTAGTTCACGACGCCTTGGTTGGTCACCGGCTCGTACCGCACCTGGTTCACCTGCCCCGTGAAGGTCAGCGTCGGATAGGCGTCCACGGCGAAGGTCACCGTCTGGCCTTCCGCGACGCCCCCCACGTCGGCTTCGGAAATCTGCGCCTCGATGCGCATCGCCCGCAGATCCTGCGCGAGCGTGAACAGCGTCGGCGCGTTCAGGCTCGCGGCCACCGTCTGGCCGACGTCCACCGCGCGCGAAATCACGACGCCGTCCATCGGCGAATAGATCGTCGTCTTCTCGAGATCCACGCGCGCCTTGTTCAGGCCGGCTTCCTTCACCTGCAGCGACGCCCGGGCCTGCGCCAGGCTCGCTTCGGATTGGTCGTAGTCCGCTTGGCTCACCAGCGCCAGCGCCTTCAGTTCTTCCGCCCGCCTGAAGTTCGCCTCGGCCAGCTTGAGCGCCGCCTGCGCGCTGGCGAGTTCGGCTTCGGATTGTTCCACCTGGCGCTCGTAGGTCGAGGCATCCAGCTGCGCCAGCACCTGGCCGTTCGTCACCGCCGAATTGTAGTCCGCGAACAAAGCGACGATCTTGCCCGACACTTCGCTGCCGACCGCGACCGTCTGCACCGCGCCCAAGGCGCCGTTGGCGGTCACCGTCTGCACGACGTCGCCGCGCTCCAGCGCCGCCGTCTTGAACGTCGCCGTCCCGTTGCCGTTCGCGGGCCGGAAATGGAACCACGCCCAAACGCCGCCGCCGAGCGCCGCCAGCGCCAGCAATCCGAGCCACCACGCTTTGCTTTTCTTCGTCTGCATCTCGTTCTCCAAAGGGCATTGTCCTTTCGGTCGCGCGAAACGGGCGAAAGGTTACACCCTCCGCCCGTTTCTATTCTCTTCGGGATGAAGCCGCAATGAACAAGCTAGCCCTTCAGCAGCTCGTTGATGGCGGCGGCGGCCTTGCGGCCTTCGCCCATCGCCAAGATCACCGTCGCCGCGCCCAGCACGATGTCCCCGCCGGCGAACACCTTCGGAAGACTGGTCCGACCGTTTTCATCGACGACGATGTGCCCGTGCTTGTCCACGGCCAGCCCCGGCGTCGTCTGCTCGATCAGGGGGTTCGACTCGTTGCCGATCGCCACGATCACCGCATCCATGCCCAGCGTGAATTCGCTGCCTTTGATTTCCACCGGGCGGCGGCGCCCGCTGGCGTCCGGCTCGCCCAGTTCGTAACGCAGGCACTCGATGCCGGTCACCTTGCCGTTTTCGCCCAGGATCCGCTTGGCGTTCTGCAGCATGTGGAACTGGACGCCTTCTTCCTTGGCGTGGGCCACCTCCTCCACGCGCGCGGGCATTTCGACTTCCGTGCGGCGATAGATCAGGTGCACTTCCTTCGCGCCGAGGCGCAGCGCCGTCCGCGCGGCGTCCATGGCCACGTTCCCGCCGCCCAACACCGCCACCCGCTGCGCGGCGTGGATCGGCGTCGCCGCGTGCGCGCGGTCGTAGGCCTTCATCAGGTTCGACCGCGTCAGGTATTCGTTGGCCGAATACACGCCGACGAGGTTTTCGCCTTCGACGTTCATGAACTTCGGCAGGCCGGCGCCCGACCCCACGAACACCGCGTCGAACCCGTCCTTGTCGATCAGATCGACGATCTTGCGCGTGCGCCCCACCACGAAGTTCGCGCGGATTTCCACGCCCATCTGGCGCAGCGTGTCCAATTCGGCGCGGACGATCGCCTTGGGCAGGCGGAATTCCGGAATGCCGTAGACCAGCACGCCGCCGGCCTTGTGGAACGCCTCGAACAGCACCACCTCGTGTCCCGCGCGGCGCACGTCGGCCGCCACCGTGATGCCCGCCGGCCCGCTGCCGACCACGGCGACTTTCTTGCCCGTCGGCGGCGCCCCGCCCGGCGCCGCCGCCGCGCCCTGCGCGCGTTCCCAGTCCGCCGCGTAGCGCTCCAGCCGCCCGATCGACACCGCCTTCTCGACGGATTTCAGGCTCTTGCCCACCGTGCACGGCTCTTGGCACTGCGTCTCCTGCGGACACACCCGCCCGCACACCGCCGGCAGCAGGCTCGTTTCCTTGATGATCGCGATGGCCTTCGCCGGCTCGCCCGCGGCCAGCGCCGCGATGAACCGCGGGATGTCGATCCGCACCGGGCACCCCTGCACGCACGGCGCGTTCTTGCATTGGAGACAACGCGCGGCTTCCACCCGCACCTGTTCTTCGAAGTAGCCCAGCGCCACTTCGCGCATGTTCCGCGCCCGGACCAGCGGTTCCTGCGTCGGCATTTCCTGCGGCGGAATCGCCAGCCGTTCGCGCGGCTTCAAGGGCTGGGGCAGCGCCTGAAGGCGCGCCCACTCGGCGCGCGCGGCTTCTTGCAGCGATTCGGGAGTGTGGAAGCTCATTCCTTCAGTCCTTTTTTCACGGCTTCGTCGTGCAGGTTGCAGCCCGCCGCCGCCAGCCGCTCCTGCTCGCGATACGAGCCCAGCCGCTGGATCATCTGGTCGAAATCCACCTGGTGGCCGTCGAATTCCGGCCCGTCCACGCACACGAACTTCGTCTTGCCCCCGACCGTCACCCGGCAGCCGCCGCACATGCCCGTGCCGTCGATCATGATCGTGTTGAGGCTCACCACCGTCGGCACCGCGTACGGCTGCGTCGTCCGCGCGCAGAACTTCATCATCACCGGCGGGCCGATGGCCACCGCCAAATCCGGTTTCGGGCTGCGCTCGCACAGTTCCTTCAGCGGCTCGGTCACGAGGCATTTCCGCCCGTGCGAACCGTCGTCCGTGCAGACGATCACCTCGTCCGCGATCGCCCGCATTTCGTCTTCCAAAATCACCAAGTCCTTCGTCCGCGCCCCGATGATCACGATCAGCTTGTTGCCCGCCTTTTTCATGCCTTGCGCGATCGGATAGAGCGGCGCCGTGCCGATGCCGCCGCCCACGCACACCACCGTGCCGAACTTCTCGATGTGCGTCGGCCGCCCCAACGGCCCCACCAGGTTCGCGATCTTTTCGCCCGCCTGCATCTGCGCCAGCAGCTTCGTGCTCTTGCCCACCGCCTGGAAAATCAGCGTGATGCTGCCTTCCGCCACGTCCGCGTCGGCGATCGTCAGCGGAATCCGCTCTCCGAATTCCGTGTCCAGCTGCAAGATGATGAACTGGCCCGGCTTGCGTTCTTCCGCGATCAACGGCGCCCGCACCCGCATCCGGTAGACGTCCTGCGAGAGCTGCTCCTTGAATAAAATCTGGTTCATGCGCGCGGTCTCCTGCCCGACTGACAATGTGGTCGGATAGTAGCCGCCTCGCCCCGGCCCGCAAAGGATTTTTCGCGATTTATGCGGCAAACGCCCCCGCCCCCCGCTATGCTGGGGGCCGCCAGAAAGGAATTCGCCATGAAACGTTGGATTCTCGCCGGCCTCGCCGGCGCCGGCCTCGCCCTCGCCTTCGGCTGCGACGACTCGTCCGCCGATTCCGCCGCCATCGTCGTCGATTCCTCCCAGAACGGCGGCGCCATCGCCCTGGCCACAGGCGCCACCTTCGCCGTCGAACTCGCCGGCAATCCCACCACCGGCTACGAATGGACCGTTGCGCAAATCGACGCCGCCAGCCTGCGCCTCGCGGAGGCGACCTACGCCGCCGATTCGTCCGCCGCCGGCTCCGGCGGCACCTACGTCTTCCGCTTCGAAGCCCTGCGGCCGGGCACCTCCACCCTCGGCCTCGTCTATCGCCGCTCCTGGGAAACCACCGCCGCCGACCAGACCTTCGTCCTGACCGTGAACGTCCAAGGCGCCGTGGACGACGATGCGGCACCCGGCGCGGCTTCGCTGGCGGACACCCGCTGGCGGCTCGCGGCCTGGTCCGCCAGCGCCCTCGACCCCGCCGATTTCGAAATCACCGCCGAGTTCGCCGCCGGCCGGATCGGCGGCCGTTCCGCCGTCAATTCCTACGGCGGCGATTGTTCCGCCTCCGCCGACGGCTCGTTCTCCGTCGGCGCGCTGGCCATGACCGAAATGGCCGGCGAACCCGCCGCCATGCAGGCCGAAAGCCTGTACCTGTCCCTCCTCGCCCAGGCCCGCCGCTGGCGCATCGCGAATGCGCAGCTCGTGCTGTCCGCCGACGCCCAGGACCTGCTGATCTTCGACCCGCGGTAGCCCCCCTCCTCCTCCAAGGCAAAAAAAGTGGTGGCGAGAATCGGGATCGAACCGATGACACACGGATTTTCAGTCCGTTGCTCTACCAGCTGAGCTATCTCGCCACCAAAAGAAAAGTGTTTGGGGTGTATAGCGGGGTTTGCCCGCTTCTGTCAATACGCTTGCCCGGTTCCGGCCGCGGTTTTATCCTGCCGGTGAATTGACAATGTAAATGCGCCCCCCTGCCGTTGGCAAAGGCGCGCCTGGTTTGCCAAGGGATGGGGGCGCGTTCAGTCTGCCAGTCGAGATAGGGCTCCTTCTCCGCCCCCTCCCCCCGGGGGGAGGGGGGTGCGTTTAGTCTGCCATCTTTGCCGAAACGGCGGCTTCCTTTGTCAAGCCATTGCATATCCGCATGGCGCAACAAACGAAAAGGAACCGCAACGATGAAGAACCAAGACCTCCGGGACCTCGAATGCCTGGAGATCGAGCACGCGCTCCGGCCGGGCATGTTGCTCAAGAAGACCGCTGACAAGCTCGGCAAGCACCATTCGCCCCTGTCGCGTGAGGTCATCTCCCGGCGCGTCGCCAGCGACAAGGGCGCCTTCGGGCGGATCACCAACCGCTGCGTTCGGCGAACGCTCTGCCTGAACAAGTCAGACGACCAACAGACGCAATATCTTCCCAAATGAATTCCTTCTCAAGCATGGGTCGATCAGGTAGCCTACCGTCTGTTGTGGGATCTTTTTCGCCGCGCGGGAAGACCCTCCGCGCAGGCGCACCGACAGGGGGCGCGTTTACCATGTCCGAAAAACGGGTTTGCGCCGCCCCGCGCATTTACATGCACTTTTTCGGGCACTTTCACCCGCCGAATCCGCCAAAAGGCCGCGCCAAGGCCCGAAGCCCTCTCCTCAACCGGACTTTTCGGACAGACTCAATGCGCCCCCGGCGCATTTACTCCGCCAAAGGCGCATTTACTTTGTCCATTGACCTATATCCGCGGAAGGAAGTTAGGTCGATTCTCGCGCATGGAGAGCGAACAGCGCGGAATAGGCCCCGCCGCTTTTCAGGAGTTCCGCGTGGCTGCCGGTTTCGACCAGACGGCCATCGGCCAGCAGCAGGATGCGGTCGGCCGACTGGACGGTCGAAAGCCGATGGCTCACGATGATCGTGGTTTTGCCCTGGCTGCCGGCCATCACCGCGGCCAGCAATTCCCGCTCCGCCCGGGCATCGAGGGAGCTGGTCGGTTCGTCCAGCATCAGGATCGGCGCTTCGCGCAGGAAGG
>CAYTEK010000048.1:0-269 GCA_964436715.1 uncultured Verrucomicrobiota bacterium | reverse complement strand
CCCCGGCGCCTCGTCGCCTGGTTCCGCGACCTGACTGCGGACGAGTGGACCGCCGCCCACCGGCTGGCGCAACGGCTCTCCGCCGAACTCCAGGCCGCCGTTCCGGCCATCGGCGGCTTCAATTTCGGCGCCAACGACGGCGAAACGGCCGGCCAATCGGTGTTCCACTGCCACCTGCACCTGATCCCCCGCCGCGCCGGCGACCATCCCGCCCCCAAGGGCGGCATCCGCGGCGTCATCCCCGGCAAGGCCCACTACTGAGGCCCCGC
>CAYTEK010000047.1:19524-19771 GCA_964436715.1 uncultured Verrucomicrobiota bacterium | reverse complement strand
TGGAATTGGAAAAGCGCGGACGGCTCGGAGAGCCATCCCTACCCCAAATCAAGCAGCTTCTGCTTGAGCATCGGTCCGACGTCTTCGACGTCTCCCGCGCCGACGACCAGCACCCAATCGCCCGGCTTCCAGCGCGCGGCGACGAATTCGGCCGCCTCGGCGAGGTTTTTCGCCAGCTCGGTCGGCGTTCCGCCGTGCCGCCAGAAGTGCTTGAGCAGGTCTTCCGACGTGCCCCCTTCCAGCGGCG
>CAYTEK010000047.1:12031-19514 GCA_964436715.1 uncultured Verrucomicrobiota bacterium | reverse complement strand
CTCGCTGGCCGCGTAGACCGGCGCCAGGATCACGCCCGCCACGCCGGCGAAGGCCGGCGGGAACTCCGCGCCCAGCGCCCGGGTGCGCGTGTAGCGGTGCGGCTGGAACACGGCCCAGATCCGTCCGGCGCCGGCCTGCTTGGCGGCATCGATCAGCGCGCGGATCTCGGACGGATGATGCGCGTAGTCGGCGACGATCCGGATGCCGCGCGCTTCCGCCACCGGCTCGAACCGCCGCTTCGGCAGCGCGAAGCTCGCCAAGGCCGCGGCCGCCGCCGCCAGCGCGAGGCCGCACCGGTCGCACGCCGCCAACGCCGCGAGCGCGTTGAGCACATTGTGGCGGCCGGGCAGCGGCAAAAACGCGGAAGCCGATCGTCCGCCCGGCGCCTGCAGGTCGAAGCGCGTGCCGGCCGGGCTCGCGGCCAGCCCGACCGCCCGATAAGCCGCGCCGGGTGCAAACCCATAGGAAGATCCGCCGACCGTCGATCCGATCCGGGCGGCTTCGGGATCGTCCGCGCAAAAGACCACGGCCCGCGCCTGGCGCGCGAACGTCCGGAAACACTCCACCAGCGCTTCCTTGGACGCGAAATGCTCCATGTGGTCGAACTCGACGTTCGTGATCACCGCGATTTCCGGCGCGTAGTGCGCCAAGGTGCCGTCGCTTTCGTCGGCCTCGATCACCAGCCAATCCGACGTTCCGATGCCGGCCGGAGCCCCGTCCGGCGGCAGTTCGCCGCCGATGCACCACGAAGCGTCCACGCCGCAGGCGCGCAACGCGTGGGCGATCATCGCCGACGTCGTCGTTTTGCCGTGCGTGCCCGCCACGGCCGCGGTTTTCCAGAATTCCGCCAGCACCGGCAACACCTGGCCCCGGCGATAGAGCGGCAGCCCCCGCGTTTGCGCCGCGGCGAGTTCCGGATGGCCCGGCTGCAGCGCCGGACTGAACACCGCCCAATCCACGCCATCCAGGTGCGCCGGATCGTGGCCCGTCGTCGCGGGAACGCCGCAGGAACGCAGCCAAGCGAGCGTGCGCGGCGCGCCGCCGTCGCAGCCCGTCACGGCCAATCCTTTGGCCGCCAGCAGGCGCGCCACGCCGGCCATGCCGATGCCGCCCACGCCCAGCAAATGCACGCGCGAACCTGGCGCTTGAATCCGGCGCCGCACGTCGGCGCGCCAGTTGCCGCCTTGCGTCGTCATGGCTTGCGGCCGCACTGCTCCACCAGCGTCGCCAGCGCGGCGGTGCCGTCCTGCACGCCTTCCTTGCGCGAGGCTTCGCGCAGGCGCGCGAGGCGATCGGGCCGGCGCAGCGTCTGCGCCAAATAGGCGGCGAGCCATTCGGGAGACAGCGCCGCTTCGTCCACGACGTCCGCCGCGCCGCGTTTCTCCAGCGCGCGGGCGTTGGCGGTCTGGTGATCCATGGCCGCGTTCGGATACGGCACGAACAGCGCCGGCACGCCGAAAAAAGCCAATTCGGCGCAAGTCGACGCCCCCGCCCGGCAGATGGCCAGGTCGGCGGCGTGATACAGCGGCGCCATGTACTTCGTGAAGGCGATGACCTCGGCCGGCACGTCGGCGGCCCGATAGGCGGCGCGCACGGCCGCCTCGTCGTCGCGGCCGGTGAGATGGACGACCGCGAACGCCGGCCCTTCCTTCTTCAGGCGGGCCAAGGCTTCCGCCGCCACTTCGTTCAGACGATGCGCGCCCATGCTGCCGCCGACGATCAGCAAGCGGAACGGTTCCCGGTCGGCCGCGGAACGCGGCGGCAATTCCTTCGCGGCGGCGGTCAGTTCCTCGCGCAGCGGAATGCCCACCACCGCCAGCTTGGCGCCGCGCAGATGGCAACGGGTTTCCTCGAACCCCGCCGCCACCGCGGCGGCGCTCCGCGCGAACAGGCGCACGGCGCGACCGGGGATCACGTTCGCTTCGTGCAGGACGATCGGCACGCCCAGCAGCCGCGCGGCGCCGCACGGGCCCACCGAGGCGTAGGAGCCCATCGCCAGCAGGACGTCCGGCCGATTCCGGCGCATTTCCCGGCGGCATTGCCGCACGGCCTGGACCAGCTTCCCGGCCGTCTGCAGCGATTTCCACGAAAACCCCGACGGGAATCCCCGGGCCGGCACTTCGACGACGGGACCGTCCCAATCCTTGCGCGCCGACTGTTCGGTGTCGCGCCCCGTCAGCCACAGCGCGACGTCGTGGCCGCGGCTCAACAATTCGCGCGCCGTCGCCAAGCCGGGAAACACGTGGCCGCCGGTTCCGCCACAAGCCACTGCAATCTTCACAACGTCCAACCCCTTCTCGCCTCGCCGCGCGTCCGCGCCGGCTAGGTGATCATCTGGAACAGGATGAAGCCCAGCGTGGCCACCATCAGCAGCATGAAGACGGTGCGGGCGCGCTGGCTGCCCTGTTCCCGGCGAGCCTCGCGCACGCGCTTGAGGCCGGCGGAACCGAAGTAATTGCGGAAGCGGTCGTGCTCCGGCTCCATCAGCCGGGTCGCCGATGCGGCGCCGCCGATGGCGGGCCGCAGCAGATCCGTCCGCTGCAGGCGCGGCATCACCACGCGCTTGACGTCCAGTCCGTCGGGACCGGGCGCGAAATCCAGGGACGTTTCGTCGGCGGGCGCGCCTTCCGCTTCGCGCTCCACGACGTCGAAGCCGGCATTGCGCCGGCCGGCGAACTCGCGATAGCCGTCCGGGACGGCGGCTTCGCGCAGGCGCGGTTCGGCCGTCAATTGGGCGGCGGCGGGCGCGGCGTCGGCCCAGCGGCGCACCTCGTCCAGGCGCGCGCGCACCGCGGTTTTCTCGCGCTCGATTTCCTTCAGGCGCCGTTCCCAGGCGCTGCGTTTGCGGGTCGTCGCCATGTCACGCCCAATAATCGAACGCCATCCATGCCAGCACCAGCAGCACCAGCAGCGCCATCAGCGGCAAGGTGAACGCCAAGCCCGCGCGCAGCCAGTAGGCGAAGCCCTGGCCGGATTCCGCGACGAGGCCCGGCGCGACGTCGAACGTCAGCGGCCGCGGCGCGGCGCCGCCGGCGGACGCCTGCGGATGCACGGCCTCGATCTTGGCCAACGCCTTGTTGTACTCGGAGCGGACGTTCTCCAGCACCGCCAGCGCCTGGTTCAGTTCGTCGAGCAGGTTCTCGTCGGCCCACTCTTCTTCGTTCAGTGCGGCCACCTCGTCGAGGCGGGCGCGGAACGTGCGGCGCGTTTCGTCGAGCAGCTGCGCGAGGCGTTCGGCCTGGAGCTGTTCCTTCTCCATGCGGACCAGGCTTTCGTTGAGCTGGCCCTTGAGTTCGCGGCGGCCGGCGTCGAAGGACTCCTGCTTCTTGCGCATTTCCTCGAGCGTGCGGCGTTCCCGCTCCAGTTCCTCCTGGCGGGCGCGCAGGCGGTCCAGTTCCTGCGCCTTGTCCACCATTTGGTCGGTCACTTCCTGCTTGTGGCGCGCGAGGTGCGTGAGCGTCAGGTCGGAAACCGGCCGGTTCGGCAGGTCGCGGGACGACGGAATGTGGCCGTCGCGCGGCGCGCCGCCGCTCTCGCCGTCCAGCTTGATTTTCAGCGCGGCCTCGCGCTGGCGGACCAGATCATCGTCGAAAAAATCGGTGCCCATGTCGTTCTCCTCGAATCAAGACTCCGGAACGTCCAGCCGCACGCCGACGCCCACGTTGTTGGGATCGGGCACGCGCGCGCGGTTGGCTTCGTAGATGGTTTTCCATTTGGCGGGGGTGCCGTAGTAGCGCAGGGAAATGGTGCCCAGCGTTTCGCCCGGCTGGACCACGTGGACGCGCGTCGCGGCGGCCGCCGCCGGCGCGGCAGCGGTTGCCGGCGCCGCGGCCACGGCGGGCGCCGCGGCGGGCGGCGCGCCGCCCGTCGCGCGCAGGGCGAGCAATTCCGATTCGAGCGCGCGGATGCGTTCGTCGCGCAACTGCAGCACGCGCTTGAGTTCCTCCGGCGAAGACTCGATCTGCGCGGCGAACGACAGGCGGGCGTGCTGGATCATCTGCTCGACCTCGGCGCGATCGTCCGCGGCGGGCCGCAGCTCGAGATAGCGTCCGTAGTGATACAGCGCCAGCACGTATTCCTGCCGGTAGTGGTCGTACATGAGCCCGAGTTCGCGATGCGCCAGCGCCGAATCCGGCCGGCGCCGCAGGGCCTTTTCGCACCAGCGGATCGCGCCGTCGACGTCTTCCGCCGCGCGCGCCGCCTGCGCGCGGCGCAGGTTGCGGTCGCGCGCGTCGCGGCGCTCGTCCGGCGCGCGGTCGCAGCCCGCGGCGAGCGCGAGACACAGCGCCGCCAGCGCGGCGAAAATTCCGGTCTCGAGCGGGCTCCTGTTCATGGAAGCCACCGTACCAAATCCGGCGCCGAAAGCAACCGGCGTCGCCCCGCGTTTTCCACAAAAAAATCCGCCCCCGGAAAACCGGGGGCGGACGCGGGAATTTCCTCGCGGAAACGACCGTTTTACTTGCCGAGCGCCGCCTGGGCCGCCGCCAACCGGGCGATGGGCACGCGATAGGGCGAGCAGCTCACGTAGTTCAGGCCGGCCTTGCAGCAGAACTTGACGGAAGCCGGATCGCCGCCGTGTTCGCCGCAGATGCCGCACTTGAGTTCCGGCCGGGTGGAGCGGCCCTTCTTGACCGCCATTTCCACCAGCTGGCCGACGCCGGAAGCGTCGAGCTGCAGGAACGGATCGACCGGCAGGATCTTCTTGTTCAGATAGTCCGGCAGGAAGGAGCCGATGTCGTCGCGGCTGAAGCCGAACGTCATCTGGGTCAGGTCGTTCGTGCCGAAGCTGAAGAACTCGGCGCTCTCGGCGATCGCGTCGGCCGTCAGGGCCGCGCGCGGGATCTCGATCATCGTGCCGACCATGTACTTCACCTTGGACTTGCGGTCCTTGATGATGGCGTCGGCGGTCTTGCGGATGATCTCGGCGCAATAGTCGAGCTCGGCCTTGGTGCCGATGAGCGGGACCATGATTTCGGGCAGGACCTTGCGGCCGGTCTTGGCGACGTTGCAGGCCGCCTCGATGATCGCGCGGGTCTGCATGACGCACAGCTCGGGATAGGTGATCGAAAGGCGGCAGCCGCGATGCCCCAGCATGGGGTTCTGCTCGTGCAGCTTCTTCACGCGCGCGGCCACGGCATCGACGGTCGTGCCCATGCGCTTGGCCATCTCGGTCTGGCCCGCCAGATCCTGCGGCACGAACTCATGCAGCGGCGGATCGATCAGGCGGATCGTCACGCCGTAGCCGTCCATGGCCTTGAAGATGCCTTCGAAGTCGCTCCGCTGCAGCGGCAGCAGCTTCTCCAGCGCCTTTTCGCGGGCCGGGAGATCCTGCGCGAGGATGAACTCGCGGATCGCCCAGATGCGGTCGCCCTCGAAGAACATGTGCTCGGTGCGGCACAGGCCGATGCCCTGCGCGCCGAACGCCCGGGCCGCTTCCGCGTCCTTGGGGCTGTCGGCGTTCGTGCGGACGTAGATCTTGCGGTACTTGTCCGCCCAATCGCTGACCTGCTTGTACATCTTGTAGATGGGGTGCTTCTGGGCTTCCTTCTTGCCGCCGACCACGCCGCTGACGACGGGGCTGGCCTCGGTCGGGATCTGCCCGACGTACACGATGCCGGTCGAGCCGTTCAGGCTGATCCAGTCGCCTTCCTTCAGCGTCTGGCCGCCCGCGGAGATCGTCTTGGCCGCGTAGTCGATGACCAGATCGCCGGCGCCGGCGATGCAGCACTTGCCCCAGCCGCGCGCCACGACGGCCGCGTGCGAGGTCATGCCGCCGGTGCTCGTCAGGATGCCCTGCGCCGCCCACATGCCGCCGACGTCCTCGGGGCTCGTCTCGTGGCGGACCAGGATGACCTTTGCGGAGGGATTCGCCTTGACCGCCGCTTCGGCGGCCGCCGCGTCGAAGACGATCTGGCCCACGCCCGCGCCCGGACCGGCCGGCAGGCCCTTCGTCAGGGCGCTGGCCTTCTTCTCGGCCGCGACGTCGAAGATCGGGAACAGGAGCTGTTCGAGGTCGGAACCCGACAGCGTCGCGATCGCCTCGTCCGGCTTCAGGATCTTGTCCTGCGCCTTGCCGGTGTAGAAGTCCTTGCCCGTGGCCATTTCCACCGCCCAGCGGACGCCGGCCAGGCCGGTGCGCTTGGCGTTGCGGGTCTGCAGCATCCACAGCGTGCCCTGCTCGACCGTGAATTCCACGTCCTGCGGATACTTGTAGTGCTTCTCCAGCTTCTTCATGATCGCCATGAGCTGGGCGTGCGCCTTCTTCCAGACGGGGCTCTTCTCCTTGGGCATGTCGTCGATGTGCTTCGGCGTGCGGATGCCGGCCACGACGTCTTCGCCCTGCGCGTTGATGAGGTATTCGCCCATCGGGGCTTCGTCGCCCGTCGCGCCGTCGCGCGTGAACGCCACGCCCGTGCCGGACTCGTCGCCCATGTTGCCGTAGACCATCGAGCAGACGTTGACCGCGGTGCCGAGCAGGCCGGTCACCTTGTTGATCTGGCGGTACTTGATCGCGCGCTCGCTGTTCCAGCTGCCGAACACGGCGTTGACGGCCGCGAGGAGCTGTTCCATCGGATCCTGCGGGAAGGGCTTCTTGACCTTCTGCACGTAGACCTTCTTGTAGATCTCGCACAGTTCCTGGAGCTGCTCGGCCGTCAGGTCGGTGTCTTCCTTCGCGCCGTACTTCTTCTTCAGCTCGGACATCGCCACTTCGTAATCATGGTGCGTCAGGCCGGTCGTGGGGCCCATGACCACGTCGCCGAACATGTCGATGAAGCGGCGGTAGCAATCCCACCCCGTGCGCGCGTTGCCCGTGCTGGCGATGAAGCCGAGCACCGACTTGTCGTTGAGGCCCAGGTTGAGGACCGTGTCCATCATGCCCGGCATGGAAATCGCCGCGCCCGAGCGGACGGACACCAGCAGCGGGTTCGTCGGATCGCCGAGCTTCTTCTTCATCTTGGATTCCAGCTTCTTCAGCTGGGTCTTGAGCTGCTCGAGCATGCCCTCGGGATACTTGTTGTTGTGCGAGGAATAGTACGCGCACGCTTCCGTCGAAATCGTGAAGCCCGCCGGCACCGGCAGCCCCGCGTTCGCCATTTCGGCGAGGTTCGCGCCCTTGCCGCCGAGGATCGCCTTCATCGAGGCGTCGCCTTCGGTGTTGTCCTTCCCGAAGCCGTAAAAATAGACGTATTTCTTCTTGGCCATGTTGTTCTCCGTGTTGGGGGCCTGGCGGCCCCGTTTTTTTCTAAAGCGAATCCACGCGGCACACGGCGTGGAAAAATCCGCGCGATCATCCGTCCTCCGCCCCGGTTTGTCAAGCCATCGCCGGCGAAAACCGCCGGCAAATCCCATGCTCGAAACGCTTTACCGGCCCGTTCTCCCCCGGCGGTCCGGCGCCGCTTGCGCCGCCAACGCCCGCTTTTCCATGGCGTGGAAAAACTTTGGCCGGTTTTTCCACGGTGTGGAAAACTTTTTTCCACGGCG
>CAYTEK010000047.1:0-12021 GCA_964436715.1 uncultured Verrucomicrobiota bacterium | reverse complement strand
AACCGGCGAGCCGCGCCGAACCGCATGGGGAGCAAAAAAAATCCCCCGCCGGATTTCCCGGCGGGGGCGCACGGCGCGGCCGCGGCTATTCCGCGGTCAGGCCGACGCGGACGATCCGGCGCGCGGCGTTGGTGGTGGTCAGCACGACGTTGGTGCCGGTCACCACGTAATCCACGCCGTTGGACAACGGCAGGAAGTTCCAGTACTGGTTCGTCGTCTGGGCGTCGGCGCCGTAGACCACGTCGAGCACGTAGCCGGACGGCACCGCGAAGCCCAGGCTGAGGGTCGCCGGATTGTAGGACAGCGTCTCGATCGGCGGATTCGGCTGCAGCAGGAAGTTGACGGTGAAGTCCGCCGTCGCGCCGGAAACCGCGTCCGTCGCGTAGAGCGTCGCCGCGCCGTAGGCCACGCCCGTGGCGAAGAAGGTGATGGCGGTTTCGCCCGCGCCGAAGGTCGCCGTGGGCGCGACGGTCAGCACGTTCGTGTCGGAGCTGCTCAGCGCGATCTCGTCGCCCACGGCGCCGGTACGGGTCAGGGTGTATTGCACCGCGCCCAGCCCGTAGACCTGCCACGGGCCGTCGATGCCCAAATCCGGGGCGATCGGGTGGACGTCGTATTCCGCCCAGGCGCCGCTGACCACGTTGCTGGCGACGATCTTCGCGGAGCCGCTGGTAACGCTGACGACGGTGGCCGTGAAGGCCAGGACGTCCTCGCCCGCGCCGAAGGTCGCGCCGGCGGGAACGGTCACCGCCGCCGGGTTGTCGCTGGTCAGGACGACGTCGTCGCCGACCGCGCCGGAGCGCGTCAACTCGAAGGGATAGTCGCCGGGCGCGTCCGGATCCCAGGTGCCGCCGGTGAAGGTCAGGCGCGTGGGCTCGACGCCGACGATGCGCAGGACGTTCATGAAGATCGCGTAGTTGACGTTGTTTTCCGGCACGTCGGAATAGCCGCCGCAGTACATCGCGATGCTCGTGGCGCCGGCGCCGTGGGCGATGTTGGTCGTGTAGGCCAGATTGACGATGCCGTTGGTGGCGCGGGTCAGGTAGACTTCGATGCCGTCCGCCTTTTGCGCGATTTCGACGTAGACCACCGCGCCCGGCGTGTATTCCGTCGAAATGACGGCGCCGTTCACGCCGAAGGCATTGCCCTCGCCGACGTTGATCAGGTTGGCGAACTGTTCCTGGTTGCCCGAGTAGATGTCCACGCCGCGGTTGCCGCCAACCCAGTTGTAGGTGAACGTGAAGCTGAACACGTCGCCGGCCTTGAGCGCCTCGGCGAAATTGCGCCGCGCGTTGCAGTAGCCATTGGTGCCGTCGCCCATGAAGCGGAACGACACGCCGTTGGTGTCGTTCAAATCGCCGCCGCCGCCGGCCGTCGAATCGCCCAGGGTCGCCGGCAGGTTCCAGAAATCCCAGACGCCGAAACCCGTGCCGAGGTTCGCGCCGTTGACGAAGGTCTCGGGCGTATAGTTGCCCGAGTGGTCGGCCGCGAGCACGCCGGGCAGGTCGGCCACGGCGACCGCGAGTTCGGCGGGATCGACGTCGTCGTTGTCCGCCGCGATCGTCACGGCCCCGGTGGCCACGCCGATGGCCTGGAAGAAGAGGGTGTTCGCGCCTTCCGGAAATTCCACGGTGGCGGGCACGGTCAGCCGGTTCGTGTCGGTGCTGGTCAAATTGACGGAGGCGCCGACGGCCGTGGAACTGTTGCGCCGGAGCACGTAGTACTTGGCGCCGCCCGTCCAGACGGTGGCCGGCCCGGTCAAGGACAGCGCCGGTTCCGCGACGGTCACGTCGAAGGTCGCCCACGCGCCGCTGGCGGCGTTGCTGGCCGTGATCGTCGCCGCGCCGTAGCCGACGGCGGTGGCGCTGAACGTCGCGCTGGTGGCGCCCGCGGCGAAGTTGGGGGCGGCGGGCACGGTCAGCACGCCGGCGTCGCTGCTGCTCAGGACGACGTCATCCCCCACCGCGCCGAGGCGGTTCACGGCGTATTCCGCCGGCGCCAGCGCGAAGAGTTCCCACGGCCCGGCCAAGGACAACTGCGGGGCCACGGGCGTGATCACGTATTCCGTCCAAACGCCTGTCGCTTCGTTGCTGGCGACGATCGTCGCGGAACCGGCGGTCAGGCTGACCACCGTGGCGTTGAACGCCACCGAATTGGAGACGAACGTCACGCCGGCGGGAACCGTCACGGCATTGGTGTTGCTGCTCGTCAGCACGATGTCGTTGCTGACCGCCCCCACGCGGGTCAACGTGAAGGGATAATCCCCGACGGCATCGGGATTCCAGGTGCCGGCGAGCGTCAAGCTGTTGAGCACGGGTTCTTCGTTGTTGAAATACACCGTGTCCAGCACCTGCGGTTCCGCGCTCATGAGGAAGGTGCGGTTGGGGTCGTTTTCCCAGTTGTCCACGTCGGAATGATAGTAAAACTTGTATCCCACCGACGCGCCTTCGTTGGTCGTGACGGAAATCGTGGCGGCATAGACGGTCGTCGTGCCGGCGCGGGCCAGGGCCGTCTGGCCCCAGCCATTGAAGCCGCCCCGCACGTCCACTCCCATCGTGGCCGGATTGAAGTTCCCCAGATCGATCTGCACGCCCATGTCCACCGAGAAGGTGACGTCGCGCGTTTGTCCCAGCGCCGCGCCGGCCAGCACCAGCATTCCGATCCATCCAGCACACCACAGCTTCATTGCCTTCATCGTTCGCTCCTTGATTGTGCCCCTCCGCAGGAGGGGTTTGCCCGAAGATGGCGACACTATGGCCCGGGCGACCCGGAAAAGGCAATAATAAATTGAGGAAAAAACGCTTTTCCTATCCGCCCTCCCGCTGCCCTAGTCCCCCCTACTCCGCCGTGAACGTGCCGGAAATGGAATAGCTTCCGCCCGCCCATGGCCGCATCACACATGTAAATCGATTGGTTGTCTTGCCCGGATCAAACCACAACGAGTAAGAATATTGCCCCCCCGCCGCGGCGTTGTCCGCAAAATAGAGTTTCGCCGAATAGGGTGACTCCGTCCAATAGGGCACATAGGGCACTCCCTGGATATCCCCGGAAAGAGTAAGGGCGCCCTGGGTCCTTTCCCAAGTTCCGGTGGCATTCGTGAAGGCCGCTCGATAATGGGTGACGGGATCCGTGTCCCAATCGAAGTTGAAAACATGGCCAACATGGCTGGTCGGCGCCGTCCAGGCCTCCTGATAGCGAACGGCCGACACATGGAAAAACGCCTTCGACCCGGCCAAGACGCTGGTTTGTCTCATCTGCGAAGACGCATTGGTGAAATACCCCCAATCTTCGGAAATCCACGTTCGCAGGCCGTTCGTCGAAACGCGGAACCGGCAATCCGAATAGGCGGGAATTTCCGCCTCGACCCGGATCGCCCCCCCCGCCGCATCCACGCGGATCCCGGCCGATTCCACCATCGGCAATCCCTGCGAAGCGACGTTGAACGCCGCTGCCGCCGCGCCCACGCGCCGAATCACGACGTTGCTCAGCACGACGTCGGTGACCGGGCGCGAACCTGCCCCCTGCACGGCCACGACGGCGATCGACGTCACCACGTTCATGCCCGTCGTCACATGCCCGAACACGGTATAGCTGCCGTTCCAGTTCGGCCAGTTCGTGGTCATCACAAAAAACTGCGAACCGTCCGTGTTCGGGCCGGAATTCGCCATCGAAATCACGCCATTGGAATGCGCCAGCCCGTTCGTCGCCGAATCCAACATGTAATATCCCGCGTTGGCGAAGTTGGTGCCGGCCACGACCCCGCGGATGGTCGTGGTGGTCGCTATGCTTAACTGAACCCGGTGGAGCAGAATTTCCGGCGTCGCGCCCGTATTCGTCGTGACCGTGTAGATGGTGGCCCAATTGGTTGTTTCCACTTCCTGAAGCGTGACATTGGTATACCACGACTCCGCCGAATAGGTATTGACCACGTACTTGGTTGCGTTGGAAGACCAAGCCAACAGGTAGATGACCGTTCGGGTCAGCGCCGCCGCATTCGTTTCCATCGTTTCGCCGCCGTAAGTATAGTTGGTCGGCACGGCTGCGGCATTGGCCGTCGTGAAGGGAATCAACCCGCCGATGAAATCGTTGGTGGTTACCCCCGGCGGATTCGTGGTGATGAAGTAGGATCCATATCCATCGCTGTCCGCCGGCCCACCTGGCAGATACGCGAACGAAATGCCGCAAGAGGGAATCCCGCCCCCTTGAATGGCGATGCCGTTGGTTTGGACCGTTCCGTTTGTCGTGATGACATTCAACACGCGGTGAAAGATCGAACCGTCGTAGAATTTCCGACCATGCCAGACGTTGCCTTGCGGGTCCGCCCAACTTTTCTCCCCCGTCGCGAGCCCCACAAAGCTGGCGACGGCGCGCGGCGCGCGCTCGTGGTCGAGCCAGACGGTGAACGCGCCCAGCGAAGTGGAGAAGTCGGCGAAAATGCCGTTGGTCTGCCCCGGCGCGGCGCGCAGGAGACTCGCAAACGTCAACCCAAGGCAAAGCCAGCGTTTCATGTTCGGCACTCTATCCGCCGACGCCTGAAGAGGCGATGAATCTCCGCCGGAACGGCTAGAAATGCCAGGCGAGGCCCAGCGTCAGGACGGGAAAAATCTTCCAATCGTCCAAGTCGTCCTGGATGTTCTGCTCTTCCTTCTTCACGTCTTCGCGGAAGGTGTCCAACTTGGCGGTCATGCCCGCGCCGTCGGAAGTCAGCGACACGTCGTAGGCCTGGAAGACCACGCCGAGGTCCAAGGTGAAGGTCAGCAGCTGGTCTTCGGCGACGGCGTTGCCGAACCCGATGCCCAGGTAGGGCGCCACGACGCCATCCACGTCGACGTGGCCGGACAGCGTGCCGATCGTGTCGGGATTGTAGGTGTGCGCGCCGATTTGCGTCGGTTCGTCGGGCGTCGAATCGATGTCCGCTTCCGTGCCGGGCTGGATGAAGAGGCCGGCCGAGATCCGGAAGTGGCCGCCGCCGGGCTGGACGTCCAGCAGCAGCGGGAAGCTGGTCATGGTGATGTCCATGTCGTAGTCCGTGTCGCCGAATTCCTGGTTCCACGTGAACGAGCCGTAGTTGAAGCCGCCGCGCACGTTCAGGTATTCGTTGATGCCGAACACGAGTTCCAGGCCGAGGCCCGTCGTGCCGATCTTGGGGCCGAGCGCCAAGCCGGGCCACTTCTGGCCCCAGACCCAGTACAGGCCTTCTTCGTCTTCGCCGATTTCCGCTTCCGCCTCGGCGTCGTAGGCCGCGGGCGCCAAGGTCATTTGCGGCGCCGGTTGCGCCGGATAGGTTGCGGTTCCCGGCGCGACCGCCGGTGCGGCCGGATATTGGCCGGCGACGGGACGCGGCTGATAGGCCGGCGAAGGTTGGATGGCCTGCTGCGCCAGCGCTTGCATCGCCCAGGCCGCCGCGCATGCGACCGCGAATCCCAATTTGAAGCTCTTGATCATCTCGTTTCCTTTTTCACATGGTTTGGTTGCCGTCCCCGACGTAACCGACGGCCAGAAGACAGACGTCGTCTTCGAACACCGTCGCCCCCGTGAAATCCATCACGTCGCACACCAAGGCGTCCAGCAAGGCCGGCAGCGGTTCGGCGCCGTGCGCCTGGAGGGAAGCCAGCATGCCTTGCACGTCGAATTCCTGCTGCTCGGCGTTGCGGGCTTCCGTCAAGCCGTCGGTGTAGAAGATCACGCGCTTGCCGGGCACCAGCGCCGCTTCGACGTGCTGGTAGCGCGCGTCGGCGAACAAGCCCAGCGCCGGACCCAGGCCGGCCTGCGCCACCCGCGCGCCGCGCACCGTGCCGTCCGGATCGATCACCAGCGGCAGCGGATGGCCCGCGTTCGCGTGGAGGATCTTGCCGGTCGCCAAATCGAAGCTCACGCAGCAGGCCGTCGCGAACATCAGATCCCCGGCGCTGCTGAAGATCTTGGAATAGGCCGCGTTCAAGCGGGTCATGAATTCGCCGGGTTCCCGCGTTTCCTTCGCGAGCTGTTCCAGCAGGCCGCGGAGCGTCGCCACCACCAGGGCGGCGCGCGCGCCGTGCCCCATGACGTCCGCCATGAACACCAGCACCTGATGCTCCGAAACGGCGAGGATGTCGAAGAAATCGCCGCCCACCAGGCCGCTCGGATGGTAGACGTGCGCGAACTCCAGCCGCCCGGCCCGCGCCGGGTCGGTCGTGGCCACGGCGGGATAGGCCGCCGGCAAGAAGGCGTATTGCAGGTCGCGGGCCAGGCGCAGGTCCGCTTCCATTTCCTGGTTCTTCTGCCGCAGCTGCGCGGCGGTGAGCTCGAGCTGCTGCTGCGCGTGGCGCTGCGGCGTCACGTCCAGCAGCGAGATCACGATGCCGGTCATCGCGCCGTCCGGATTCAAGTTGGGTTCCAGCGAGGCCTGCGCGAAGAAGAGCGTGCCTTCCTTGCGCTGCATTTCCAGCTCGCCCGTCCAGGTCTCGCCGGCCTTCACGGCTTCGATCATGTCCGCCGCCAGCGCTTCGTCCTTGAGGAACTGGCGGAAGTTGCAGGCATAGGCCTCTTCCACCGTCTCCAAGCCGAGCAGCGTCAGCATCGAGGGGTTCACGTAGCCCGCCAGCGCGAATTCCACGTCCGCGACGGCAATGCCGCTGCCCGAGTTCTGCAGGGCGTTGTAGCCCGTCTTCAGCCGTTCTTCCTGCTCCTTGCGCACCGTGATGTCGCGGATGAAGAAGCTCAGGTGCACCTTGCCGCCCATCGGCAGGCGGCTGACGGAAATCTCGGCCGGGAACATCGTCTCGTCCGCGCGCCGGCACAGCGCCTGGATCAGCACGAACCGGTTGTTTTCCAGCGAGCCCAGGATCGTGTCCAGCAGACCGCGCTCCGCCCCGCACAACAGATCCAGCACGTTGCGCTTGCACAGCTCCGTCCGGGTGCTGGCGAAGAACTGTTCCGCGCGCACGTTCACGCTCGCGATCGCCCCCTGCGGATCGGTGATGAACACCGCGTCGTAGATGCTCTGCAGCAGCGTCTGGAACTCTTCCCCGCCCTGCGGGCGCGCCGCCGGCCCCGCCGGGATCCGGATCACCCCCGTCGCGCCCGGATGGGCGGGCGCGGAACGGCCCGCCAAGCGCACGCCGCCCGGCGTCGGCGCCTGCTGGAGCTGCTCCAGCATCGCCGGCGTGATGTCGATGCGCATCGTGGCCTGAGATTGTTCCTTGGACATGTCGGGGGCAACATAGCCGACGCCTTCTTCCGCGGCAACCGTTTTTCGCCCGCTTTTTTTGCTGTTCATTTGCCCTGTTTTTCCCACAATGCCGCTTTCAACTCCAACCAAAGGCCAAAACCATGTTCGCAGGCGCATACACCGCTTTGATCACCCCCTTCGGCTCCGACGGATCCGTGGATTACGGCCAGCTCCGCGAGCTGGTCGAATTCCAGATCGCCGGCGGCATCGACGGCCTCGTGCCGGTGGGCACGACGGGCGAATCCCCCACGCTCGACCTGGAAGAGCACGTCGAGGTCATCCGCGTCGTGGTCGCCGCCGCCGCCGGCCGCGTCAAGGTGCTCGCCGGTTCCGGCGCCAATTCCACGGCCGAAGCCCTCGAACTGACCGCGCGCGCCCGCGACGTCGGCGCCGACGGCACCCTTCAAGTCACCCCCTACTACAACAAGCCGACCCAGGCCGGCCTGATCCGGCATTTCGCGGCCGTGGCGGAACTGGGCCTGCCCGTCGTCCTCTACAACGTGCCCGGCCGCTCGTCCTGCGAAATCGCCGTGGCCACCATCGCCGAACTCGCCCAGAATCCCCGGATCGTCGGCGTCAAGGAAGCCGCCGGCAGCGTCGATCGCGTCAGCCGCATCAAGGCGGCCTGCCCGCTCGAAGTGCTTTCCGGCGACGACGCCCTCACCCTGCCGATGATGGCCGTCGGCGCCGCGGGCGTCATCAGCGTCGCCTCCAACGTCGCGCCGCGCGCCGTCGCCGACCTCGTCCACGCCGCCGCCGCCGGCCGCTGGGACGAAGCCCGCGAACTGCATTATCGCTACTACGGGCTGTTCACCGACGTCTTCCTCGAGACCAATCCCATCCCCATCAAGGCCGCCATGGAAATGGCCGGCCTCGGGCATGCGTACTACCGCCTGCCGCTGTGCGAAATGGGCCTCGACAACAAGGGCAAGCTCCGCGCCACCCTGCGGAAATGCGGTCTGGTGAAGTAGCCATGGCTGCCGCCACGAAAATCCTGCTGTTGGGCGCGGCCGGCCGCATGGGCCAGGCCATCACCCGGCTCGTCGCCGGCGGTGCCGTGCCCGGCCTCGAACTGGCCGGCGCCATCGACCGCGCCGACTCGCCGCTGATCGGACAAGACGCGGGCGCCGCCGCCGGCGTCCGCGCCCTCGGCGTGCGCGTGTCCGCCGACCTCGGCGCGGCGCTGGCCGCGCGCCCCGCCGTCGCCGTCGATTTCAGCTTCCACGCCGCCACCGCCGCCGCCGCGCCGCAGCTGGCCGCCGCCGGCGTCCCGTGGGTCGTCGGCACCACCGGGCTCGACGCCGCCGAACGCGGCGCCGTCGAACAGGCCGCCGGGCGGATTCCCGTCGTGCTTTCCGCCAACATGAGCGTCGGCGTCAATCTGCTCCACGCCCTCGTCGCGCAGGCCGCCCACGTCCTGCGCGGCCGCGGCTACGATTGCGAAATCGTCGAACGCCACCATCGCCGCAAGAAGGATGCGCCGTCCGGCACCGCCCTCTATCTCGGCGAGGCCGCCGCCCAAGGCTTCGGCTGGAACCTCGCCGACGTCGCGATCGACGGCCGTTCCGGCCTGTCCGGCGAACGCCCCGAAAAACAGATCGGCTTCCATGCCGTCCGCGGCGGCGACATCGTCGGCGACCATACGGTCCTGTTCGCCGCCGACGGCGAATGCCTCGAACTTTCCCACCGCGCGACTTCGCGCGACACGCTGGCGATCGGCGCCCTGCGCGCCGCCGCGTGGCTGCCCGGGCACGCGCCCGGCCTCTACGGCATGCGCGACGTCCTCGGCCTCGTTCCCGGAGCGTCCGCATGAACGGCATCGAAGCCGGCCTCAGCCTCGGCGCCAATCTCGGCGATCGCCTCGCTACCCTCCGGGCGGCGCGGGCCGCCATCGCCGCGATTCCCGAAGTCTCCGTGCTCGCTTCCGCGCCTCTCTATGAAACCGACCCCGTCGGCGTCCCCGAGGAATTTTCCAGCCTCCCGTTCTACAACACCGTCTTGATCGTCGGCACGTCGCTGGACGCCCACCGGCTCTTCGCCGAACTCCAGAAGATCGAACTCGCCCTCGGCCGCAAGCGGTCCCTGCGCCCGAACCTGCCGCGCACCATCGACGTCGACGTCATCTACTACGACGGCCAGACCATCCGCAGCGGCGGCCTCGTCGTCCCCCATCCGCGCTGGACCAAGCGCCGCTTCGTTCTCCAGCCGCTGGCCGACGTCCGCGGCTATCTCGTCCTCCCCGGCCACGACCGCCGCGTGCGCGACATCCTCGCCGCGCTCCCGCCCGGACAAGACGTCCGGCCGGTCATGGCCGAGTGGTAAAAGGAGTGCCCATGAATTCCGTTCCCAAGCGTTTGACCCCGGCCGCCATCGCGGCCATGAAAGGCGTCGCCAAAATCGCCGCCCTGACCGCCTACGACTACCAGACCGCCCGGCTGCTCGACGCCGCCGGCATCCCCCTGCTTCTCGTCGGCGACTCGCTGGGCACCACGCTCCTCGGCTACGACAACACCCTGCCCGTCACCCTCGTCGACATGCTGCGCCACACCGCCGCGGTCGTGCGCGGCGCGGCGCGCGCCGTGGTCGTCGTCGACATGCCCTTCATGACCTACCAGGCTTCCGTCGAACAGGCTCTGCGCAATTGCGGCCGCGCCATCCAGCGCACCGGCTGCCAGGCCGTCAAGATCGAAGGCGGCGAATTCCGCGCGCCCACGATCGCGGCGCTCGTCCAAAACGGCGTGCCCGTCCTCGGCCATGTCGGCCTCACGCCCCAAAGCGTCAAGGTCCTCGGCCATCGCGTGCAGGGCCGCGGCGACGAAGCCGCCCGGCAGCTCGTCGCCGACGCCCGCGCCGTCGCGGATGCCGGCGCCTTCGCCGTCGTCCTCGAGGCCGTCCCCGCCGCGCTCGGCGCGCAGGTGTCCGCGGCCGTCCCGATCCCCGTCATCGGCATCGGCGCCGGCCCCGGCTGCGACGGCCAGATCCTCGTGATCAACGACGTGCTCGGCCTCTCCGGCGATTTCCATCCCAAGTTCGTCAAGGTCTACGCCGATCTCGGCCAGCAGATTTCCGCCGCCGCCGCCGCCTACCAGGCCGACGTCGCCGGCGGCGCCTTCCCCGGCCCCGAACACTGCTACGAGTGATGCCGGTTCACGGTTCCACGGTTGGACATGAAAATCATCGCCTCCGCTTCTGAAATGCAGCAAACCGCCCTCGCGCTCCGCGCGGCGGGCAAGCGCCTCGCCTTCGTGCCCACCATGGGCAACCTGCACGACGGCCATCTCTCCCTCGTGCGCCTCGCGAAAACCCGCGCCGACGTCGTGGTCGTGTCCATCTTCGTCAACCCGACGCAGTTCGGCCCCAACGAGGATTTCGCCGCCTATCCGCGCACCTTCGAAGCCGATCGCGCCTTGTGCGAACGGGAAGGCGTCGATCTGATCTTCCATCCCTCCGTCCCGGACATGTATCCCGAAGGCGCCTCCGTCGGCGTGATCGAATCTTCCCTTTCGCGCACGCTCTGCGGCGCGGCGCGCCCCGGCCACTTCGCCGGCGTCTGCACCGTCGTCGCGAAGCTGTTCAACCTCGTCCTGCCGCACGTCGCCGTCTTCGGCGAAAAAGACGCCCAGCAGCTGCGCATCATCCGCCGGATGGTCCGCGACCTGCGCTTCCCGGTCGAGATCGTCGCCGGCCCCACCGCCCGCGAAGCCGACGGCCTCGCCCGCTCTTCCCGCAACCAATATCTGACCGCCGAACAGCGCCCGCAGGCCGTCTGCCTCCGCCGCGCCCTCGACGAAGCCGAACGCCGCTTCGCCGCCGGCGAACGCGACCCCGCCGCGCTCGTCGCGGCCATGCGCGCCGTCGTCGCCCGCGCGCCCGCCGCCAAGATCGACTACGTCGAAATCGTCGACGACGAAACCCTCCAGCCCCTCGCCGGGCCCATCGCGCGCCCCGCGCTGGCCGCCCTCGCCGTCTGGGTCGGCCAACCCCGCCTCATCGACAACGCCGTCCTGCGGCCGTGAGTTTCCCGCGCCCCGGGATTGCGCCGCCGGCGCGCCCGGCGTACATTGTCGCCATGACCATGCAGCTCAATTTCAACGGCCCGTCGGACCGGCGGCTGTTCTTCTTCGACACCGAAACCACCGGCCTGCCGCGCGACTGGAACGCCCCCCTCAACGCCCGCACGCTCGGCAACTGGCCCCGCATGGTCCAGCTGGCTTGGATCCTCTGCGACGACGCCGGCAACGAACTCGCCAGCGCCTGCCGCATCATCCGCCCCCAGGGCTACGTCATCCCGCCCGAAGCCGCCCGCGTCCACGGCATCACCACCGAGCGCGCGCTCGCCGAAGGCATCGCCCTCGCGGAGGCCCTCGATGAAGTTTTGCCGCACGTCGAGCAGGCCACCTTCGCCGTCGCCCACAACATTGCCTTCGACGAAAAAATCCTCGGTGCCGAATTCCTGCGCCTCGGCCGAGCCACCCCGTTCCTGAAGAAGCCGATGCACTGCACGATGAAGGAATCCACCCAGTTCTGCGCCCTCCCCGGCCTCTACGGCTTCAAATATCCCAACCTGACCGAACTGCACCGCAAGCTCTTCCAGAAGGCCTTCGAAGGCGCCCACGACGCCTACGCCGACGTCCGCGCCTGCAAGGCCGCCTACTACGAGCTGCGCACCCGCGGCGTCATGGGCTGAAGCGGATCCGGATCGATTCCGCGCGCGGCCCCGCGACCGCGAAATCGCGGCTCACCCGCCAGCCCGCCAGCGCCGCGACCTGCCCCCCGCATTCCACCACGATGCGCGCGTTGCGCTCCGCGCG
>CAYTEK010000046.1:0-19845 GCA_964436715.1 uncultured Verrucomicrobiota bacterium | reverse complement strand
CGCCCCTCCGGTTTTGATGGGGATTTTGAACCTCACGCCGGATTCGTTCTCCGACGGCGGCCGCTTCCTCGATCCCGGCGCCGCCGAGGACCAGGCGCTGAAGTTGCAGGCCGACGGCGCACAGATTCTCGACCTCGGCGCCGAATCCACCCGCCCCGGCCATGAGCTCGTTTCCGCGGAAGAAGAACTCCGCCGCCTCCTGCCCGTCCTCGATCGCCTGGCCGGCAAATTGACCCTTCCGATTTCGATCGACACCAGCAAGGCGGCCGTCGCCCGCGCCGCGTTCGACCACGGCGCCGCGATCCTCAACGACGTCGCCGCGCTCGCCCGCCCCGGCATGGCCGAATTCGCGAGCGCAAGGGATTTCCCCGTCATCCTCATGCACGGCGTCGCGCACGCGCTGCCCGAAGACGACGCGCGACCTTCCGAAACCATCGCCGCGTGGCTCGCCGCGCGCAGCGCGGAACTGGGTCTGGCGCCAGAACGCCTCGTCTTCGATCCCGGCATCGGTTTCGGCACCACGCGCCCGCAGGATGCCGCGATCCTAGACAACCTCGCCCCGCTCGTGGCCCTCGGCCGCCCCCTCCTGATCGGCCTTTCCCGCAAGCGCATCGTCCGCACCCTGCATCCCGACGTGGACCGCGACCTCGCCAGCGCGCAGATGGCCCTCGCGGCCTGGAAAAACGGCGCGACGATTCTGCGCTTGCATGAACTGCGCCCGTTCAACGATCTTCTCCGGCAGGAAATCGCGTCATGAGTCCGTTCCCCGTCAGCCTCGAAAAGGAAAACCAACTGCTCCAGCGCATGGCCGCGCTCGGCATCGCCGAAGCCGACCTGCAGGAATGGTTCATCCGCGGCGGCGGCCCCGGCGGCCAGAAGACCAACAAGACCTCGTCCACCGTTTGCCTGCGCCACAAGCCCACCGGCCTCGAAGTCCGCTGCGCCCAGGAACGCTCGCAATCCCTCAACCGCTTCCTCGCCCGCCGCGACCTCTGCGACAAGCTCGCCGCGAAACTCCACGGCGAGAAATCGAAGAAGGAACAGGAGCGCGAAAAAATCCGCCGCCAGAAGCGCCGCCGCTCGCGCCGCCAGACCGCCATCATGGTCGACGCCAAGAAAAAGCACGGCGCGAAAAAGGCCCTGCGCCAGCGCCCGGCGCACGACGATTGAACGCCGGCAACCCCGCTTCGCATTCCCGCTTCCGCTCCGACGGCATGGCGAAATCGCCTTTTCAATACTATCACTTATTATAATAAGTGATAGTTGTGGCGGCGGGTGAATTTCTGCGCGGAGCCGGGGCATCCAAAATCAAAAAGCTGTCCGGCGCGGCACGGCGTCACGCTTCAGGCAACGGTCGCGCGGCGCGCTGCGGAATGCCCTGCACCACGATGGCCTTGTCCGGCAGCGCCGGACAATTCACCTGGCACGCGCCGCAGCCGCGGCACATGTCCGGCTTGACCGTCGGGCATTCCACGCCGTCTTGCGCCACCGAATCGATGGCGAGATACGGGCAGAATTCATGGCACACCATGCAGTATTGCCGATCGTGCCACGCGATGCATTTTTCGCGGTCGATCTCGGCCAGGCCGATGGCGCGGTTGCGCTTGGTTTCCAGCGCCAACCGCTCGATCGCGCCCGTGGGACACGCTTTCGCGCATTCGTTGCAGTACTCGAAACAGTGGGCCTTGGAATAATCGAGCGTCGGCGCCAGCAGGCCCGCCGCGCCGCCCACGCCGAGATCCGGCTTCAGCACGCCGTACGGACAAGCCCGGATGCAGGCGCCGCAGCGCGCGCACAAGCCCGCGAATTGGTCTTCCGGCCGCGCGCCGGGCGGGCGGATCGGCAAACGCCGGCCGGGCGTCCAGCGCCGCAGCGCGACCGCCGCCGCGCCGCCGACCAGCGCGAACAGGAAGGTCCGGCGCGTCAACGCGAGCATCGGTTCCGCCGCCGCGGCCGGCGCCGCGCGGGATTTCAACCGGCGCCGCAGCGCGGCGCACGCGTCCTGGGCCGCGCCCAGCGGACACAAACGCTGGCACCACGCCTGCGGCGCGACGACGCTCAACAGCAACACCAGCGGCAACCCCAGCGCGAGCGCGAACGACGTCCACGCCAGCGGCAGCCGCCACGCGCCGAAGAATCCGGAAAACAGCGCCAGCGGGTCCAGCCAAAGCACCAGCGGCTGGCCGCAAAGCGCGCCGCCGAACGCCAGCGCCAGCAACGCGCGGCCCAGGTTGGGCCAGCGCGCGAACCGCCGGCGACCGCGCGGATTCAACCGGCCGGCAAGCTCCGCGGCGAAACCCGTCGGGCACAGGTAGCGGCAAAACCAGCGGCTGCGAAAATAGCCCACGACCAGCACCGGCACGCCCAACAGCAGCCCCAGCGGCGCCGCGCGCGCCGCCAGCGCGCCAAGCAGCCCCAGCACCGGACTCAAGCCGAGAAATCCCCGCAGCGCCGCAGGCCACGGCCACGCCTGCAACGCCAGCAGCGCCGCGATCAACAAGGACGACCAACGAATCCAGCGGCGCATCACACCTCGAGATGCTGCACGTCGATCAACGCCAAGTCGCCGCAGCCGAGTCCCGCCTCGTGGGCGAGCTTCACGTACGGCACGGCGAACGGTTCCTTCCGGAACAGCGTGGCGGCATAGGCGTCCACGGCCACCGGATCGGTGCCGAAAATCAGCTGGTTCGGCGTTTCCAGGTCGCCGGGACCGCGCGGCCCGTTGGTCACCAGGATCCGCGTGGCGTCCACGATGGTCAGGTGGGGCTGGATCAACGTGGCGAAATCGACGATGCACTGGTGCAAGCCGCTGCGATGCCAGAAGCCCCGGTCGCGCACGGAACCCATCCAATTCTTAAGGCCGAGCGTCAGCGTGGCGCCGCGATGCGTCTTGGCCACGGGCAGATTGATCAGGCAGCCGGTCGCGAGCACGTCGCGCGCCACGGCCGCGCTGCGCAGGACCTGGCCGCGCGGAATCGCCGTTTCGACGTAATCCTTTTCGTCGTCCAGCTCGTAGAGCCGGCCGCCGGCGCGCTGCGCCGCCGCGGCGATGCCGCTCATCGCGAAGGATTTCGCGGCCGGCGAACAGGGATTTTCCGGCAAGACGACTTCGGACGCGCCGGCGGCGAGGCAGGCGCGGATGCATTCCTCGACCAGCCGCGGATGCGTGTTGGCGCCCTGCTCGGGCGTGGAAGCCCATCCCACGTTGGGTTTCAGCGTCGCCTTTTGCCCCGCCTTGACGAAGGCGCCCCAGCCGCCGAGCGCCGCGAGGCCCGCGGCCAGCATCTTGGGAATATCCGTGCCGTGCGCGACGACGACCCGCGCCCGGGGGGCGCCGGCTTCGGCGAACAGGCGGCGCGGCGCGAAGGCCAACGCGGCGGCGGTCGCCGCCGCCGTTTTCAGGAACGTTCTGCGGGGTATCGTCGCCATGGTCGGTTCCTCCTGGCGTTCAGTCTTCGCGTCGCACGTCGGCGCCCAGCGCGCGCAGGCGCGCCTCGATGCGCTCGTAGCCGCGGTCGATCATCTCGGCCTGTTCGATGACGGTGGTGCCCTTGGCGCACAGCGCCGCGATGATCAGCGCCATGCCGGCGCGAATGTCGGGGCTCGTGATCAGCTGCGCGCGCAGCTTCGCCGGGCCGCTGACGACCACGCGGTGGGGGTCGCATTGCACCAGCGTCGCGCCCATTTCCAGCAGGCGATCCACGAAGTACATCCGGCTCTCGAAGAGCTTCTCGAAAAACAGGATTTCGCCGCGGGTCTGCGTCGCCAGCACCAGCGCCACGCTCAGCAGGTCCGACGGAATGGCCGGCCAGATGCCGTCTTCCATCTTGGGGATCGCGCCGCCCAGGTCCTGGCGCACGCGCAGGTCCTGCCGCGCGGGCAGGTGCAGTTTGCCGTCCGCGATCTTCCAGGCCACGCCCAGCCGGCCGAACGCGCGCTGCATCACCTTGAGCGTGACGGCGTCGGGCAGTTCGGTCACGGTCAGCGCGCCGCCGGTGGCCGCGGCGGCGGCGAGGAAGCTGCCGATCTCGACGTAGTCCGGGCCCACGCGATGCCGCGCGCCGCCGAGCCGGGCCACGCCATCGATTTCGATGCGATTGGTGCCCAGGCCCGCGATCCGCGCGCCCATTTTGTTCAGCAGCGCGCCGAGATCCTGGACGTGCGGTTCGCACGCCGCGTTCAGGATCGTCGTGCGCCCCGGCGCGAGCGTCGCGGCCATCAGGATGTTTTCGGTGGCCGTCACGCTGGCTTCGTCCAGCAGGATTTCGGCGGCGCGAAATTTCCGGCGGCGCAGGCGGAAGGCGTCGCCGGACCACGTCAAGCCGATGCCGAGCCGTTCGAGGCCTTCGAAATGGGTGTCGAGGCGGCGGCGGCCGATCACGTCGCCGCCCGGCGCGAAGAGCGTCGCGCGGCCGTGCCGCGCCGGCAACGGGCCGGCCAGCAGGATGGAGCCGCGCACCTTGGCGCACAGTTCGCGGTCGAGCTCGGTCGTCCGCAGGCCCGCGGCGCACAGTTCGACGGCCGGCCCGCGCCGCGCAACCGCCACGCCGAGCGCGGCCAGCAGCTGCAGCATGTGCTCGACGTCGCGGATGCGCGGCACGTTTTCCAGGACGACGGGTTCGTCGGTCAGCACGGCGGCAGCCAGCATCGGCAGCGCGGCGTTCTTGTTGCCCAGCGGCCGGAAAACGCCGCCGATCCGATGGCCGCCCCGGACGATGAACCGCGCCATGGTGCGTCCCTCCCCCGCTATTCCACCGTGACGCTCTTGGCCAGGTTGCGCGGCTTGTCGATGTCCGCCCCGCGCAGCTTGGCGTTGTGGTAGGCGAACAGCTGCAGCGCGACGACGTTGATCAGCGGAGAGAATTCCTCGATCGTTTCCGGCACGGGAATGACGTCGTGCGCGAGCCCGCGCAGGAAGTCGTCGCCTTCCGCGACGACCGCGATGATGCGGCCCTTGCGCGCTTCGACTTCCTTGAGGTTCGAGACCATCTTGGCCTGCACGTCGTCCGCGGTCGGCGTGCAGAGGCAGACCACCGGCAGGAATTCGTTGATGAGCGCGATGGGGCCGTGCTTCATTTCGCCGGCGGCGTAGCCTTCGGCGTGCTGATAGGAGATTTCCTTGTTCTTGAGCGCGCCTTCGAGGGCGACCGGATAGTTGAAGCGGCGGCCGAGATACAGGGCGTTGTAGCACTCGAAATACTTCTGCGAAATCGCGCGCACGTCGTCTTGGCGCTCGAGCACGCGATGGATGGCGTCCGGGATCCGCGCGAGTTCGGCGGTCAGCTCCCGCTCGCGCGCCGCGGAGAGCGTCCCGCGCAGGCGGCCGAGCCGGAGCGCGAGCAGGGCGAACGCCATCAGCTGCGCCGTGAAGGCCTTGGTCGAGGCCACGCCGATTTCGGGGCCGGCCTGCGTCAGCAGCGCCGCGTCGCTCTCGCGCAGCAGCGTGCTGCCGGGCACGTTGCAGATGCCGAGCACCTGGCAGCCCATTTCGCGCGCGAGCCGCACCGACGCCAGCGTGTCCGCGGTTTCGCCGGACTGCGACACCGCGATGGCCAGCGTGTCGGCCGGCAGGCGCGGCGCGCGGTAGCGGAATTCGCTGCCCAGATCGGTTTCGCACGGAATGCCGGTCCAGCGTTCGAGCAGCAGGCGGCCGTACATGCCCGCGTAGTAGGCGGTGCCGCAGCTCAGGATCAGGATGCGCTGGAGGCGCGGGGCCTGCGCCGCGACGAATCCTTCCGCCTCGCCCAGATCCACCGCGCCGTCCTTGCGCACGTGCGCGTCCAACAGCGCCCGCAGCACGCGCGGCTGCTCGTGGATTTCCTTCAGCATGAACGTCTCGAACCCGGCCCGTTCGGCCGCTTCGGCCTTCAGCGTGACGGCCTTGATCTCGGGCCGCACCGGGGTGCCGTCCAGCTTCGACACGGACACGCCGGCGGGCCGCAATTCGGCGACTTCGCCGTCGTTGAGGTAGATCACCTGCTTCACGCGGTTCAAAATGGCCGGCACGTCGCTGGCGATGAATTGCTCGCCGTCGCCGACACCGACGATCAGCGGGCTGCCGCAGCGGGCCGCGTAGAGGACGTTGGGTTCGTCGCGGAACGCGATGCCCAGCGCGTAGGCGCCCTTGGCCAGCTGCAGCGCAGCGCGAATCGCGGCGCCGCGGTCCGGCGCCCCGCCCTTCAGGAGTTCCTCGATCAGGTGGGGCAGCACCTCGGTGTCGGTCTGGGAGCGGAACACGTGGCCCTTGGCTTCCAGGTCGGCGCGGAGGGCGAGATAGTTTTCGATGATGCCGTTGTGGACGACCGCGAGGTCGCCCGCGCAATCGAGATGCGGATGCGAATTGATTTCGGACGGTTCGCCGTGCGTGGCCCAGCGGGTGTGGCCGATGCCCAGGCCGCCGGCGACGGGATCCGCTTCCAAGGCGTCTTCGAGGTTCGCCAGCCGACCGACCCGCTTGCACACCGCCAGCGCGCCGTCGGGCTGGCGCACGGCCACGCCCGCTGAATCATAGCCGCGGTATTCGAGCCGCTTCAGCCCTTCGATCAACAGCGGAACCGCGTTCCGCGGTCCCACGTAGCCCACGATGCCACACATGCGTCCGTCCTTTTCGGCCTATCGTTCCGTCGCCCGCCGCCGCCCAAAGAAAAAGCCGGGACCGCGCAACGGTGTCCCGGCCTTCTCATGAACCCGAAGCGGACTTACTCGGGACCCACGACTTCCAGCGTCGCATCCTCGTCCTGCGCGGGATTCATGTAGGTGGCCGTCAGCTGCTTGCCCTTCAGCGAGAACGCCGATCCGCCCTTCAGCACCACCACCATGCCGGCATCCTTGAACGGCTCGACGTCTTCCTTCAGTTCGATCGCCGTGCCTTCGTCGCCGAACGGCACGTCGTCCGGACCATTCTTGGTGTAGAGCCACGTCGTGCCTTCGCTGGGTTCGCCTTCCGCGAAATTCACCAAGTTCCAGGCATTGCCGTCGGGCTTGAAATCGCTCGGGTTGGAGGTCTTGTAGGCCTTCAAACCGCGGGCCGAGAAAAAGTCGTAGGAAACCGTCATCACGCCGGATTCCACCAGATTGGTGAAATACGCCGTTGAAGACGGCGCGTTCGAAGGCCACGCGGAATAGCCGCCGCCCAGCACCACGTCGTCCATCTGGCCCGCGAAAGCGGACTTGTAGATGTTGGCGCCGTTGGAGACGGTTTGCACCATGGCCGCGCTCAGCAAGGCCTTGTTCACGGCCGGAACCAGAATGGCCGCCAGCATGGCGATGATGGCGATGACCACCAGCAGTTCGATCAGGGTAAAACCAAAGGCCTTGCGCTTCATGACTTTCTTGTCTCCTTAGTTAGACGACTATGCAAGCATCATACGCTTTTGGGGAACATCGTCAACCTCATCCTGACGAAAAACAAATCGTTATGGGTGCACCGCTCCGGGGGGCAGAAGCCCGTGCGTCAACAGGGCGATGGCAAGGCCCAGCAGCGCGCCCATCAGCACCTCCAGCCGCGTGTGCCCCAGGAACTCAACCAGCTTCTCGGGCGAGAACTTGTGGTTGCGGTAGAAATCTTCCGCCATCTGGTTCAGCAGGCGCGCCTGGGCGCCGGCCGCGCGCCGCACGCTTTGCGCATCGATCATGATCAGCGCCAGCATCCCCAGCGCCACCGCGAACACCGGCGAGCCGAAACCGGTCCGCAGCCCCACCGACGTCGCGCAAGCCGCCGCCGAGGCGGTGTGCGAACTGGGCATCCCGCCCAGCCGGAACAGGAAGCCATAGTCGAACCGCCGTTCGCGGATCACGAAGGCGAGCAATTTGATGAATTGCGCCGCCACCCAGCTGGCCACCGCCGCCAGCAACGTCACGTTGGTGATGAAATCGCGGAACATCTTGCGCCGTTTATATGACATGCCGCCTCCTCCCCGCAATCCTAATCCGCACCTCAATTTTCTTGCGCGATTTCAGGAATTCTGCTCTGCTTGCGCCGAACTTCCACCCGGAGTTGGAAACATGGGCACTTCCTCGAAAGAACTGGCTCGGAAACTGCGAAAACTGGCCGCCCGGCAACACGGGTGCTTCACCGCCGCCCAGGCCATCGAAACCGGATACGCCGACAGCGTCCACCTCTACCACGTCAAAAACGGCAAGTGGCTGCGCGTCTTCCGGGGCGTTTACCGCTTTGCGGATGAGCCGGCCACCCCCGCCGCCCGCTGCATGGCCGCCTTGCTCTGGACCCGCGACAAAAATGGGAAAATCCAAGGTTGCTTGACCGCAGCCACCGCCGCGGCGCGGCGCGCCGATTCCCTTGCCGCCGACGAACCCATCCGCATCCTCGTTCCCCGAGGATTTCGCCGCTCCACCGACGTGCCGGATGGCATTTGCATCGAAATCGCGGACCTCAAATCGCACAAAACCTCAAAATACGATGGTTTGACCGTGGAATCGCCCGCTCTGGAACCCGATCGATCCCCGGCGCCGATCCTGGAGCCTGAGACGGCTGCTTTCGACGCCCCGGATTATTACGATTGGCTCGATTATCAGGCCGTGACATGCGAAAAATCCACCTGATCGGCCTCCTGCTGGGCCTGTTTATTGCGGTTTTTTTCGTTTCCGGCACCGCCTCGGCCTTGTATTTCCGCTTGGATGGCGACCGCCTCTGGCTCCAAGCCGAACATGCCCCTTTGACCGAAGTTCTCGAACAATTTTCCCGCGCCGGGGTGAACGTGCGCCTCGATCCTGGCGTTCGCGCCTACGTCACCGGTTCCATGCGCGGCCAAGATCTCGATGATGCGCTGGAATCTCTTTTGGAAAATTATGATTACCTTTTGACATGGAGAATGTTGCGAGGTCCGCTCGGACGAGTTCCCAAGCTCAAGGAAATTCAGGTTTTCATGCCCGGCGCAGAAGCTTCCGCGCGCCCATTTCCTAAAAAATCGGCGCGATTCGAGGTCACGCGGGGCGTTTCGGGCGCGGGACCCGAGTTCGTGCGGGATGAATTGCTCGTCGGCGTGCGCCCCGGCACCACCTATGCGCAATTCCAAAGCCTGCTCGACCAAATCGGCGGCATGATCGTGGACGGCGATGCGACGACCGGCGCCTATCTCATCCGATTTCCGCCCGGCACCAACGTCGAGGCGCTGCTGGCGCAACTGGCGCGCAATCCGCTCGTCGCCCACGCCGAATTGAACTACGTCGCGCATTTGCCGGACGTTTCCGCCTCCGCCTCCGCAAGCGCCGCCTTGCCCCCTGCGAACCCGCCGGCCGACGGCTCGATTCCCGTCGCCATCCTCGACAGCGGTCTCGATCCGAGTGCGGGGCTGGCGCCGCTCGTGTCCGCCGGCTGGGATGCCGTCGATCCCGATCGTCCGCTGGCGGATCCCGTCGGCCACGGCACGCAAATGGCCATTCTGGCCTCCGGACTCCTGGCGGCGGACGGGCTGCTCGCCGCGGACGATCCGCTGGCGCTGGTTTCCGTGCGCACTTTCGACGCAGACGGGCAGACGTCCAGCTTCGCGCTGCTTCAGGCCCTCGCCTATGCCGCCCAAGCCGGCGCCAAGGTCGTCAACATGAGTTGGGGTTCCGAAGTCGACAGCGACTTCCTGCGTTCCGCCATCCAAGCCGCCGCCCGGCAAGGCTTGCTGCTCGTCGCCGCCGCCGGCAACGAACCGACCGGCCAGCCCGTCTATCCCGCCGCCTATGCCGACGTGATCGCCGTCGGCGGCGTCGAGGCCGACGGCCAACCGTGGGCGAATTCCAACCGCGGCGATTTCGTCGATCTGAGCGCGTCCGTTTTCGCCACCCTGCCCGCGGGCACCTACGTCGGCACGTCCATTTCGTCCGCCGCGGTGGCCAGCGCCCTCGCGCAATACTTGAATCGGCATCCGCAGGCCACCGCCGCCGAGGCGCGCGCCGCGCTGCTGGCGGCGCTTTCGCCCGCGCCGGGAACCGGCGGCGGCGCGGGCGTGCTCGACGCGGTCGCGCTGCGGCGCCTGCTGGCGCCGTAGAAGCGTTTTCGCGCGGGACGCGATTTTTCCAAAATGCGGATTGTCCCCCTTTCGCGCGTCGTGCTACAAATCCGTCGGCGTTTTTTTCAGGAGAACCGCATGAGCACCGAACTCAACCAACAAACGTTCCCGGAATTCGTTTCCGCCGGTCTCGCGCTCGTGGATTTCTGGGCGCCGTGGTGCGGGCCGTGCCGCATGCAGATTCCCATCCTCGACCAAGTCGCCGAAAAAGTTCCCGCCGTCAAGGTCGGCAAGGTCAACGTGGACGACCACGGCGATCTCGCCGCCCAGTTCGGCGTGAACACCATCCCCTATCTCGTCATCTTCAAGGACGGCAAGAAAGTCGCCGATTTCGTCGGCCTGCGCCAAGCCCAGGTGCTCGTCGATGCGCTCGCCGCCGCGAAATAGCCGCGCCATGCCGCTGTTCGAATACATCTGCCGTTCCTGCGGCGCCATTTCCGAACTGCTCCTCCCCGGCTCGCAAAAACCGGCCTGCCCCGCGTGCGGCTCGAAGAAAATGGAGAAACAACTCTCCACGTTCAGCGCCCAGGTCGCTTCCGCGAAATCCTTTTCCCCGCCGCCCTGCGGAACCGGCAGCTGCCCCACGCGCGGCTGCGGGTGCGCCGGCGGCGGCTGCCCACACACCCACTAAAACCCAGGACTCCGCACATGAAACAACCTCTCGCCGTCATCGCCATCGGTGGCAATTCCCTCATTCTGGACAGCAAGAAAATCACCGTGGCGGACCAGTACCACGCCGCCAGCGAAACCTCCCACCACGTCGCCGCGCTCGTCGCCGCCGGCTACCGCGTGGTCGTCACCCACGGCAACGGCCCGCAGGTCGGCTTCATCCTCCTGCGTTCCGACCTCGCCCGCAACGTGCTCCACGAAGTGCCGCTCGACAGCTGCGTCGCCGACACCCAGGGCGCCCTCGGCTACCAGATCGGCCAGACGCTCGACAACGAGCTGCGCCGCCGCCGCATCCGCAAGGCCATCGCCACCGTCGTCACCCAGGTCCTCGTCGACAAGAACGACCCGGCGTTTTCGAACCCCACCAAGCCCATCGGCTCCTTCTACACCGAAGCCGAGGCCCAGAAGCATCAAGCCGAGAGCGGCTGGACGCTCAAGGAAGACGCCGGCCGCGGTTGGCGCCGCGTCGTGGCTTCGCCCAAGCCCCTCAAGATCATCGAGGAAAATACGATCAAGCTCCTGCTCGACCAGGACGTCGTCGTCATCGCCGTCGGCGGCGGCGGCATTCCCGTGCGGGAAAACGAACAGGGCAATCTCGAAGGCTGCGCCGCGGTCATCGACAAGGATCTCGCGTCCTGCCTGCTCGCCAAGAACCTCCAGGCCGACCTCTTCATCATTTCCACCGGCGTCGACAAAGTCGCCGTCGATTTCAAGAAGCCCACCCAGCGGTTCCTGGACAAGCTCACCGTCGCCGAAGCGAAGAAGTACCTCGCCGAAGGCCAGTTCCCCGCCGGCAGCATGGGTCCGAAGATCGAAGCCGCGATCGATTTCCTGGAGCACGGCGGCAAGAAGGTGATCATCACCCAGCCGTTCCTGCTCGAAGACGCCATCGCCGGCCGGAACGGCACGCACATGGTGCCGTGAAGTCCAGCCAAGCCCAACTCGGCCGCGTCTTCGTCCTCCGCTTGGAGGACGGCGAAATCGTCCACGAGTGCATCGAGCGCTTCGCCGCCGAACGCGGCATCACCCACGCCGCGCTCACGCTCCACGGCGGTGCCGACGACGGCAGTCTCCTCGTCGTCGGCCCGCGCGAAAACCGTTCGCCGCCGCCCATCGCCCCCCAAACCGCCGCGCTGGCGGGCGTCCACGAAGTCGTCGGCACCGGCACGCTTTTTCCCGATCGCAACGGCATCCCGATCCTCCACGTCCATCTCGCCTGCGGCCGCGGCGAAAAAACCGTCACCGGCTGCATCCGCACCGGCGTAAAGACCTGGCACGTGCTGGAGGTCGTCCTCGTCGAACTCGTCGGCTCGACCGCCCGGCGGCTGCCCGATCCCGCCACCGGTTTCGAGCTGCTCGTGCCCTGAAAACGGAAATCCCGGAGCGTCGCGCGGCGCTCCGGGAAAAATGGTGAGACGGGCGGGGCTCGAACCCGCGACCACAAGCTTAAAAGGCTCGTGCTCTACCGACTGAGCTACCGTCCCACGATCTTCGACCAACGGCGAAAATCTGCCGGCGTTTCTACGCCATTCCCCCCGCCCCGCACAAGCAAAAACCCCGCCGGCGCGCGTTTTCGCTTTCGTTTTCGGCGCCGCCGTTCCAGCATGTCGTCCATGAAAACCGACGCGCCCGCACCCGCACCCGGCGAGCTCCATCCGGCCGACATCGCCGACGAATTGCAGCGGCTCGCGCCCGACGAAGCCGTCGCGCGCCTGCGCGCCCTGCCGCCCGAAACCGCGTCCGAAGTCCTCGCCGAACTTGAAACCGACGCCGCCCAAAACGTCGTCGCCCGCCTCTCCGGCCGCGAAATCGGTCGCCTGCTCGAAGACCTGCCCCACGACGAAGCCGCCGACATCGCCGCAGAAATGGAACCGGCGCAGCGCACCGAGGCCCTCGCGCACCTGGATCCGGCCCACTCCGCCCACGTCGAACGCCTGATGCGCTATCCGGACGATTCCGCCGGCGCGATCATGAAGGATCAGTTCATCGCCCTGCCCGATTCCTTCACGATCGGCCAGGGCCTCGACGCCATCCGCCGCAAGGGCGACGAGGAATTCGCGGGCATCTCCTACCTCTACGTCGTGGACGCGCGTCAAAAACTGCTCGGCGTCGTGCCCATCCGCAACCTCGTTTTCCTGCCGCCCGCCCGGCCCCTGCGCGAGGCCATGATCACCGAAGTGCGCTTCGTCCGCGTCGAGGCCGACCAGGAGGAAGTCGCGCGCCTTTTCAGCCAGTACCATTTTCTCGCCTTGCCCGTGCTCGACGCGGACGATCGCCTCGTCGGCGTCGTCGAAGCCCGCCAAGTCATCGACGTCCTGCGCGAAGAGGCCACCGAAGACATGCAGCGCATGGTCGGCGTGTCCGGCGAAGAAAGCGCCTACACGCCGTGGCGCCGCGCGCTCGCCATGCGCCTGCCGTGGCTCTACGTCAATCTGGCCACCGCCTTCCTCGCCGGCGCCGTGATCGCCGTCTTCGAAAGCACCCTCGCCCGCTGGACCGCGCTGGCCGTGTTCCTGCCGGTCATCTCCGGCCAAGGCGGCAATTCCGGCATGCAGACCCTCACCGTCACCATTCGCAGCATGGCCCTCGGCGAATTGCGCGGCCCGGCCGGCCGGCGCATTTTGTTCAAGGAACTGCTCATGAGCCTTTTCAACGGCCTCGCCATCGGCTTGACCGTCGGTCTCGTCGGTTGGCTGTGGAAAGGCAGCATTCTGCTGGGCTTCATCGTCTTCCTGGCCATGTTCCTCAACGTGCTCGCCGCCGCGGCCGCGGGCGTCCTCATTCCGCTCGGCCTGCGCGCCGCCAAAGCCGACCCGGCGCTTTCGTCCAGCATCTTCCTCACCACCGTCACCGACGTCGCCGGCTTTTTCTTTTTCCTCGGCCTCGCGGCCTTCCTCATCCCGTTCGTCGGCCATCTCTGATCCGCGCGGAAGTTTCCATGCGGTCCGGCGCCGCTTGCGCCCGCCGCGCCCGGCGCTTCCGCTGTTGCGGCTTTCGGCGTTTCGGTGTATCACACGGCTCTCATGGCTCCTTCATTCCCAGCCGACGTCGTCGCCGCCATCGCCACCGCTCCGGGCGCCGGCGCCATCGCGATCGTCCGCCTTTCGGGCGCCGGCGCGTTCGCCGTCGCCGATCGGATTTTCCGCTGTTCCGCCCCGCCTCCTTCCCAGCGCCCCGCCGGCACGTTCGTCCACGGACAGGCCGTCGCTCCGGCCTCCGGCGAAATCCTCGACGATGCCTTGTTGCTCGTTTTTCGCGCCCCGCACTCGTTCACCGGCGAAGATTCCGCCGAAATCCAATGCCACGGCGGCTCCCAAGCCGCCCGCCGCGTTTTGCAGGCCCTCCTTGCCGCCGGCGCCCGCCAGGCCGAACCCGGCGAATTCACCAAACGCGCCTTTTTGAACGGCAAACTCGATTTGACCCAAGCCGAAGCCGTCTTGGATCTCATCCAGGCCCGTTCCGAACGCGCAGCACGCCTCGCCACCGCCCAGCTCGAAGATGCCCTCGGCCGGCGCATCCGCACGCTCTACGATTCCCTCTTGGCCATCGCGGCGGATGTCGAGTCCATGCTTGATTTTCCGGATAATGAACTGCCGCAATCTGTTCCGAATGAACTTGGCGTCCGCCTGTCCGTCATTTCCGACGAAATCAATGCCTTGCTGGCCACCTGGCAGGAAGGCCGCATTTTGCGCGAAGGCGCCCGCGTCGTCATCGCCGGTGCCCCGAACGTCGGCAAATCCACCCTGCTCAATCTCTTGGCCGGCCGCGATCGCGCCATCGTCTCCCCCCACCCCGGCACCACGCGCGACACCATCGAGGAGCCCATTTCCCTCCAAGGCTACCCGCTGGAAATAATCGATACCGCGGGATTGCGCGATGCTCCTTGCGAAATCGAACAAGAAGGCATCCGCCGCACCCGGCGCGCCCTCGCCGATGCCGATCTGTGCATCTGCCTCGTCGATGCTTCCCAGGACATGACGGCCGCCGAACGCGATTTCATCGCCTCCCGCGACCCCAAAAAATTGCTCGTGCTCCTCAACAAGACCGATCTCGGGCAACGGATTCAGCCGGGCGATCTGCATGGCATCGATGCCCTGGCTGTTTCGCTGAAAACAGCCTCCGATCTGGATCGAATTTCTTCCGCCATCATCCAGAAAGTCGTGCATAAACAGACCGGCAGCGAAGCGGATCATTGCGCGATTTCCGAGCGCCATAGGAAATCCTTAATACTTGCACTGGATGATGTAACAAATTGCATGCGCCTGTTGCAAACCGGCCTTGAATCCGATTTTCTTCCGGCGGCGACGCATGCTCGTTCCGCGTTGGATCAGATCGGGTTCATATTCGGAAAGAACTGCACCGAGGACATGCTCGATTCCATATTTTCAAGGTTTTGTGTAGGAAAGTGACGATTCGGATTTTGCCTGCGATCTTCATATTGTGATATTGATCACATAATAAAAATTCACCCCCTCTCCCCTCCCCCATGAACTCATTTGACGTCATCGTGATTGGTGCCGGCCATGCCGGCTGCGAAGCCGCCTTGGCTGCGGCACGGTTGGGCGTGCGCACGGCCTTGGTCACCATGGATCCGCACGCCGCCGCCCGGATGTCCTGCAATCCATCCATCGGCGGAATCGCCAAATCGCACATGGTGTTCGAACTCGACGCCATGGGCGGCGAAATGGCTTTGAACACCGACTGCACCGGAATCCAATTCCGGGTGCTGAACATGCGCAAAGGTCCAGCCGTCCGCGCCAACCGCACCCAATGCGACAAGCCGGCCTATTCCGCCCGCCTGCACGCCGTCCTGCAAGCCCAGGAAAACCTGACCCTGATCGCCGACCAGATCGAAGCCGTGAAAGTGCAAAATGACCGGATTTCCGGCGTTTCGGGTCGAAAATCGGGGTTTTTAGAGGCCAAAACCGTCGTGCTGACCGCCGGAACCTTCCTGCGCGGAAAGATCTTCGTCGGCAAAACCGTCGTCAACGGCGGTCGCCTGAACGAACCCGCCGAAGAGAAACTCAGCCTTCAATTGCAGGATCTCGGATTCCAAATGGCTAGGCTCAAGACCGGCACGCCGCCGCGGCTGCACAAGGACAGCATCGACTATGACCGGTTGATCCCGCAGCCCGGCGAAGAGCCGCCGCCGTTCTTCAGCTGGAAATGCCGGGCTCAGGCCCGATTGTTCCACGTGGAACAAAGCGATTCGGCTGTCGCTTGGAACTCTGGTTCAAATCCCCATGTTCCACGTGGAACAATCGACTTGCCGCCGTTTGCGCCTTGGGTTCCTGGCTCCAACCAGATCCCATGCTGGCTGACGCACACCAATCCGAAAACGATCGAGATCATTCAAACGCATCTCGCGGATTCGGCCCTGTATGGCGGCATGATCGAAGGAACCGGTGTGCGTTATTGTCCGTCCATCGAAGACAAGGTGGTGAAGTTCACGGCCCACACCGACCACCATGTCTTCATCGAGCCGGAGGGCAGGGGAGTCTTGGAAGTGTATCCCAACGGAACCTCGAACAGTCTTCCGCTCGAGGTGCAGTTGGACATGATCCATTCCATCCATGGCCTCGAGCGGGCGGAATTCTTGGCGCCGGGATATGCCATTGAATACGACTATTTCGATCCAACCCAGCTCCGGCACACGCTGGAAACCAAGCGGGTAGGGGGGCTCTATTTCGCCGGCCAGATCAACGGCACCACCGGATACGAGGAAGCGGCCGCGCAAGGCTTCATGGCTGGAGCCAACGCAGCTTTGTATCTCATTGGCAGAGAATCTGTTGTGTTTTCGCGTCACGAGGCCTACATCGGGGTGATGATCGACGATTTGGTGACGAAAGGAACGAACGAGCCGTATCGGATGTTCACGTCGCGCGCGGAGCATCGGCTGCTTTTGCGCCAAGACAACGCCGCATTTCGGCTGGCGCGGCACGCGGAGCATCTGGGCATCGTTCCGCCCGACCGCCTGCGCGAGGTGCGCCGGATGGAGCAGGCGATCGCCGGCGAGATCGATCACCTGAACCGGACCCATTTCGAAGGCGCGTCCCTGGCGCAGATCCTCAAGCGACCAGAGATGGATTATGCGACGCTGCCGAAAGGGAAGCACGACCTGCCGCCCGAGGTCGTGGAACAAGTGGAATTCGAATTGAAATACGAGGGTTATGTCCAGCGCGAGCGACGCCAAATCGAAAAAGCGGAACAGATCGCCCGCCAGAAAATTCCGGCCGATCTCGATTACCACGCCATCCGAGCCCTGCGCTACGAATCCCGCGAAAAACTTTCGGCCATTCGGCCAACGGACCTGGGCCAAGCCTCGCGCGTTTCCGGCGTGACCCCAGCCGACATCGCCATTCTGTCCGTCTGGCTCAAGAAGATCGGCGATTCATGATTTTGTGAATCTTCTTTGGCTTTTATTTCATCCACAAGTCATTGCATCAATATATTTCTGTGCATAGTTAATTAACTGTGCACAGTTTTTGACGAATGAATGAATGGGATTTTGGGCGGGGTAAAAACGAGGGTTACCGCGAAAGCATCTGCAGCGCGGCCAGCGTGACGGGGCCGCCGGCGTCGGCCCAGCGGGCGGGAAACGTCTCGGGATGGGCCAACGTGCCGTTGAGCTTGGCCATTTGGACGTTCGACGGCAGATTGAGCGCGGCCCGATCGGCGGCGTTGGCCCAATCGGCCTCGGCGCCCGGCAGGCGCGCCGCGGCCTGCAGGGCCATGCTGGCGAGATATTGCGTGAAGCCGGCGCCGGAAAAATCTTCGCCGAACCGACCATCGCCCCGCTGCTGACGCAGCAAATGGGCCACGCCGGCGCGAATGGCGTCGGCTTGCGGTCCCGCGAGCGGCGCCTCTTCGGCCTTCATCAGGGCCAGCAAGGCCAGGGACGTCACGCCGACGTCGTAGCGCGCATGCAAGGGGCCATCGGACGCGGACCAGCCGCCATCGGCCTGCTGCGCGGCCATCAGCACGTCGATGGGCGCGGGGGCCTGCGCCACGGGAAGCGGCGCGCGCACGAACCACAAGCCGGCGCCGCCGATCAAGGCCAGCGCCGCCGCGGCGCGCGCGAGGAAGCGTCCGATCCGCGGCGGCGGCGGCCGCTGCGCCAGCGCCAGCGTGCGTTCCGTGAAATCGGCGGACGGTTCCGGCGCCGGCTGCGCGCGCAGCCGCGAAACCACGTCCGCGAAGTTCGGATCGTTCAGCGGATCAAGATGGGTCTTCATGGAACGTCTCCTTCAGGACGGACAGGGCGTTGAACACGCGCGATTTGACGGTGCCGACAGGAATCCGCAGCACGACGGCGATGTCCTCGTAGGCCAAGCCCTGGTGCACGGCCAGCACGAGCACTTCGCGCAGCTTGGGCGACAGTTTTTCCAGCGCGGCCTGGACGTCGAGATCCTTGCGCAAGCGGCCGATGCCGCCATCGGTGGCCGCCGGCATTTCCTCGCGATAGCGGTCGGAAAACAGCTTGAAGCGCACTTGGCGCCGCACGAAATCCAGCCACGCATGCCGCGCCAGCACGTAGAGGAACGTGGTGAATTTCGCCGCCGGCTTGTATTTTTTGCGATAGTTCCATAACCGCACGAAGGTCTCTTGCGCGAGATCCTCGCCATGGTTGGAAGCGCCCAGCCGCGCGAAAAAGTTCAGCAACGGCCGGCGATGGCGCTCGACGAGGATCCGAAACGCGTCTTCGCGCCCCGCGCGCACCTGCGCCATGAGGGTGAAATCGTCGGTTTCGGGCTGGACGGAATCCGGCATGAACAGGCATTCTTGAACCAGTTGCGCGGAAAAGAAAAGTCTTTTGGCGCGCGGCGGCCACGCGCGAAAAATCGGTCTGAACCGCCGGCGGCGCCGCGGCGTTTATAGGTGGTTGAGCCTCGAAACATTCGGAAAGGACGAACGGCATGAAGAAGTGGATGGTCGGAATTCTGGCGGGCGGGCTGGGGCTGCACGCGGCGTGGGGCGCCTTGCCGGCGGAGCTGGATGCGGAAGCGCGCGCGGCGCTGGCCAAGGGCGCGGCGTGGCTGGCGGCGCAGCAGCAGGCGGACGGCCACTGGGCGCAGGCGGATTCGCCCGCGTTGACGGGCCTGGCGCTGTGGGCGCTGCAAAAAACCGATCCGGCGGCGTATCAATCCGCGATCAATCGCGCGCTGGTGTTCGTGCTGACGAGCGTGCAGGAAGACGGTTCCATTTGGCGGCAGCCCGCGATGCAGCGGAAGGGCGGGGGGCTCGCGAACTACAACACGGCCATCTGCATGACCGCGCTGCACGCGCTGGGCCGGCCCGAACTGGTGCCGGTGATCCAGAACGCGCGCACCTATCTCGCCAAGATGCAATACGCCGACGGCGGGGCCTACGGCGGCGGCATGGGCTACGACGCCGACCAAGGCCGGCCCTACACCGATCTCTCCAATTCCTACATGGCCTACGAAGCCATGCGCCTGACGCAGGACGTCGAAGACCTGCGCGCCGCCGGCGAACCCAAGGCCGATCTCGACTGGGCGGCCGCGCAGCAGTTCCTCGGGCAGCTGCAGAATCTCAAGAGCGTCAACACGAACGCCTACGCGAGCGACCGCGCGGACGACGCGGGCGGCTTCGCCTACACGCCCGGCGCGGGCCCGGCCGTCACCAACGCCGACGGCAAGGTGACGCTGCGTTCCTACGGCAGCATGACCTACGCCGGCTTGCTGGCGCTGATCTACGCGCAGGTGGACGCGAGCGATCCCCGCGTGCAAGCCGCCAAGGACTGGGCCAGCCGCCACTGGACGCTCGACGAGAATCCGGGCATGGGCCAGGAAGGCCTCTACTACTTCTTCAACGTGCTGACCAAGAGCCTCGCCGCCGCGGGCGACGAAACGCTGACGCTGCCCGACGGCCGCACGATCGCCTGGCGCGCGGAAGTCGCGCGCAAGCTGATCGCGCTGCAGAAGCCCGACGGCTCCTGGGTCAACGAAAACAACCGCTGGTGGGAAGCCGACCCGAACCTCGTGACGTCCTACGTGCTGCTGGCGCTCGCCGCCGCGCTGCACTAGTTCCGGCGCTTCCGATGCGGTCCGGCGCGGCTTGCGGCCGCGCCGGACTTTTTTACGTGGAGTGGAAAAAGTTTCGGCGATTTTTCCACGGAGTGGACAAACTTTGATCGTTT
>CAYTEK010000045.1:0-19913 GCA_964436715.1 uncultured Verrucomicrobiota bacterium | reverse complement strand
TTTAATGAAAACCTTGTTAAGCGCTTGACGGAATATGCGTTTGCGCGCTTCAAAAACGGGGGGAAGGGCGGCATTGAACGGGCGGCGGAGGGGAAACGTAACTCTAGGTTGCTCAGCGAATAAAACGCGTCGAAGGCGTGGCCAAGAATAGTTGGTTTAACGGAAGGTTAACGCCTTGACACTCAGGCTCAAATGGAGGAATTTCGCATATATACAAACTAAGGGTTGGATTGTGCCCATACGCATTTTGAGTTTTGGGTTGCTTGTGGAGTCTGAAGAGGGACGAACATGAAAAGTTCCATTGTGCACCATGCGGATGATCTGTCGGTGACGAACGTCACGGGTCATTCCACGCAGGCCGTATCTTGCCGGGAGGTGCGCCGCCCGCGCCGCCGATGGGCGGCGGTCATAGCGGCTGCGGCCGCGTGGGCCTGTCTGGCACCCCTCCAGGCCGAAGCGGCCTATTCCGGTTCGGGCACCTTCACCTTGATCACGTCCACTGCGGACATCACGTCCGGCGGATATTACGTCTTCGTAGGCGCCGACTCCGCCAACGCGATGCCAACGGCATTTCTGACTTCGACGGCCACCGCCGGAATTCTCAGCACCTATGCCTTGACGGTGGGATCGACCGCCACGGTCATCACGGATCCCGTCGCCGGAATCGTGTGGAAGATCGACACGGTTTCGACCAGCATGAGCATCTACAACGAAGTCGTAAGCTCATATTTTGGCGCCGCGGCATCCGGTTCCGCTACCCGCAACCTGATCAAGTCCGCCGCTAATTCCGGCAGCGCGTTTCAATGGACCTTCGCCACCACCGCATCTTCCTGCTTCAACATGAGAAATGTTTCGTGGTCCTCCAAAATGCTGCAATACAACTCCGACCGTTTCGCGTTGTACACCTCGACCGCGCAAAAGTACCTGCGCCTGTTCAAGATGGCCTCGGCGCCGTCGATCACGATCGCGGACAACGGGACGGTGGCGGCGGCGAACGTGACGACGGGGTCGGTCAACCAGGTGCTGATCAAGATCAGCGCGGCGGTGACGACGGCCAACGCGACGCTGAACACGCTGGCGTTCACGACGGCGGGCACGTACGACGCGAACGACCTGTCGAACCTGAAACTGTGGTATTCGACCGATGCGACCTTGGACACGGGCAGCGACAGCACGCTGAGCACGAATTCGAGTCCGGCCGCGGCGGGCGCGAAGTCGTTTTCGTCGCTGAGCCAGACGATCAACAACGGCAGCACGGGCTATTTCTTCATCACGGCGGACGTGGCCGGGAGCGCGGATTATGGCCATACGGTCAGCATCAGCGCCATCGCCAACGGCGACCTGACGTTCGCCTCGGGCACCGTTTCGGGCGGACCGACCTCGGCGGGCGGGACGCAGACGTTCGTGGCTTCGGCGCCGACGTCGAACGGCTCGGTGGGGTCGTTCACCGACGTGACGTCGAGCGGCATGACGGTGAACTGGACGAGCGGCAACGGCGAGCGGCGGATCGTGGTGGTGCGGTCGGGTTCGGCCACGAGCTGGACGCCCGCGGACGGCACGGCGCCTTCGGGCGTGAACGCGGACTTCTCCAGCGCGACGGACCAGGGCAGCGGCAACAAGATCTGCTACGACGGGACGGGCACGAGCTTCGCGCTTTCCGGCCTGAGCGCCTCGACGACCTACTACGTGACGATCTTCGAGTACAACGGCACGACGACCTACGTGAAGTACTACACGGCCGGCACGGAGGCCAGCGGCAGCCAGGCGACGTCGGCGTCGGGCACTCCGGCGGCGATCACGACGCAGCCGGACCCGACGTATTCGGGCTGCGCGGGGTCGAGCGTGAACCTGACGGTGACGGCCTCGGGTGCGGGCGTCTACGCGTGGCGCAAGCGCGGCACGGGGTGGAGCGCCAACTGGTCGACCACGACCAGCGGCGACGGCAACGTGTTCATCGGCAGTTCCAGCATCAACACCGGAGGCAATTCCTGGGGCATGTGGGCCAACAACGGCTTCACGACCGAGGCCAAGCGCGATTTCACCGCGGTGGCCACGGGCCACGTGTTCTACGTCGAAATGGACAACGCCGGCGTGGGCACCGGATCGTCCGTCGGGTTCAGCCTGCAGAACAGCAGCGGGACCGCGGGGTTTGAATTCTATTTCCAGGGCGGCGATTCCTACTACACCTACAACGACAGCACCGGCGAGCACAACACCACGTGCGGCTGGACCGAAAGCGGGCTGCTCATCACCGTGACGAACGTGACCACCACCACCTATTCGCTGACGTTCACGGTCAAGGGCGGTTCCACGTACGGGCCCTACACGGGAACCTATGCCGGCAGCGTGTCCTCCATCAGCCGCTTCCGGGCGTTCTACTACGAGGCCAGCGGGCAGTCGGGCGGCGACCTGTTCTTCAACAGCCTGAAGGTGGGGAAATCCCCGGCGGCCGCCCTGTTCGACGACGATGCGGCGGCGTATTCCTCCTGGAGCGGCGACTACGGCCAGAAGCCGCTGTCCAACGGCGGGGACGTTTCGGGCGCGACGTCGGACACGCTGACGATCAGCAACCTGGAAAGCGCCGACGCGGGCACCTACGATGTGGTCGTCTACAACCCCTTCGGCGGGGAGCTCTCGAGCTCCGCCAACGGCGTGTTGACGGTCTACGCCTTGCCGACGATCACGCTGGGCGCCAGCCCGACGGTGTACCGCGGGACGACGAGCGCGAACCTGACTTATAGCGCCACGACCGGGAACGCGAACCAATACCGGATCGATTTCGACGGCACGGCGGAGGGCGCGGGATTCTCCGACGTGGCGTGGGGCGCGCTGGGCGCCAGCCCGATCGCGGTGACGGTGCCCGCGGCGGCGGCGGCGGCGGCCTACAACGCGACGATCTACGTGCGCAACTCGACGACGAACTGCGAAAGCGCCGGCAGCGCCTTCACGGTGACGGTCAGCGCCATCAACAACCCGAGCGGGCAGAGCGCGACGCGCGACGCGGTGAACGTGACCAGCGAGATCGACCTGGCCTGGACCCGCAACGCGCAGACCCACGACGTGATGGTGGTGCGTAAGACCTCCGCCCAGTCCTGGACGGAACCGACGCAGGGCACGGCCTACAGCGTCAGCGACAGCATCGGCGACGGCGTGGTGGTCTACAAGGGCGCGTTGGAGGCCTACAGCAACACGGGCCTGTCGTCCGGCACGACCTACGACTACAAGTTCTACAGCGTCAACGGCAACTACTATTCCGCGGGCGTGACGGCGCAGGCCTCCACGCTGGCGCTGCCGACCCTGACGACCCCGACGGCGACGTCGATCGGCCAGACCGGCGCGACGCTGGGGGCGACGGTGACGGCCAACGGCGGCGAAGCGCTCTCCAGCCGCGGCACGGTGTGGGGGACGTCGACCGATCCGACGGGCAACGCGCTGGCGGAAGGCGGCACGGCGGTCGCGGCGTTTTCGCATGCGCGGTCGGGCCTGAGCCAGGGCACGAAGTACTACTACCGCGGCTACGCGGTGAACTCGGCCGGGACGGCCTATTCGCCGAACGGCAGTTTCCACACGGAACCGGGCCAGGCCAGCAGCGTGCAGTTCACGGCGGTGGTGGGCACCACGATGACGATTTCGTGGACCGCCGGCGCGGCCGCCGACGGCGCGATCGTCGTGGTGCGGGCCGGCGATTCCACCGTGGGCGATCCGACCGACGGCACGTTGCATTCGGCGGATGCGGCGTTCGGCAGCGGGGCCGACCTCGGCAGCGGCAGCTACGTGGTGTACCGCGGCAGCGGCACCACCGTGGACGTGACGGGGCTGACGGGCGGCACGACCTACTACGTCGAGGTTTTCGCCTACAAGGGCACGGCGGCAAACAGCGGCGACGACCAGGGCATCAACTATCGCCAGACCAGGCCGGCGACCGGCAACCAGGCCACCTGCACGACGCCTTCCGCGCCGACGGGGCTCTACGTCAATCCGACCAATGAAACCACCTTCACCGCAAACTGGTCGGCCGTTTCCGGCGCGACGAGCTATCGGCTCGACGTGATGACCAGCGTGGGCAGCAGTGCTTCCGATCTGTTCATTTCCGAATACATCGAAGGCAGCAGCAACGAAAAATACGTCGAAATCTACAACGGGACGGGTTCCAGCGTGGATTTGAGTGATTATGCGCTTCGACTGTTTGCCAACGGGGCTTCGGCGAACACCGCTAGCAATGTACTCTCTGGCACCCTGGCCAACGGGGAGACGATCGTTTATCGCAACAGTACGGCCACGAACACGAGTTACACCTCCAGTTCGTCCGTCAATTACAACGGCGACGATGCAGTTGGTTTGTGGAAGATTTCCACCGCTTCTTGGGTAGATATTTTCGGGCGCATTGGCGAAGATCCTGGCACTGCGTGGACGGATGGGTCTTTCACCACGGTGGACAAAACGCTGGTGCGCAAATCGTCGGTCACCGGCGGTGTGACGAGCAACCCGGGCAGCGGATTCCCGACGCTGGGCACCGAGTGGGACCAGTACAACATAAGCGACGAAACCCATCTCGGCAGCCACACTTTCGACGGCGGTTCGCCGACCTACGTCGCAGGCTTCGAAGACCTGAACGTGGGCGCCGGCACGAGCCAGTCGGTGACGGGGCTGACGAGCGCGACGACGTATTATTACCGCCTTCGGGCGGTGAACGCATGCGGAACGAGCGCGAACTCGAGCGTCTCAAACGTGACGACCGCGGCGAGCACGCCGAGCGTGACGCTGGCGGACAACGGCACGCAGGTGGCGGCGGCGAACGTCGCGGCGGGCACGACGGGGCATATCCTGCACAAGTTCAGCCTGGCGGTGGCGACGACCAACGCGACGCTGACGGCGGTGGATTTCACGACGGCCGGCACCTACTCGGCGGGCGACCTGGACAACTTCGAGGTCTGGTATTCCGCGGACAATTCGCTGGCGACGACGGGCGACAACGTGCAACTGGGCAGCGACATCACCGCCAGCCTGGGGCCGGGCAGCCATGGCGTCTCCGGGCTGAGCCAGGTGATCAATTCCGGCAGCACGGGCTATATCTTCATCACGGCGGACATCGACGCGGCGGCGACGGCGGGCAAGACGGTCTACGTCAGCCCGGCCATCGACACGGACGACGTGACCTTCTCCTCGGCGAGCAAGAGCGGTTCGACGACGGCGGGCGGGGCGCAGACGATCACCTCGGCGGTGACGATCAGCCTGCACGCCAACTCGCCGGGGGCGGGGACGATCGCGGCGGGCGCGGCCAACGCGGTGCTGTTCGGGTTCACGCTGACGCCGACGACGGGCAGCTTCGACTTCACGGGGCTGGTGGTGGACATCGCGGGAACGGCGACCAGCGGCGACCTGAGCAACTTCGAGATCGTGTACGACGCGGACGGCAACGGGGCGGTCAACGGCGCCGAAACCGCGGTGTCGGACACCAAGGCCATCGGCGCGACGATCACGTTCGTGATGAGCGGCCAGACGGGCATCAGCGCGGCGCGCAGCTACCTGTTGATCGCCGACGTGGCGGCCTCGCCGACGGCGGGCCGCACGATCACGGCGAGCGTGGACACGGCCGACGTGACGACGACGGGCACGGAAAGCGGCGACGCGGATGGCGCTCAGCAGACGATCATCACGGTGCCGACCTTGACCTCGCCGACGGCGACCTCGATCGGCCAGACGGCGGCGACGCTGGGGGCGACGGTCACGGCCAACGGCGGCGCGGCGCTGTCCTCGCGCGGCACGGTCTACAACACCACGGGCTCGCCGGTGACCCAGAACGGGGCCGCGGAAGGCGGCACGGCCGTGGAAGCCTTCTCGCACGAACGCAGCAGCCTCAGCCAGGGCACGAGATACTATTACCGCGGCTACGCGGTGAACACGGTCGGCACGGCCTATTCGGCGCAGGGCAGCTTCTACACCGAACCGGGCCAGGCCAGCGACGTCGCTTTCGCGAACGTCGCGGCCACCGGCATGCGGATCACCTGGTCGGCGGGCGCGAACGCCGACGGCGCGATCGTCGTGGTGCGCGCGTCGAGCGCGGTGGAGAACGATCCGACGGACGGCACGGAACACTCGGCCAGCACGACGTTCGGCAGCGGCGCGAACCTCGGCAACAGCAGCTACGTGGTGTACCGGAGCACCGGCACTCAAGTGGACGTGACGGGGCTGACGGCCGGAACGACCTACCACGTGGCGGTCTATGCCTATAAGGGTTCGGGCGCGGACAGCGGCGCGGATCTCGGCATCAACTACCGGCAGACCACTCCGGCGACGGGCAACCAGGCCACGCTGGCGGCGGAACCAACCAGCCACGCGACCAGCCTGTCGTTCACGGGCGTGACCGACGTGCAGATGAACGTGAACTGGTCGAGCGGCAACGGCGCGAACCGCATCGTGGTGGTGAGCCAGGACGACGCCGTGACCTGGACGCCGACGGACGGCACGGCGCCCTCCGGCGTGAACGCCAACTACTCCAGCGCGACCGACCAGGGCAGCGGCGACAAGATCTGCTACAACGGCTCCGGCACCAGCTTCACGCTCTCCGGCCTGACGGCGGAGACGACCTACTACGTGAAGATCTTCGAGTACAACGGGTCGGGCACGGGCGTGAACTACTACACCGGCGGCACGCCGCTGAGCGGCAACGAGACCACGGCCTCGGCCACCTGCGTGCCGGACCTGGTCCGGCTGCTGCAGCGCGAAACCTACTACACCCAGTTCGAGGACGGCGGCGTCTTCCAGAACAACGCCGGCGACACCAACGAGGTCCAGATCTGGGCCAACGCGGGCACCAAGCAGGCCGTCGGCTGGCGGAACTTCAAGACGGCCGGCAACGGCGGCGGCGAGAACCGCGAGCTGCAGCCGGGCGACCGGTTCCAGATCAGCGTCTATGGCTATTCTCCGTACGGCATTCTGGGCGTGTCCTTGAACGACGGGGCCGCGACGGGTTCGTGGGCCAACCGGCACAGCAACACCCGCGGCTACATCCAATGCGGCAACAGCTACGGCGACTTGTATGCGACCTTCGGCAGCGGCAGCACCCTGAGCTGGTCGACCATCCGCCCGTGGGGCACGACGATCACGATGCAGTTCGACGTGCTGTCCTCCAAGGAGTTCTCCGCCAACATCGTGGGCCAGACGCCCAAATACGACCTGGCCATGATGAACAGCCCCGGCGACAGCGACCGGATCGACGGGTATTCCATCTATCATTACGACGATTGGAACGGGAGCGCGAACGTCGCCTCGTACTGGAAGCAGGACACGACGATCACGAACCTGGGCTACGTGGAAGTGGGCGGCGGCAATGACACGAACACGATCGCGGGCAAGATCACCGACGGCACGAATCCGAAGTGCACGAACACCCTGAGCCCGAACTTCCTGAAGAAGATCGGCACGGGCATCGTCACGCTGAACAACACCAACACCTACACGCTCTACACGGACATCGCGGGCGGCACGCTGAAGATCTACAACGACGGCGCGCTGGGCACGGCGCCGGGTTCGGCCACGCCGGGCCACCTGCGGATTTCGTCCGCCGGGGCGGCCTTCGTGGCGGCGGACACCTTCACCCTCAACGCCAATCGCGGCCTGACGATGTCCAACTGGATGTGGTGGGGCGTGGCAGACAACAAGACCAACACCTACAACGGCGTGATCGACGACGGCGCGGGCAGCTACCAGATCGTGAAGAACCAGGGCGGCGAACTGGTCCTGGGCGGCGACAACGCCTACGGCAACGGCACCTATATCGACAATGGAACGCTGACGCTGAACCACGCGAACGCGGCCGGCACGGGCGGCATCTACGTCGGCCAGGACTCGGGTTCGTTCGCGGCGACCCTGAATCTCGGTTCCGCCATCACGGTGGCCAACAACGTGACGATCCGCACGGAAACCTCCGGCGTCAAATACCTGAAGGCGACCGAGACCGCGACCTTGAGCGGCGCCTTGGCGATCAACGAGCAAGCCGACGACCTGTTCGTCGTCGACGTGGCCAGCGGCAAGACCCTGACGGTCGGCGGCACGGTGAGCGGCGACAGCGGCGGCGGCGAAATCACGAAGACGGGCGCGGGCACGCTGGCGTTCTCCGGCACGAGCACCCACGACAAGAAGGTGACGGTGCAGGGCGGCACGGTGAGCATTTCCGCCTCCCGCAACCTCGGCGCCGACCCGGCGGGAGCCTATGCGGACAAGATCACCCTGAATGGCGGCACGCTGCGGGCGACGGCCTCCTTCTCCCTACATCAATATTATTCGACCACGCTGGGCGCCAACAACGGGTTCATCGAAGTGGACGACGGCTACACGCTGACCTACCCGGCGGCGATTTCCGGCTCCGGCGGCTTCGGCAAGACCGGCACGGGCACGCTGCTCCTGACGGGGGCGAACACGTTTACCGGGCCGATGACCAACAGCGCCGGCACGGTGCAGATCGGCAACAACGGGACGGTTGGGTCCGTCTCGGCCAACATCGTCAACAACGCGGCCTTGGTCTGGCACCGGTCCGACGACGTGACCTATTCCGGCCAGATTTCGGGCACGGGCACGCTGACGAAGAACGGCGCGGGCCGGCTGACGCTGTCCGGCTCCAGTTCCATGAGCGGCGACACGACGGTGAGCGCGGGCACGCTGCTGGTGAGCGGTTCGTTGCTGAACTCGGACGTGACCGTGGAATCGGGGGCGACCCTGATGGGCGACGGTCCCGTCGGCGGCCTGATCATCGGCGGCACGGTGGATCCGGGCAACAGCGCCGGCGCGCGGGCCGCGCTGGTGGCGGATGCGGTGACCTTGCAGGCCGGCGGATCGATGCGGGTGGACATGTCCGACGTGGACGGCGCGGCCGGCACGGACTGGGACCTGATCGATGCCAACGGCACCATCACCGTCAACGGCACGGGCACCTTCACGATTTACCTCTATGGTTCCAGCACGGGCTTCGATTCGTCCAAGTCCTATGAATGGACCATCGTGGACGGCACGGTCAGCGGCTTCGACGCCGACCGGTTCGCGGTCAACAGCAGCAACTTCGCCCACGACCTGGGCGGCGGCTCGTTCAGCATCGACGAAGGCAGCCTGACGCTGAAATTCACGCCGCGCACGCCGGACGCGCCGACGGCCCTGAACGCCACGGCGACCGGCCCGGACAGCATTCAACTGACCTTCACGCGGAACAGCAGCAACGATCCGGTGGTGATCGTGTACGATCTGGACGGGTCGTTCACCGATCCGTCCGGCACGGTTCCGGCGGCGGGCAATCCCTTCGCGGGCGGCACGGTGGTCTACGCCGGCGGCACGTCGCCGCAAGACCATACCGGGCTGGACGCCTGCGACACCTACTACTACAAGGCGTGGAGCTACAACGGCACCAACTTCTCCGCCACCGGCGCGACGGACGACGTGGCGACCGACGGGCCGGACGCCCCGGCTTCGGTCTGGGCCAGCGTCACGAACAACACCGACTTCACCGCGGCCTGGGCCGCCGCCGACGGCGCCACCCGCTACCGGGTCGACGTCAGCGAGTACGAGGACTTCGAAACCGCGGGCGGCGGGGTGGCAACCAACTACCTTGTGGATTTCGAGGCAGATGGAGAAACCAAGACGGCCTATGGCTCAGGAACTGTTACCTTGAGCGGATTGGATTGGGACATGACCGAGGCCCTGATCGGAACAGATGCCTCCGATTATAAGAACGGATCTCGTTCCGCCCGCATGCGTGGATATGGAACTTCCTCCATGACCCTGCAAGAAGACTGGACCAACGGATTGGGAACCATAACGTTCAATTACCGCCGTTACGGTACAGATTCCCAAGTGGATTGGATGGTGCAATACAGCACCAATGCGGGGGTAAACTGGACCCAGATCGGCTCAGACTTTACTCCACCGGCTTCCGACGACGTGCAAATATTCTCCAATAATGTCAATGTTGCAGGCAACATCCGGATCCGCATCAAACGGGCGACCGAAAGCGGAACTTCGAACCGCCGCATGAACATCGACGACTTCAAATTGACATCGTATGCAACCGGCGGGGGGGGCGGGGAGCCGTCCTACGTGGCGGGCTATTCGAACTTGCTGGTGTCGTCGGGGACGAGCGTGTCGGTGACGGGGTTGACCGAGAGCACGACCTACTACTTCCGCATCCGGGCGGACGGGGTGGACGGGTGCGCCAGCGACAACTCGCCGACGGGCACCGTCGAGACCACGAGTTCCCTGCCGGGCCAGCCGGGCAACCTGGCGGCGTCCGACGGCACGAGCACGGCCCACGTGGCCCTGACCTGGGACGACGTCGCCACCGAGACGGCGTACTACGTCTGGCGCCACACGGCCGACGTTTTCGGCAGCGCGACGCTGATCTGGACGAACGCGGCGGACGACACGACCTACGACGACGACGGCGCGACGCCGGGGCAGCTCTACTACTACTGGGTGGCGGCTTCGAACGCCTCGGGCAGCGGGACCCAAAGCGCCTCGGACGACGGCTATCGCGCCTTGTCCCCGCCGGCGAACGTGTCGGCTTCGGACGGCACGTCGACGACCAGCGTGACGATCACGTGGGATGCCGCGTCGGGCGCCACGTCCTACAAGATCTACCGCGACACGGATTCCGATCCGGCCGGCGCGAGCGACCTGGGCAGCCAATCCAGCGGCTACGTGGATTCGACCGTCGCGCCGGGGCAGGGGTACTGGTACTGGGTGACGGCGCTGTCCAGCTCCAGCAGCAGCGAAAGCGCGACCGGCACGGGCGACACGGGCTATGCCCGGCTGGCGACGATCGCCGACGTGACGGCGAGCTACGACCTGTACAACACCAAGATCGAAGTCCAGTGGACGGACGGCACCGGCGAAACGGGCTACGGCATCTGGCGGCACACGTCGGACGCGGGCGCTTCGGCCACCTACGTCGGCGCGGCCGCGGCCAACGCCACGAACTACTCCGACACGTCCGCGACGCCGGGCGTGGAATACTTCTACTGGGTGCGCGCGACCAACAGCACGAGCAGCAGCCAAAGCGACCTGCAGGCCAACGGCGCCCTCGGCCGGCGGCTGGATCCCAACCTGCCCATCGTCACGACCGACGATCCGACCGAGATCACGCAATCCAGCGCCAAGGGCGGCGGCAACGTGACCGATGCCGGCGGCGCCGCCGTGACCGAACGCGGCGTGGTCTGGGGCACGGGCCTGAACCCGACGACGGCCGACAACAAGAGCGCGGCGACGGCGGGCGGCACCGGGACCTTCACGAACTTCATTTCCGGATTGATCGCGGGCGAAAGCTACTTCGTGCGCGCCTACGCCAGCAACAGCTACGGCGTGGCCTATGGGGCGAACCGCGGCTTGACGAACTCCTGCTTCACCAACGCCCCCGGCGCCGTCTGGGCCAGCGCCACGAACTACACCGATTTCACCGCGGCCTGGAGCGCCCTCGGCGGCGCCGCCACCTACCGCATCGACGTCAGCACCAGCAGCGACTTCACCGGCGGCGGGCTGGCCGACGACTTCGCGGACGGCAACTTCAGCGCGAATCCGGCGTGGTCGGGCGATACGGCCAACTTCGCGATCCTGACCGACGGCACGTTGCCAAGCGGTTCGGCCGCGACGGACGAGTCGTTCCTTGGATCGGCCGCCAGCATGAGCGCCGTTTCGCTGGCGACTTCTTGCGCGGAAACCAACGAGTGGCGATTCTCGTTGGGTAGCCCAGACTTCGATCCATCGGGAGCGAACTACCTAGGCGTCGTCTTGATGGCCAGCGCCGCTTTTACCGGTGACATGTCGACGAACGATTTCCAAGGGTACTATCTGAAACTTGGCGTGAACTCGACCCCTGACTATATCGAGTTGTGGCGCAAAACGGGGACCGGCAGCTCGAAGGTGGGCGACTTCAGCGCGGCGGGGAATTTCGGCACGGGCGCGTTGGATGACGGCCTGAACATCCGGGTGACGCGCAACGCCAGCGGCGAGTTCACGCTGTACTACTCGACCGGGTTCACCTATGGCGCGGAGCCGACCAACAACGGCGGCACGCTGACGAACTCGACATATACCTCCTCTTCGTACTTCGGTGTTTTCGGCACGTTTGGAAGCCCTGCGACCACGCGGCGGATCTACTTCGACAACTTCGCGACGGGCGGCGGCGGCAGCGGCGGCTTCGTGCCGGGCTACGAGGACCGGCTGGTGTCCTCCGGCACGAGCACGTCGGTGACGGGGCTGACCGAGGAAACCACGTACTACTTCCGGGTGCGCGCGGAATCGCCGAATTGCGAGAGCGACAATTCGCCGACGGGGTCGGTGACGACGGGGAGCAGCACGGTGGAGCCGCCGGACGAGTTTTCGGCGGCGGCGGCGGGCGTGGACCAGATCGACCTGGCGTTCACGGCCAACGCGGCGGGCGACAACGTGGTGGTCGTCTACAACCTGACCGGCTCGTTCGAGGCGCCGGCGGGCGTCCCGCCGGCGGTGGGCAATTCGTTCGCCGGCGGCACGCTGATCTACAACGGCACCGGCTCCAGCTACAACCACACGGGCCTGGATTCCTGCACGGTCTACTACTACCGGGCGTTTTCCTACGACGTGAGCGAAACGCTGTGGTCCGACGGCAGCGACGACAACGCCACCACCGCCACGCCGGGCGCCCCGACGACCATCTGGGCCAGCATCACGAACTACACGGACTTCACGGCGAGCTGGGACGCGGTGACGGGCGCGGCGGGCTACTTCATCGACGTGAGCGAGACCACGAATTTCGCCGCGAGCGGCGGCGGCAGCACCCGGATGGTGCTGGCCAGCAACGCGGCGACGTCGCCCGGGGCCATCACGAACGACTGGTCGGGCTACAATCTATCGGGCTCCTCCTACGTGCTGATGGTGCAGCCGACTTCGGTCGTCACCTCGCCGGCCTTCTCGACCGTCGGCTTCACCAACCTGACGGTGGATTTCCGGGCGCGCACCTACGGCGGCGCCAATCCCACCTACAACGTCGTCACGGTTTCCATTTCGACCAACAACGGCGTGAACTGGACCGTGGTCGGGACGGCCACGCCTTCGAGTTCCAGCCTGACGATCCAGCCGACCCTGACCAACACGGCGAATCTGGGCTTCGCCGACACGCGGATCCGCTGGCAGACGCTGGGCGCCAACGGCAGCATCGGGGCAGGCGTGGACCAGCTGGTGGTCCGCGGCTGGGAGACCAGCGGCGGCGCCGGCGCCTACGTGCCCGGCTACCAGGACCGGCCGGTGGCCGGCACCAGCGTGTCCGTGACTGGCCTGTTGGAAGCCGTGACCTACTATTACCGCGTCCGGACGGAAGGCGACGGCGGCTGCGTCAGCGGTTCGTCGGCGACCAACAGCGTGACGACCCGCAGCGGGTCGCCGGACGTGCCGACGTCGGTGACGGCTTCGGACGGCAGCAGCACGGCGCTGGTGGAAGTCGGCTGGATCGATTCGGCCACCAACGAGACGGGCTTCGTGATCTGGCGGCACACCCTCAACACCTTCGGCGGCGCGACGGCCATCGGCACGAACGCGGCGGACGACACCTCCTACGACGACGCGACCGCCTCCCCGGGCATCCTGTATTACTACTGGGTGACCGCGACCAACGCCTTTGGTTCCAGTCAGCGGAGCGATCCGGACACCGGGTTCCGCCGGATCGCGGCGCCGACGGATGCGGCGGCCTCGGACGGGACGTCGACCGCCCACGTGGAAGTCACCTGGACCGGTTCGACCGGCGCGACGTCGTACCGGGTGTACCGCGACACGGATGCCGATCCGGCCGGGGCGGCGGACCTGGGCATCCTGAGCAGCGGAACCCTCGACACGTCGGCGGTGCCCGGCCAGCTGTACCATTATTGGATCATGGCCATCGCGGCCTCGAGCGCGAGCACGAGCGACTGGAGCGCGGCCGACACGGGCTACCGCCAGCTGGCGGAAGTCGCCGGCCTGGCGGCCAGCTACGACCTCTACAGCGACCGGGTGGCGTTGACCTGGACGGACGGAACGGGCGAGACGGGCTACGGGATCTGGCGGAACGTCGCGAACGACTCCGCGACGGCCACGTTCGTGGACACGGCCGCGGCCAACGCCGCCGCCTACGACGACGTTTCGGCCACGGCGGGCGTGGACTACTACTACTGGGTGACGGCGACGAACACGACCAGCGCCAGCATGGGCGCCTTCCAGGCCAGCGGCGCGCTCGGCCGCCGGCTGGATCCGAACCTGCCGCGGGTGACGACGGCCGACGTCTCCGGCATCACCGCCGGCGGCGCCAACGGCGGCGGCACCGTGACCGACCAGGGCACGACGCTGGTGACGGAACGCGGCGTGGTGTGGAGCACGAACCAGAACCCGACGGTGGCCGACAGCCAGGACGTCGCGGCCGGCGGCGGCGCCGGCGCGTTCACCAACTATCTCTCCGGCCTGGTCGCCAACCAGACCTATTACGTGCGCGCCTATGCGGTCAACGCGGCGGGCACGGTCTACGGGGCGCAGAAGAGCTTTGCGACGCCGTGTTTCAGCGAGGTGGTGACGGGCCTGTATGCCAGCGAGACCAACGGCACCGATTTCACCGCGGCGTGGACCCCGGTGCCCGGCGCCGCCGGCTACCGGATCGATGCGAGCACCAACGAGTACTTCATGGAAGGCGACAGCATCGCCACGGTCATTTCCGAGAATTTCGACAACTTCACGGCGGTGGGCGGCGGCACGGACCGCAGCGGCGAACTGGACACCTTCATGCAGACGACGGGCTGGACCGGCTCCAAGATCTACGAGGAGGGCATGACCGTCAAGATGGGCAGCAGTTCCGCGGCCGGCGTCCTGACCACGCCGACCCTGAACCTGTCGTCCAACGGCGGCCAGGCGATTTTCACCTTCGACGCCCGGTACTATTCCGCCGCGGACGCGTCCAAGGTGCAGGTCTACGTCACCACCAACGGCACGACCTGGCTGCCGTCGGGCTCGAACATCGCCCTAACGGCGGACATGGTGACCCACACCAACTTCATCACGAACGGCACGGCGACCTGCAAGGTCCGCCTCCAGGCGATCAACGCTTCCAACGAACGCTTCTATCTGGACAACTGGAAGATCGAGCAGGGGCTGGGCGAACCGTCCTTCCTGCCGGGCTATTCCAACCGGCTGGTGACGGGCGCCAGCAGCGTGATGGTGACCAACCTGGAAACCAACACGTGGTACTACTTCCGGGTGCGGGCGGAAGGCAACGGCGCCTGCATCAGCGCGAATTCGGACACGGCGCCGGTCATGACGCGCGACCTGTCCCCGGCCGGGCCCGGCAACCTCCAGGCCTCGGACGGCACGAGCTTGGATTTCGTGCACGTGAGCTGGAACGACGTGGCGGTGGCGGATCAGTTCGTCATCTACCGGAACACGCTCGACGAATTCGATACGGCCACGGCCATCGCCACGAACGTCCGCGCGGGCAACGTGCTGCTGGACGAGGATTTCGTCGAACTCGCCGACTGGACGAACAGCGGCACGATCAGCGACAGCACGGCTGGCCACTACGGGGCCGGCAGCCCCTGCCGCGCCTTGGGCACGAACGACGTGCTCACGTCGCCGCCGGTCCACTATCCCACGCAGATGACGTTCCACGTCGATGCCACCGCCACCGCCAGCGGCACGCAGACGACGAACTACTACAGCCTCGACGGCGGCGCGACGTGGACGGCGCTCGGCACGTTCGCCGTGACGGAGGCCGGCGCCACGGTGACGCAGGCTTTGACCGCCACCCCGAACCTGGCGCAGTCCACGAACGTGCTCTTCCGGTTCGTGTCGGCCTTCAACACGTGGTATCTCGACGACGTGAAGATCACGGGCGGCAGTCCGACGAACTTCTTCGATACCACCACCGCGCCCGGCGCGCCGTACTGGTATTTCGTGGTGGCCACGAACAGCTATGGCGGCAACGAAAGCCAGGGCGACATCGGCTGGCGGGGCATGGCCGCGGTGCAGGACGGGGCCGCGACGGACGGCGTCCATACGGACCGCGTGGCCGTGACCTGGACGGACCTCGACGGCGGCGAGACGGGCTACGCCGTCTGGCGGTCGGAAACGGCGGATTCCGCCGATGCGGAATGCCTCGGCGAAGCGGGCCTGGAGGCCGTGCTGTTCGACGACGGCGACGCGCTGCCTGGACAGCCCTACTACTATTGGATCCGGGCCACCAACAGCGCCAGCGAAAGCATGGGCGCTTGGGGCACGGCGGACGTCGGCTACCGGAAACTGTCCGTGACCGGGTTCGATGCGTCTTACAACGACTACGACGACCGGGTGGAGCTGACCTGGACGGACAGCGAAGGCGAGACCGGCTATGCCCTGTGGCGGAGCACGGCGGACAGCTTCGCGACCGCCACCAACATCGCGCCGGACATCGGCGCCGACACCACGAGCTACAGCGACGAAGACGCCGTCACCGGCACGATCTACTACTACTGGCTGCTGGCGACGAACGAGTTCAGCGCCAGCCAGAGCGCCGTCCAGGCGGCCGGCACGCAAGGCCGCCGCGCGCAGGTGGCCCCGACGGTGACCACGCTTCCGGTCAGCAACAACGTCCTCGGTTCCGCCATGAGCGGCGGCGACGTGCTCGCCGAGGGCGGTTCGGCCATCACCAACCGCGGCGTAGTCTGGAACACGGGCGGGCTGCCGACGATCGCCGACAGCCACACGGCGGACGGGGCCGGCGCGGGCCTCGGCACCTACGCCAGCACGATTTCGCCGACGACCGGCGGCCTGACCTACTACGTGCGCGCCTACGCCCAGAACGGCGAGCGCATCGCCTACGGCCAGCAGGTCTCCTTCGTCGCCGAATGCTCTTCGGAGCTGCCGACGACCCTGGCCGCGACCGACGTGGGCGCGACGAACTTCACGGCGAACTGGAACGCGATGGGCGGCGTGACCAGCTACCGCGTGGACGTCAGCACCAACGCGACCTTCCTGGGCGGCTACGACCCGAACGTCGCGGCTTGGCACAACGGCACGCTGGGCGAGGGGACCGGCGGCACCTGGACCGAGGACAACCTGCTGCAGTCGGCCGGCTACGTCGCGTTGCGGACCAACGCCGCCGTCCTGGGCACGCCGGCGCTCGATTTCAACGTCGGCGCCTCCGAGGCGCTGGTCTTCAAGGCCCGCATCTTCGGCGGCGGCGGCAACGGCGACTTCCGCAACAAGATCACGGTGGCCATCTCGACCAACGGCGGCGCGGCGTGGACGAACCTCGGCACGCGCACGCCCCTCAACACGACCATGACGGCCATGGAGCCCTTCGATCTGAGCCTCGTCGCCGGCACCAACGTGCGCGTGCGCCTGCAGACGCTCAGTTCTTCCGCCGGCGTCGGCGCGGGCGTGGTGGACGTGATGGTGACCAACATCCTCGATCCGCGCGGCGTGTTCATCGCGGGCTATTCCAACCGCACGGTGGATGCGGCGACCAGCCTGTCGGTGACCGGCCTGCTGCCGGAAGTGACCTACTACTACCGCGTGCGCGCGTACATCTCCGGCGCCTGCATCAGCGGGAATTCGGATACCCGGACGGTCGCGACCCCGGGCTACACCGCGGAATGGGATTCCGGCGGCTCGGGCCGGTTCTGGACGACGGCGGAGAACTGGGTGGGCGATGAAATCCCGCGGACCAACGCCACGGTGTCCTTCTACGCCTCCAACGAAGCCCAGACCAACGTCTATCTGAACGGCAACCAGATCGCCAAGGGCATTCGGTTCACGGACAACGCTTCGATCAGCGTGAACGTCGCCAGCAATACCCTGACGATCCATGGCGGCGGCATCGGCGTGGCCGCCGGCGCGACGGGCAACCACGGGATCAATGCGGACGTCGTGCTGGCGGAAGACCAGGCCTGGACGAACGACGCCGCGGTGGACTTCGCCGTTTCGGGCGCGATCGCGGGTTCGCGGACGCTCGCGAAGCGGGGCGCCGGCCGGATTGCGCTGACGGCGCACGGCAGCACCTTCACCGGCGAACTGGCGATCGACGCCGGCCCGCTGCAGATCCGCGGCACGAATGCGCTGGGCACGACGGCCGGCGGCACGGTCGTGGCGGACGGCGCGGCGCTGGAACTCCACGGCGGCGGTTCCGCGGTGCGGTTCGCGGCCGAACCGGTGACCCTGTCCGGCAGCGGCATCACCAACGGCGGTGCGCTGCGCTTCCTCCAGAACGGCGTGGACTTCCGCGGGCCGATCACGCTGGCCGCGGACGCGCGCATCCAGGCGGCGGCGGATTCGCCGGCGGCCAGCGGCAACGTCGAGATCGGCGGACATACCCTCTCCGTCGGCGTGGACGGCACCGAACTGACGCTGGGCGGCAATTTGTCCGGCACGCGCACGGACGGCGCCGGGGCCTTCGTCAAGGACGGCGCCAGCCGCCTGATCCTCACCGGCAACAACACGAACCTGACCGGCGTCTTCACCCTCCAGGCGGGCGAAATCCGCATCGGCACCGCCAACGCCATGGGCAACACAGGCTTGCTGGTCTTCGGCAACAACGTGGTGATGAAGTCCTCCAGCGTGGCGGACTTCGCCATCCCGCGCCCGGTGCGCTTCGACGGCAACGCGACGTTTGGCGAGGAAACGACCCGCACCGGCACGCTCGTCTTTGAAGGCGACGTCGATCTGAACGGCGCCATGCGCACGATCACCGTCAGCAACCCCGTGACGAAGTGGACGGAATTCAAGGGCACGCTTTCGAACGGCAGCCTGACGAAAGCCGGCGCGGGCCTGCTGGTCCTGAGCGGAACGAATACCTATGCCGCCGGCACCCTCGTCGCGGGCGGCACCTTGCAGGGCACGACGGACAGCTTGCAGGGGAACATCACCAACAACGCCGCGCTCGTCTTCGACCAGACCGCCGCCGGCACCTATGCCGGCGTGTTGAGCGGCAGCGGTTCGGTGACCAAGAACGGCACGGGCACGCTGACGCTGAGCGGGGCGAATCTCCACAGCGGCCTGACGGTCGTGAACGAGGGCTTGCTGGTCGTGTCCGGATCGGCCGCGAATTCGGCCCATCTGGTGGGCGGCGGCGCGCACTTGACGGGGGCCGGCACGATCGGCGAACTCATCGTGGACGGCACGGTCCATCCGGGAACGGCGAGCAATACGGTGGGCACCCTGGACGTCGACGACGTGTTCCTCTCGCCCGGCGGCGCCCTGCGCTTCGACGTCGCCCAAGCCACCGGCACTCCCGGCACGCAGTGGGATCTGATCGACAGCACCGGCGGCATCACGGTGGACGCGACCGAACTGGCGCCCTTCACGGTCCAGGTGGTCGGCGCACCGCTCGGATTCGATCCCGCCACGCCGTGGTCGTGGAAGTTCATCGAGGCGGCCGACGGGGTGGTCAGCGGCTTCGCGGCCAACAAGTTCGCGACGGACACGTCGGGCTTCACCAGCGACATGGGCGGCGGCGCCTTCGTCGTGACGGAAAGCGGCGGCGACCTGTACCTGGAATTCCAGATTCCGGGCGTGGCGGTGCTGGGCACCAACTTCGCGACGATCGTCAACGGCGACGCGACGCCGGCGGCGGCCGACGGCACGGACTTCGGCAACGTCTCGATCGGCAGCGCCGAAGTGCGCACCTTCTTCGTGACCAACACGGGCGGCGCGGCCCTGTCCCTGGACGACGTGGCCATCGGCGGCGCCGACGCGGGCGATTTCGTGGTGGTGGCGACCAACGACGCGTCCGTGGCCGCCGGCGACGTGGCGCCCTTCACGATCGCCTATTCGCCCAGCGATCTCGGCGCCTCCGTCGCCACGGTCTACTTGACCAACGGCGTGTCGGCGTCCTCGCCGTACACCTTCGCGCTGGCGGGCACCGGCCTGATCGCCGGACCGACGAACCTGCTCGTGCGCAACGACGG
>CAYTEK010000044.1:0-20338 GCA_964436715.1 uncultured Verrucomicrobiota bacterium | reverse complement strand
TCGCCGAGGGGATTGACGGTGGGCGCGTGGAGGGGCGGCAGGACGCCGCAGATGGCGGCGACGTCGCCCTTCTTGGCGTTCATCTTGAGCAGGACCTTGTTTTCGGCATGGAGGGCGCCGCTGAGCAGCAGCGCCATCTGTTCGATCTTGGCGCGCTTTTCCGCGTTGGCCCACGCGTCCTTGTTCGCGATGAGGCGGGTGGTGGAGGTGAGGACGGTGTCGATGATGCGCAGCTGGTTCGCGCGCAGGGAGGAGCCGGTTTCGGTCAGTTCGACGATGGCATCGACGAGTTCCGGCGCCTTGACTTCGGTGGCGCCCCAGGAAAACTCGATTTCGGCGGAAACGCCGTGGTCGGCGAGGTAGCGCTTGGTGAGGCCGACGGCTTCGGTGGCGATGCGCTTGCCCTGGAGATCCTTCACTTCCTTGATGGGCGAATCGATGGGCACGGCGACGACCCAGCGGACGGGGTTGCTGGTGGCCTTGGAGTAGCAGAGTTCGGCGACTTCGACGACGTCGGCGCCGTTTTCGTAGATCCAGTCGTAGCCGGTGAGGCCGGCATCGAGCAGGCCGAGCTCGACGTAGCGGGCGATTTCCTGCGGGCGGATGAGGCGGGCGGCGATGGCGGGATCGTCCACGGTCGGCACGTAGGACCGGGAGCCGACCTTGAAGTTCCAGCCGGCCTTCTTCATCAGCGCGAACGTGCTTTCCTGCAAACTGCCCTTGGGCAAGCCGAGTTTGATCTGTTCCATGTGTCGCTCTCCTGTTGCGGCTTCGGCGGCGCTCCGCCATCTCATTCAAAGCGCGGGATTCTAGCCGAAAGGGCGCAACGCGGGCAACAGAAGAAAAAGGCGCGGCCTAGGAAGGGCGGGGCGGCAGGACCTGCTCGACCAGGTACGGGCTGCGGCGCTGGACCTGGACGAGGATGCGCCACAGATATTCGCCGAAGACGCCCAGGGTGAGCATCTGCGCGCCGCCGAGAACGAGGACCACGATCATGAGCGGCGTCCAGCCCTTGACCGGATTGCCCACGAAAACCTTCGCGCACAGGACGACGAAGGCATAGAGCAAGCCCAGCGCGGCGAGGACCATGCCGAGATAGGACACCGCGCGGATGGGGAAGAAGGAGTAGTTCATCAGGCCGTCGAAGAAATACGCCACCTTCTTGCCGAGCGTCCAGCGGGAGCGGCCGAATTCGCGCTTGAGGCGGACGTAGGGGATCCACGCGCGGGAAAAACCCAGCCGCAGGATTTGGCCCTGCAGGAAGGGCTGGAGTTCTTGTTCCTGGCGGAACGCCTCCATGGCCGCCGGCCCGAGCAGGAAACAGTCGAAGCCGCCGGTCGGCATGTCGCGGAAGCAGAGCTTGCGCATCGTGGCGTAGAAGATCTTCGACGTCCAGGTGCGGTAGGCGCCTTCTTCCCGATCGGTGCGGGAGCAGATGACGACTTCGTTTCGCTTCTCGAAATGTTCGGCGAGCATCTGCGGAATCAGATCGACGGGTTCCTGGCCGTCGGCGGACATGACGATGGCGGCGGTGGAATCGCAGTGGGCGATGCCGGCGCGGATGGCCATGACCTGGCCGAAGTTGCGCGAGAGCTTGACGACGGAAACGGGGATTTCGCCCTTGGCGTGGATTTGCCGCAAGGCGGCGAACGAGCCGTCGCCGGAGCCGTCGTCGACGTAGAGCAGGCCGCCGCGCAAGCGCGGCTGCAGGGCGAGCAGCGCCGTCTTCAACTTCTCGTAGGCGGGCAGCAGCGATTCCTCGTTGTAGTAGACCGGCAGGACGACGGTGAAATCGAGGCGGGGGTTCATGCCGAAGGCTCCTTGTTCCGCGGAGTCGCGGGGTTGCCGTAAACGGTCAGGCCGTCGGGCACGTTCTTGAGAACCAGCGCGCCGGCGCCGACCATGACGCGGTCGCCGATGGCGAGATGGTCGCGCACCACGGCGCCGGCGCCGATCCACGTGCCGCGGCCCACCGTCACGAAGCCGCAGACGGTCGCGCCCGGCGCCACGTGGGCGAAATCGCCGAGCCGCACGTCGTGGTCCACGCTGGCGCGGGTGTTGACGATGACGCCGGCGCCGAGGACGGCCTGGGGACCGACGATGGCGCCCGCGCACAACACGCAGGCGGGGCCGATGGCGGCCGCGGGCGACACGACGCAGGCGGGGTGGATCAGCGTGGGCATTTGGAAGCCGAGGGCGACGGCCTGCGCCAGCATCCGTTCGCGGGCGCCGGATTCGCCGATGGCGACGGCGACGTGCGCGACGCCTTGTTTGCGGAGGCGGGGCAGTTGGTCGGCGTCGCCCAGCACGGGCACGCCCATGATGCGCGCACCTTGGGGATTCAGATTGTCGAGAATGCCCACGAGGTCCCAGCCGCCGACGGCGCGCAGCAGATCGACGACCACGTGGCCGTGGCCGCCGCCGCCCCAGACGACGATGGGTTTATGGGTGCTTTTTACGCTGGCGCTGGACGTCATCGGCATGCTCCAACACGAAACGGACGGTTTCCGCGATCTGCCGGATCTGCTCGGGCTGGACCGCGGTGCCGGTCGGGAACACCACGACCCGGCGGCACAAGTCTTCGGTGACCGGCAGGACGGGCGCGGGCGCGCGTCCGGCGTACGGCGCGGCGCGGTGGCAGCCGGGATGGAAATATTTCCGGACGAGGACGTTTTCCGCCCAGAGGACGTCGACGAGCAGATCGCGCGCGAACGCCGGCAACTCCGGCGACAGTTCGCCGACGACGTACTGGCAGTTGAGGGTTTCCGGCTTGTCCAGCGCAAGCAGGGCAATGCCGGGCAGGCCGGCGAACGCTTCGCGGTAGGCGCGGTAGTTGCGGCGATTGGTCTCGAGCAGCGCATCGAGTTCGTCCATCAGGCACAGGCCCATGGCGGCGGAAATTTCCTGCATCTTGCCGTTGGTGCCGAGCCGGGCGACCTGGTCGTAGCCGGCGAAACCGAAGTTGCGCATGTGGCGCAGCTCGGCGGCGAGGGTGTCGTCATTCGTCGTGATGGCCCCGCCTTCGAAGGTGTTGAAGAATTTCGTGGCGTGGAAGCTGAACACTTCGGCGTCGCCGAAACCGCCGATGCGGCGGGAACCGTGGAAATTGGAAAAGGCGTGGGCGGAATCGAACACCAGCGGGATTTGCCGGGCCTTGGCCAAGGCTTCCAGTTCGGCGATGCGGCAGGGCTGGCCCCACGTATGGACGCCGACGAGCAGGGCGGCCTCGTCGTCCAGCTTGGCCGCCGCGTCCGCCGGGGCCAGCAGGTGGCGCTCGGAATCGACGTCGCAGAATTCGGGCTGGCCGCCTTCCCACTCCCAGGCATGGGCCGTGGCGATGAACGTGAACGCCGGCATCAGGGCCTTCTTTCGCGCCGAGCGGGCGCGGCCCAGCGCGCGGTAGACCATTTGGAGGCCGATCGTGGCGTTGCAAACGGCGACGGCGTGGCGCACGCCGAGGAACTCCTGGAGTTTTTCCTCGAAGCGCCGCAGAAAGGGGCCATCGTTGGTCAGCCACCGGTTGTCGAAGATCTGGTCGAGCGCCGCATGCAGCTTCTGGCGGGAACACAGGTTGGGGCGGCCCACGTAGAGCTTGTCGGCGAACAGCGGTGGACCTCCCAAGCAGGCCAGATCAGTCGTTTGCATTTTCATGAAACTCATATGTGGCGTATCCGATGCGCAGGGGATGCGGCCAGGCGGCCGGCGATCGGAACCGAATCTCTCCAAGGCCGGAAGGAGGATATGCCAGTCGGATTCGCGCGGGCAAGGAGTTTGTTTGCGCCCGGCCGGCGGCGTCCACGATCAAGGTCGCCCCGCGCCAGCGCGCGGCGGGCGCTTCCTCGGGCAGGGCGTAGAAGGCGATGCTCCGCGGCGGCGGCGTCCGCGCGGGGAGCCGGATCGGCCCCCAGGTCGTGCCGTCGGCGGCGACCTGCGGCGCCAGGCGGATTTCGAATGGCGCCAGCGTGGCGGGGACGTCGAGGGCTCCCGCGCCGCCGGCGGACCACGTGCGCACGTCCGGCAGCGCGCGGCGGGCCCACGCGGGCCGGGTGGCGGCCAGCGCCAGAATCAGGATCGCGAAGGCGCCGCTCAAGCCCAGGGCGGCGGCGAGCCCCGGCCGGACGGCCGCGCGGGCCAAATGGCGGCGGCGGGCGGCGGGCAGGGCGAACGGCAGCGCGGCGAGCATGAACAGGAACGGTTGGACGTAGAAGGAATAGCGGGGCGACGTTTCGCCCAGCAGCACGTACGTGGCGGCCAGCAGGACGCAGGGCGCGACCAGCGGCAGCCGGCGGTTGCGGCGCAGGCGGGGCAGAAGCAGCCAACCGCCCCAGAGCATGAGCGGCAGCATCGCCAGCAGAAACGCCGACCGGGCGCCTTCGGCCAGCGCCGCGGCCCGCCGCGCGCCGTTCTGGTCCAGCATTTCCTCGGCGCCGGAGGCGTAGCCCAGCAGGAAATATTTCGCCATTTTCGTCGGCAGCAGCTGCGTCAGGAGCACGCGGGGATTGTAGAATGCCTGCGAAGCCAGAATGGCCGCCTGCACGGATTTCTTGTCGGCGCGCGCGGTCAGGTAGTCGATGGTTTCGTAGGTGCCGCAGTACTCGCCGCCGGTTTCCGGCGCCCACCCGCGCGCCATGAACGCAATGGCGCCGCTTTCGTGGTGGTGCCGGTCCGCGGCTTCGATCCGCTGCTCCAGCGGCGCCAGCAGCCGCGCGGAAACCAGCAAGGGAAGCGCCAGCAGGCCGACGGCGGAGCCGAGCGTTTGCCGCGCGTTCTGCCGGCCCGCCAGCCATGCGAGAAGCAGCACGAGCAGCGCGGCGCCGGCGAAAACGACGTCGATGCCGCCTTCCAACCGCATCAGCGGCAGCAGACCGGCCGCGACCAGGGCCAGACCGGCGGTGGCGAACGGGCGGCGGTTCGGCCGCAGCCATTCGACCAGCAGTCCCAACCCGGCCAGGAAATAGAAGCCGCCCAAAACGTGGTGGTTCAGATCGAGGCAGATGAACCACCGATAGGGCATGAGCCATTGGAACGCGACGGTCCAAAACGCCGCGCGCGTTCCGAACAGCCGCCGCGCGATCCGCCAAGAAAGCAGCAGCGCCAGCGCCAGGAGAACGGCTTGGAACGCTTGGGCGGCCGGTGCGAAGCATTCGCCGGCGACGATGCGGAGCGAGTAGTAGAACGGCAGGGCGCGCTTCGTCCAGACGCGATAGTCGTAGGATTGGCTCAGGCGCTCGAGCGTGGCCGGCGCGTAGCCGGTGGCGGACAGGTCCGTCAAATATTGTTCGAAGATGCGAGAATCGCCGGTCCAGGCCCACTGCGGATCCGCCGCGCGAATCGCGCCGAATTGCATCAACAGGGACAACCCGACCGCCGTTCCCAGGAAAATTCCGGCGCCCCACCGCCGAAAAATCCAGCGCATGCCGAACAAGGCGGCGACCGCCAGCAGCAGATACAGCAAGGCGCCGGCGATCAGGATGCCGATGGCGGGTTCGGCCGGAATCTTGGAAAGGAAGTTCGCCGCGGCGGCGCCTTCGGCCAGCGCCAAGCCCGCCAGCAAGAACAGCACGCCGCAGGCTTGCATCCAGGCAACGCCGCGCGGCAAGAGCGTCGGCCGGGCGTTCACGCGATTTCCTTTGCCAGGGCGACGAGCGCCCGAACGGCTTCGATTTTGCGGGTCGCGTGGATTTCGGCGTTCCATTCGTTGCGGCAGTCGGCCAAGGCGGCTTCGGAAAGGCGGCGCGCCAATTCCGCATCGCGCAGCAAGCGATTGATCGCGGTCGCCAGCGCGGCGGCGTCGCCGGGTTCTACCAGCAGGCCGTTTTCGCCGTCGCGGACGTAATCGATGGTGCCGGCGGCGCGGGTGGCGACGACCGGTTTGCCCAGAGCCATGGCCTCGAACAGGACGACTTGTCCGGTGGACCGTTCGGCGGGGAGCAGGGGGACGACCACGACGGCGGCGCGCTTCATCCAGTCCCGGCTTTGCTCCAACGGCACGTCGCGAAGCACCTGCACGTTGGGCGGCAGCGGTTCCGGCAGGCGGTCGGCGGCGCCGGCGACGATGCGCAGCGGCGCGGCGAGCAGCGGGGCGGCGCGCAGGAGCGTTTCCCAGTCGCGTCCGCTGCGGCCGATGGAGAGCACGTAACCCTCGTTTTCCGGCGCGCGTTCCGGGTTCGCGATCGTCGTGTGCATCGGCACGAAGCGCAGTTTGGCTTCGGGAATTCCGAAGCGCCGGGCGAGGAAGCCCACTTCGGCGGAGCTGTTGGCCAACACGCCGAGCGAGCGTCTCGCGACCAGCCGGAATAGCGCGGTTTTGACGCGCCAGGAAAGAGAAGACGGCCGGGCTTCGTCCAAGAAAACTTCGGTCAGAACCTGCTTCGAGCGGAGCCCCAGGACAGCGCAGAGCAAACCGTAGGCGAGGGACGGCCGCGGCCCCATGGTGACCACGGCCTCGGAGCGGCGGCGCCGCTTCAACAGGCGCAGTGCCTGCTGCCACGGGCACAACTCGTCCGGCGTTTCGCCGTCCGCGCAGATGGAAACAACCGCTTTGCGCCACGTCCGGCTTTCCCGAAACGCCATGTTGGTCAAGATGGAAGGCCCGGCATTCACGTCCCCGCAGGATGAACCAAATCCCGCAGGCAAAACAAGCCGGTTTATCGCGCCGGGCGATTCCGCGCGCGTTTTGCTCTTGAATCGGAAGCTGCGCCCCCGCATGATGGATCAACTATTGGAAAGACCCTTGCCGTGAGCCGCAGCACATTCTTGCCGTTTTCCGTTCCCGGGATCGATGCCGAGGACATCCAGGCCGTCGTCGAAGTCCTGAAATCGGGCTGGATCACCACCGGCTCGCGGACGGCGGCCTTCGAAAAAGCCATTGCCGACTACGTGGGGGCGCCGTATGCCTGCGCTTTGAGTTCCGGCACGGCGGGCTGGCATTGCGTGGCGCTGGCCCTCGGTCTCAAGCCCGGCGACGAAGTGATCATGCCCTCCATGACCTGGGTGTCGGACGCCAACGTGGTGGAGTTGCTCGGGGCCAAGCCCGTGTTCGTGGACGTGGACCGCGCGACGATGCTGGCGCCCGCCGCGGCGGTGGCCGCCGCCGTGACGCCGCGCACGCGCGCCATCCTGCCGGTCCATTTCGCGGGCGCGCCGGTGGACATGGACGCCTACCGCACCCTCGCCGAAAAACACGGTCTGGTACTGGTCGAAGATGCCGCGCACGCCATCGGCACGGAATACAAGGGCAAGAAGGTCGGCGCGCAGGGCACGGCGATCTTCAGTTTCCATCCCATCAAGAACGTCACGACGGCGGAAGGCGGCGTCGTGGTTTGCCACGACGAAAAGCTCTACGAGGCCGTCAAGCGCCTCAAATTCCACGGCATTGCGAAGGACGCCTGGGACCGCTACTCCAAGAAGGGCGCCGGCACGGTGCTGGAGGTGGTCGAGCCGGGCCTGAAGTACAACATGCCCGACTTGCTGGCCGCGTTGGGACTCACCCAGTTTGCCAAGCTCGAGCGTTTCAACGCGCGGCGCGCCGAACTGGCCGCCCGCTACGACCGGCTGTTCGCCGAGATTCCCGAGATCCTGCCGTTGGCCGCGCCGGCTTGGCCGCACGCGCACGCCCACCACCTGTACGTGGTGCGCGTCGATTCGCCGCGGTTGACCCGCGACGAATTCGTGGCCGGCCTCAAGGAACGGAACGTCGGCACGGGCATCCATTTCAAGGCCGTCCATCTGCACGCCTATTATCGCCGTTCCGGGCGCTTTCCGCCCGGGTCGCTGCCTGAAACCGAGTGGTGTTCCGAGCGGCTGTGTTCGTTGCCGCTGTTTCCCGCCATGACCGAAGCCGACCAGGACGACGTCGTCGCCGCCGTGCGGGACGTCCTGGCGCAGGCGGGAAAGAAATAAGGCCGTGAAGCCGACGCTGTCCATCGTCGTTCCCGTCTACAACGAAGAGGGGAATCTGCCCGAGCTGATTCGGCGGACGCTGGACGCGTGCCGCGCCCTCGGCTGCGTTTTCGAAATCGTGCTGGTCAACGACGGCTCGCAAGACCGCTCGGCGGAGTTGCTCGTCGAAGCCGCCCGGCAGCATCCGCGGGAGATCGTGGCGGTGCTGCTCAACCGCAACTACGGGCAGCACAACGCGACCTTCGCGGGCTACGCGCAGGCGCGGGGCGAACTGGTGATCAACTTGGATGCCGACCTGCAGAATCCGCCCGAGGAAATCCACAAGATCTACGACAAGCTTTGCGAAGGCTTCGACGTGGTCGCGGGCGTGCGCGCGCAGCGCGAGGATTCGGCGCTGCGCAAGATCCCGTCGGCGCTGGCGAACGGCCTGATCCGGCGCTCGACGGGCGTGGCCATGAAGGACTACGGCTGCATGCTGCGGGGCTACACGCGAGCGGTCGTTCAGGCGATGCTGGCCTGCGAGGAGCGCACGCCGTTCATTCCGGTGCTGGCGAATTCCTTCGCGCATCGCATCGCCGAAGTGGACGTCGCCCACGCGTCCCGCGGGGCGGGCACCTCGACCTACAGCGCGCTGAAGCTGATCAACCTGACGTTCGACATGCTGACCGGCATGACGACGATGCCGCTGCGCCTGCTCACGTTCTTCGGCGCGGGGGTCTGCGTCCTGAGCGTCTTGGCCGCGTTCGTCGGGCTGGGGGCGGGGCTGGCGGCCGGCGTTTCGGGCGGCGCGCTGGCCGTCGGGTTGCTGTTCGCCGCGCTCTTCTTCCTCGCCGGCGCCTTGTTCATCGGCCTGGGCCTGCTGGGCGAATACGTCGGCCGCATCCACGTGAACGTTCGCGCGCGTCCTCGCTATCTCATCCACCAAATCCACGGAGAAAGTGCCATCCCATGAGCCTCGTTCGCACCAAAGAAAAAACCCGCGTCCTCATCCTCGGCGTCAACGGCTTCATCGGCAACGCCTTGACCGATCGCCTGCTGCAGGACGACCGCTACGAAGTCCACGGCATGGACCTGCAGAACGACAAGATCCAGCGGCTGCTGGACAAGCCCGGCTTCCATTTCGCCGAAGGCGACATTTCGATCCATCGCGAATGGATCGAGTACCACGTGCGCAAGTGCGACGTGATCCTGCCGCTGGTCGCCATCGCGACGCCGAAGGAATACGTGCGCAACCCGCTGCGCGTCTTCGAACTGGATTTCGAGGAAAATCTCCGCATCGTCCGCTATTGCGCGAAATACAACCGCCGGATCATCTTCCCGTCCACCTCCGAGGTGTACGGCATGTGCGCCGACGAGAATTTCGACGAAGACCAATCCAACCTGATCGTCGGGCCCATCCGCATGCAGCGCTGGATCTATTCGGCCTCCAAGCAGTTGCTGGACCGCGTGATCTGGGCGTACGGCGACAAGCAGGGCTTGCCGTTCACGCTGTTCCGGCCGTTCAACTGGATCGGACCGCGGCTGGATTCGCTGGATTCCGCGCGCATGGGCTCCTCGCGGGCCATCACGCAGCTGGCGCTGAACCTCGTCGAAGGCACGCCGATCTGCCTGGTGGACGGCGGCGAGCAGAAGCGGTGCTTCACGGACGTGAAGGACGGCGTCGAATGCCTGTTCCGCATCATCGAGAACAAGGGCAACGTCTGCGAGAAGGGCATCTTCAACATCGGCAACCCGGAGAACGAGGCGAGCATCAAGGAACTGGCCGAAATGGTGGTGGCCGCCTTCGACGCCCATCCGCTGCGGTCGAAGTTCCCCAAGTTCGCCGGCTACCAGATCACGAAGAGCGCGGATTACTACGGCAAGGGTTACCAGGACGTCGTGCACCGCAAGCCGTCCATCCGCAAGGCGCGGGAACTGTTGGGCTGGGAGCCCAAGATCGGCATGCGGCAATCGATCACCGAAACGATCGATTTCTTCATCCGCGAAGCCGCCGGCCAGATTTCCGGCTGAGTCCCGGCGCCGCTTGCGGACGCGGGCGGGAATCAGCCGCCGGCCTCGGTCGCGGCGGCTTTCCAGACCAGGCGCCAGGCCGGTTGCCCCGCGAATTCCAGCAGCTGCGCATCGCCGTAGCCTGCCGCGAGGAACGACCGCCGCGACGGTTCGTTTTCCGGCTTGATCCAGGCGACGAAGGTTTGGATGCCTTTTTCCTCGGCGTAGCGGAGCGTGCCCGCGCGGATCAATTGCGGCGCCAAGCCTTTTCCGCGGAAATCCGCCGCCAGATAGACCGACACGACGGCGTGGTCGCCTTCGGGCTCGAAGCGGATCTGGCCCGCCGGCGCGCCTTCCGGCGTTTCCGCCAGATACTGGGTGCGTTTGGTTTCCGCCAAGGTGCCTTCGAACCAGCGGCAATGGTTGTCCCAGGGCACGGGCGCCGTGGTCTGGAAGGCGAAGCGCAGCATGGCGGGGTCGTTGGTCCATTCCCAGATCCGGCGACAATCCGCCGGCGTCACTTTCCGCAGGTTCAAGACGATCGGTTTCATATGCGCGGGAGCATACGCGATGCGCGGCGGAAGAGACAAGGGAATCGTCTGGATCAGGTTCCGGGCGCCGTGCTAGGTTCTCTGCGGCCGCCGGATCGGCGGAAGGAAAACGATGACGTGGATTTTGGCCATCTCGGTTGCGGCGCTGGCATACGTCTATGCCGGCTATCCCGCGTTGATCGGTTTGTGGGCGCGGCTCCGGCCCCGGCCCGTCCGGAAGGCGCCTTGTGAAGGCGGCGCATCCATCCTGATCGCCGCCTACAACGAAGGCGACGCCTTGGCGCGCAAGCTGGAGAACCTGCTGGAGCTGGCGCAGGCGGAACCCATCCGTGAAATCTGGATCGGGCTGGATGGTTGCACGGATGGGACCGCTTTTCAAATAAATGACAAAATCCGAATATCCAATATTCAATATCCAATATCCAATGTTCAAGTTGGGGGAAATCCGCAACCGGCAACCAAGGTTCACGTTCTCGAATTCGAAACCCGGCGGGGCAAGGCGGCGGTGCTGAACGACCTGATGGCGCAAGCGACCCAGCCGATCTTCGTCCTGATGGACGCGCGGCAGCGGGTGGAAGCCGGGGCGGTGACTCGGCTGCTGGAGAACTTTGCGGACGAACGGGTGGGGGTGGTTTCGGGCGAGCTCGTGTATGAATCGGCCGTCGGCGGCGCGCAGAAGGGCGCCGAATCGTATTGGGGCTACGAAAAATTCATTCGGCTCAGCGAAAGCCGGGTGTGGGCGGTGCCCGGCGCGACCGGCGCCTTGTACGCCATTCGGAAAGAATTGTGCGAATCGATTCCCGAAAACACGCTGGTGGACGACGTGCTGATTCCCATGCGGGCGGTGCTGAAGGGCTACCGCTGCCTGTTCGAGCCCGCCGCGCGCGTTTTCGATTGGCCTTCGGCGCGGTTCGACCAAGAAGGACTTCGCAAGCGGCGGACGTTGGCCGGAATCTGGCAATTGGCGGTCTTGGAACCCCGGATTTTCTCGTTTGCCGCCAATCCGATCGCGTTTCAGTGGTATTCGCACAAGTTTTTGCGGCTGCTGACGCCGTTTTTCGCGTTGGCGGCCTTGCTGGCGCTGGCGGGCTTGGCCGGCGCCGGTTCGCCGGCGGCGCAAGGACTTTTCGCGGCCGGTGCGGCGGCGGCGTTGGCCAGCGGATTGGCCTATTGGGGCGGGCGGCACGTCCGTTCGCGCGCGCTGGGCTTGCTGGGGGCGTTTTTCGGCGTGAACTGGGCCTTGGTGCAAGCCGCCTGGGATGCGGCGACCGGGACGTTCGAGGCGCGGTGGAAAAAATAGGCGCGGGACGGCATGAAGAACGTGGATGCAAGCAGCGCAGTCGTGGATTCAAGTTCCGTCGCGATCCGCCGGCCGGCCTGGCGCCGCGTGCAATGGCTGGGGTGGGTGCTGCTCGTCGCGGCCACGACGTGGATTTCGGCGCAGGCGCACCGCCAGGCCGGATTCACCTTGCCGCCGCCGTGGAACGACGAGCCCTGGGTGTTGTGGAGTTCGATCGCTTTGGCCGAACACGGCACCTTTTATTCGGAGTCGCTGCATCCCGAACGCGTGGTGCCGCGCGAGCCGACGTACCAGGTGCCGCTGGCCCTGCTGTTCAAGCTGACGGGATTTTCCTATGCGAAAGCCCGCTGGGTTTCGTGGGTTTACTTGATGCTGGCCTATGCAGGCATGCTGGCGCTCGTGAAGTCGCGGCCGCTGCCGGTGGTCTCGGCGGCCGTCGTCTCGCTGTTTTTCCTGGGCGTGAACGCCGTGGTGGCGGGGAACATGGCGCGGCAGGAATCCATGGTGTGGATGCTGGCGGTCTGGAGCTTCGTGCTGGTGGATCGCGGCCACGGCTGGAAAGCCTTGGCGGTGGCGGGTCTCGCCGTTTTGACGCATCAACTCGGCTTGGTGTATTTCGGCGGGGTTTTCCTGCTGTTTCTTCTGGGCGCCTGGGAGCAGCGCGGAAACGTCCGGCCGTCGAAGAGCGACCTTGGATTCATGGCGGTGGCCGGGGCGGTTTTGATCGGCCAGATCCTGTTCATGTGGGCGAATTGGGGCGCGATCCTTTCCGATTGGACGCAAGCCTACGGCGAGTCTTTCCAGCAGAACGTCTGGGGGCGCCTGTTCGCTTCCAACCAGACGCCGTGGTTGCTGGCGCTGGCGGTGTTTTCCGTCGTCGGGTTGGGCGGCGCCCGCCGGTTGCGGGCGCCGGCGCTGTTGGGCCTGTGCGCCTACCTCGTTCCTTTGCTGCGGCCCCAGATGTGGTACGAACTCTACGCCGCGATGGCGTACCTGCTGTTGGCGCTCTTGATTCCCTGGGCATTGTGCGGCGCCGTCGAAAAAGCCTTGAAAACTTGGGCCCGCCCTTGGCCGGGTTTGGCCAAGATGGCCTTGCTGGGCGCGGTTTTCGGGGGCGGTTTGCTGCCCATGCTGAAGTTCAGCTATGCGCATGGATTCATCACCGGCCCGCGGAACTATCCGGAAAAGCTGGGGTGGGGCTGGGGCATGCGGATGGACGATCCGACGCCGTATCTCACGGAACTGGACGTCCAAGCCATCGTGCGCGAAATCGAAAAGCACGTGGCGGACGGAAAAGAACGTCGCGTGTTCTTCATGCCGGAGGGCGACGGCCTGTTTTTCCACGGAAAATTGCCGACGAACGCGATCCCGTATCAAGGCGTCCGCACGCAGGCGCTGGGCGACATGGCCGTGTTCCGCTTCTCGCGGCATTTTCCGGCGTGGTGGCGGGACCAGCATGCGCTGAAATATCTGCGGATGTACGGTGGGGAGGGGCGGACGCCCTTCTACGAACGCGACGGCACGGAAGCGTGGATCCTGGTGCCGCCGCGCACCGGGCCGGACGCCGGTGGCGGACCCTCGACGGCCGTCCGATGCGCGGCGCCTTGACTTCCCCAAATGGGTTTGGGAGGGTCTTGCCCATGGCCGTGCTGCCCCAGATGAAGACGATCGTTTACACGCCGGATTCCTCGCTGGCCAATCCGTTTGCGATGACGAAGGCCATGCTGGGGGATCTGTGGGCCGGCCGCGAGTTGGCTTGGCGCCTGACCGTCCGCGACATCAGCGCGCAATACCGGCAGACCTTCCTCGGCATCTTGTGGGCGTTGATCCTGCCGTTGGCCAACACGTTGGTTTGGCTGTTCCTGAACCAGACGGGCATCGTTTCGATGCAGGCCACCGACGTTCCCTACCCGGTATACGTTTTCGCCGGGACGATGCTGTGGGCCATCTTCATGGATGCGATCAATGCGCCGATGGGCGAAACCAACGCGGCCCGCAGCATGCTGGCGAAGCTGAATTTCCCGCGGGAAGCGCTGCTGTTGGCGGGGGTGTACAAGACGTTGTTCAATGCCGTCATCAAGATCGGACTGCTGTTGTGCGTCCTGCCGTTTTTCGACGTGCATCCGGGGGGGGGGCTGGCGTGGTTTCCGGTGGGGGTGTTGTCGCTGCTTCTGGTCGGGACGGCGATCGGATTGTTCATCACGCCGGTGGGGATGCTCTATGCGGACGTGGGGCGGGCGCTGCCGCTGGTGATGCAGTTCCTGATGTATGCCGCCCCCGTGGTGTTTCCGATGCCGGCGGCGGGCGCGGCGGCCAAGCTGTTCGCGCTCAATCCGCTCACGCCGTTGATCCTGACGACGCGGAATTGGCTGACGGGCGGCGCGCCGGAGCAACTGCTCTATTTCGTCGGCGTCAACGCCGCGGCTTTGCTGGTGCTGCTGGCTTCGTGGATCGGCTACCGGCTGACCATGCCGATCCTCATCGAGCGGATGTCGGCGTGACGAGGTTGCAGGTTGCGGGTTACAGGTTACAGGTTGCGGGCGGAAGGGAGAAGGTTTTGAGTGCGGTCCAAACATTTGAAGGACTGGAATGCTGGCAGTTGGCGAGGGAGCTGACCAATGTCGTCTACGAACTGACTCGTCAAGATCGGATGAGCCGGGACTATGGGTTTGTGGATCAGATGCGCCGGGCGGCTGTTTCGGTGATGAACAATGTGGCGGAGGGGCACGAACGGGGTTCCAACAAGGATTTCGTCAAGTTTCTGTATATCGCTCGCGGATCGGCGGGCGAAGTCCGCAACATGCTTCTAATAGGACTGGATCAAGGTTATCTGGATCCGCCGACCTATGAAAAGGCGAATGACGTGGCTACGCGGACTTCCAAGGCCTGCTACGGTCTCATTCGATTCTTGAACCAAAATCTGGACGAGAAGACCGTGATTTCCAAGTAGCGGATCATTCTCTTTGTATGAACCTGCAACCTGAAACCTTCAGCCTGCAACCCGACTCTGACGTTCTGGTCAGAGTCTCCGGCGTTTCGAAGAAGTTTTGCCTGAGCCTCAAGAAATCGCTCTGGTACGGGCTGAAGGACATGGGCAACGAGCTGCTGGGGCGGCGGCACGGCGGGAACGGCGAGCTTCGGCCGAAGGAATTCTGGGCCGTGCACGACGTCGGGTTCGAGCTGAAGCGCGGGGAAAGCCTGGGGTTGATCGGCCACAACGGGGCGGGGAAGACCACGCTGCTCAAGATGCTCAACGGCCTGATCAAGCCGGACGCCGGCCGCATCGAGATGCGCGGTCGCGTCGGCGCGCTGATCGCTCTCGGCGCGGGCTTCAACCCCATTTTGACCGGCCGGGAAAACATCTACGTCAACGCCTCGGTGCTGGGCTTGTCCAAGCGCGAGACCGACGCCAAAATCGATGAAATCATCGATTTCGCGGAAATCGGCGACTTCATCGAGACGCCGGTGCAGAACTACAGTTCGGGCATGGCGGTGCGGCTGGGCTTCGCCGTGGCGTCGTCGCTGAACCCCGACGTGCTGCTGCTCGACGAGGTGCTCGCCGTCGGCGACATGGGATTTCAGGCGAAGTGCTTCAATCGTTTGGGCGAGATGCGCCGCAAGGGCATCGCCTTCATCCTCGTGTCGCACAACATGCACCACATCAGCCGGTATTGCGAAAGGGTTTTGTACCTCAAGCATGGCCGGATCGCCCACTGCGGCGATGCCGCGCGCGGCATCGCGGCTTTCGAGGCGGACATGCAGGCGCCGGCGGTGCGGTCCGCCGGCGGCGCGGAGACGTTCGGCAGCGGCAAAATCAAGATCGTCTCGGTCGGGTTTCGCGACGAAGCGGGACGCGAGCTCGCCGGTCCGCATCTGGGCACGCGGCCGATCAGTCTCGTCGTGGGCTATGAATGCCCGGCGACCGTGTCGGATGCCGTTTGGGACGTGATCATCCAGGACGGACAAGACGTCGTTTTCCAGGGGCGCAGCGACGGCTATGGCCGCGTCTTCGATTTCGCTCCGGGCCGCGGCGCGCTGCACGTCCGGTTTGAATCGCTGCCGGTGCGGAAAAGTCCGTTGTACGTTTCCTGTTGTTTGATGGACCGGACGACGGCGGAAATCTACGATTGGCGGCGGAACGTCGAGCTGCCCATGCGTTGGGAAGGCAAATGCGTGGGGCAGATTGCGCCGGCCGCGAGTTGGTCCCTGTTGCCGGAATGACGCGGCGATGAAAGGCGGGATTTGGCCATGATCCACATCCGGGCATGTTGGCAGGCGCTGCGCGACGGATGCCGAACCGTCTCCGCCGCGGAAGAACTGCGCGCGCGGAATTCCGGGGCGCGCATCGAGACGGGCGTCGTCGTGCTGGGCGACGCCCGGAACGTGCGGCTGGGGGCCGGGACGTTGCTCGAGGCGGGCGTCGTTCTCGACCTGCGCCAAGGCGGGGCCATCGCGCTGGGCGAGAATTCGGTGGTGCGCCGCGGCGCGATCTTGTCGCCGTGGGGCGGGGAGATCCGGTTGGGAAATTCCTGTTTGGTGAACCATTACGCGATTCTGTACGGCCACGGCGGCCTGATCGGGGGCGACCACGTGATGTTCGCGGCCCACAGCGTCGCCATTCCCGCCAATCATGGGTTGGAAGCGAACGGCACGCCGATGTACCTGCAGCCCCTGACGCGCAAAGGCATCGCAATCGGCAGCGACGTCTGGATCGGAGCCGGCGCGACTTTGCTGGACGGCATTCGGATCGGAACCGGGGCCGTGATCGCGGCCGGCGCCGTGGTTCACCAAGACGTGGCGGCCGGCGCGATCGCGGGTGGCGTGCCCGCCAAGGAAATCCGCCGACGTTTCCAGGCGTGACGCAGCGGGAGTCGGCGGCATGCGGAAGCGAATCCAGGAAGCGGTTCGGTGGCGGACGGACGTCGCGCTGGATTGGTTCCGTCCGGCGGCGCGGCGCCTGAAAGCCGTTGGACGGATCTTGGCCGCGCCGGGGCTTCGCGACACGCAGCGGGCCGAAGCGAACGCGGCGCAACTGCAAGCCCGCCGATATCCTCGCACGGCCTACGAATACGATCCCGAAAGCATTGAACGGCGTGCGGTTGCGCGCGCCGCCGAACTGCTGCGCGCGGGCGGCCTGTCCGCACCGGGCGGCCGGGTTTTGGAAGTCGGCGCCGGCGACGGCATGGTCGGCGAGCGGTTGGCGGCGGCCGGGCACCACTGCGAACTCGTCGACGTGGAGGACTGGCGCGACGCGCGGGCCCAGAGGCTTCCATTCCGGCTGGCGGACATCTGCCGGCGCCTGCCGTTCGGCGCCGGCGAATTCGATCTGGTCTACAGCTTCAACGCATTCGAGCACATGGCGGATCCGGCGGCGGCCTTCGGCGAAATTCTGCGCGTGCTGAAGCCCGGCGGCCACGTCTATCTGTCGTTCAATCCGCTGTTTTGCAGCCCGTGGGGACTGCATGCGTACCACACGCTGAACATGCCTTATCCGCAATTCCTGTTTTCCGAGCCTTTTCTCGGCCGGTTGCTGGCGGGCCACGGCATCGTCGATCTCGGCAAGGCGCGGACGGAACTCCAGCCGTTGAACCGCTGGAAACCGGAACAATTCCGGGCCCTGTGGCGGAGCCGGGAATGCCAGATCGTTTCGGAATCCGTCGTGCGCGAGTTCGTCGGCGTGCCCGTCATCCTGGGATATCCGGAATCCTTTCGCGGCTTGGGGCTGACGGTGGACGACGTGACCATCAGCGGGCTTGCGGTGCTTGTCCGGAAACGGGAAACGCGGGAAGGCGCCGCATGAGTTTGCGCTGGCAGCAGGGCGCGCATCGCTTCGTTCTTTCGCTTGGCGTCGAGGGCGGCGCCAGTCGTTCGGTCCCGGGCGGCCCGGCGACGCTCTACGGAACCGGCTATGGCCTGTTGGCGCGCCATTACCTCGGCGAAGACGTGTCGCTTTCGGAGGCGACCCGGGAATTCATCCAAAACGGGCAGGAGGCGGACACCGGGTGGTTTGCAGGGCCCGAGTTGCGCGGCTTCCAGCCGCCGCCCGGCGCGCGGCACGATCGCGAACATCTGTTGATGCATCTGACGTGCGCGATCCTGCCCGTCTGCCGGCAATTCGCCGTGCCGCTGCGCCAGCCGCTGACGGCCGCGGCGCGTTTTTGCGACCTGGATTTTCTCCGCGCCTGGTTGGATGCCCGCGATTTCCGCTGCGCGTGGCTCGAGGGCAACAATCTCCTGTTCGTCGGCCAGTTGCTGGTTCATCTGCGCGACGCAGGCGGCGATCCGCGCGCCGCGGCGGCGTTGGCCGTCTGGTTCGACTGGTTGGAACGGCACCTCGACCCGCGCACGTCGCTGTGGGGCACCGACGGCGCATGCGGCCCGGCCGAGGCGGTCTATGGCGGCTACCACCAACTGCTGATCTATCATTACGAGCGACGTCCCGTGCGGAATCCGCACGGTCTCATCGACGTGGTGCTGGCGCTCCAGCACGCCGACGGGGGCTTCCTGCCTCAGGGGAACGCCGGGGCGTGCGAGGACGTGGATGCCGTGGACATTTTGGTGAATCTCTACAAACAGACGGACCATCGCCGCCGGGAGGTCCGCATGGCCTTGCGCAAATGCGCCGATCACGTTTGGGCGCAACAAAATCCGGACGGCGGTTTTCCGTACACGCGCAATCGGCCGCAGCATCACATGGGCGTGCCCGGAACCGTTGCGCCGCCCAACGTCTCCGCGATGTTCCCGACGTGGTTCCGCATCCACACGCTGGCGTTGATGGCCGAAGTCCTGACGGATGATCCCCGGCTGGCGGCCGTGCCGTTTCGGTTTTCGGAAACGCCGAGCATGGGCTGGCACCGAGCATGGGACAAAGCCGCGCACGCCTTGTCCGCGGCCGAAACGCGCGCCGAACGGAGCGAATTGCGCCGCTGGAAATTCGGCCATGCGGCGCAGCGAACGAAAGACGCGCTGTGGGATTTCGCCCAGCGGCTGCGCGCGCGGAGGGCTTGATGAACATGTCGCCGACCGCGCCGCGCCTGTCCGTGCTGATGGCGGTCCACGATGCCCGCCGGTATCTGGACGCCTGCCTCCGCAGCATTTTCGGCCAGACGTTCGCCGACTTCGAGTTCATCGTCGTCGATGACGGTTCCACCGACGGCAGTCGCCGAATCCTGGAGAAATGGGCCCGCCGCGACGCGCGCCTGCGGCTGATCGCCCGGGAAAACCGCGGGCTGACGCCGTCGCTCAACGAGGCGCTGGCCGCGGCCCGGGGCGAATACGTCGCACGGATGGACGCCGACGACGTCAGTTTGCCGCGCCGCTTCGAACTCCAAGTCGATTACCTCGACCGGCATGCCGACTGCGTGGCGGTGGGGGGCGAAGTGCTGATGGTCGATCCCGAAGGCTGGCCCATCGGGTTGCGGGGCCATGCGCTAACGCACGAGGAAATCGACCGGCGCCTGCTGGCCGCCAACGGCGGCGCGCTGACGCATCCGGTCGCGACCATGCGCGCGGACGCGCTGCGGAAGATCGGCGGCTACCGGGAGCAATTCGTCGTGGCGCAGGATCTGGATTTGTTTCTGCGGCTGGCCGAAGTCGGACGCCTGGCCAACTTGCCGGAGGTGCTCTTGCGGTGGCGGCAAAGCCCGCGCAGCATCAATTTCACCCGGTACCAGAGCTGGGGCGAAATGAAGCGCATGGCGTTGCGAGACGCCGCGGCGCGGCGCGGGATCGTCTGGGACGTCGAGGCCATTCTGGCTCAGGACCAGTTTCCGTTTGGCTCCCGCACGCCCCGGCTCACGTGGGGCCGCTATGCCTTGAACGCTGGCCATCCGTGGACCGCCTTGAAAAACGGATGCGCGTCGTTTGGGTTCGAGCCGGATCGGGCCGCCGCAAAAAACCTGATCGGCGACGCCTGCTCGCGCCTGTATTGGCGGGGATTCCGGAGCAAATTCGGCCGGCAGGCTCGTGGCACCCGGAACTAGCGTCGATTTTCGGCGCGCGCCAGCGCGGATTTCTATTTCTTGCCCAAGCCGGCTCCGGGCTGGAAATACTCGCCCACGGAGCGGAAACGGTCGCCGAACGTCGTCGCTTTGCCTTCGATGGCGCGCTGGACTTCATCGGCCAAGACGCGCGCCCCGCGCACGGAAGGGTGCACGCCGTCGGAAAACAGATTGGGTTTGTTCCAAAAACGCTTGTCCAGATAGACGACTTCCAACCCCATTTGCTTGCCCAGCGAAGTGATGGCCTCGGCTTCTTCGCTCAAGAGATCCTGGCTGTCCGTTCCATTGTGCCGGGGCAACGGCCGACACAGGAGGATTCGGGAAACAGACGGGATTTGGCGGATGGTTTCCACGAGTTGGGCGTAGCCGGCGCGGAAGGGAGAAATGCCCGGCCAATCGAATTTGACGTCGTTGCTGCCCAGCAGAACGACGACGAGATCGGGGGCGTATTCCTGCAGATGCTTGAAAGCGGACGATTGTCCGTAGTCGAGCGCCCGGATGCCCTCCACGCCGAAATTTTCAACCTGCCAGTTGGGGCCCAATTGAGAGGCAAGAATGACAGGATAGCTTTCGTTTTCCCGATTCGGCAAGCCGGT
>CAYTEK010000043.1:7176-20615 GCA_964436715.1 uncultured Verrucomicrobiota bacterium | reverse complement strand
TGGGCAGGAGTCGGCAACTCCCCCAACAATCGAGGTGGCCATGAGGATCAGAGCCGGAATCATCGGAGCGGCGGCGCTGGGGTTGGCATTGTCCGCCCAAGCGCAGACTTCCCTGTATGCCTCGATGGCCGTTGCGGGTTCGGCCTTCACGAACGCGTGGAGCACGGTTCCCAACCTCGTTCTCGTGGCCAACAACACGTGGGTGGGCACGCAGCGGCTCACGGCCGCCAGCGGTGAATTCAAGTTCGCCGCCAACGGGAACTGGACGACCAACTGGGGCGGAAACGCTTCGTTGTATCGAGTGCCGGCGGTGGGTTCCGCGTCGGTGCCGAACGGCGGCAACCTCAAGTTCGCGGATTTGAGCAACGGTCTCTACCGGTTCACGTTCAACGACTCCACGCGGGAATTCCGGCTGGAATGGGCCGAAGCGACGTCCCTGCCGCTGGCGACCTACACCAACGTGGCCGTCGTCGGCGACTTCAACGGGTGGACGGCCAACGCCAACAGCCAATTGACCAACAGCCCCGCCAACACCAACGTCTGGAGCGGCGTCGTCACGCTGGAAAACGCCACGGCCTTCCAATTCCAGCCCAACGGCAACTCTTCCAACCAATGGGGCGCGCCGGAAACCGCGGGCCTCGCCGTGCCGGTGGTCGATGCCAGCGCCTGCGGCAAGTCCGACTTCACCCTCGCCACCTTCGAGCCCGGCACGTTGCGGTTCACCCTGAACACGAGCAATGCGACGTTCTCCATTTCCCAGATTTCCACCCAAAGCTTCAGCGCCATGACGGTGCAAGGCAATTTCATCGGCACCACCAATCCGCCGGGCAACATGACGCGCCTGGGCAGTTCCACGCTGTGGGAATCCGACCACGAGATCACCAACGCCGGCGCGCTCACGGTCCGGTTTTCCGGCAACTACGGCACGCGCATCTGGGGCGCCACCAACGGCGCGCCGTCGAACGCCTTGCCCGCCGCGGGCACGCTGACCGCCGGGCAGACCAATTACGCGCGGCTGACGAACGCGACGGCTGGCCGGTACCGCATCACCTTCAACCACCTCACCGGCGCCTACACGTTCCGCCAGAGCTACGTCGAAGCCTCGGGCATCAACCTGCTCAAGAACTCCGGATTCGAACAGACGACGCTGCCCGACGGCGGCGACGCGGTGAACTGGAGCGGCTTCCAGGCCTGGCCCAAGCGCGCGGCGGACGGATTCGCTCCGCATGCGGGCAGTTGGTGCGGCGCCATCTACGGCAAGTTGTTCTCCGACTGGAACGACTATGGCTCCTTCTCGCAGGACGTGCTCGTCACCTCCGGCAAGACCTACCGCGCCTCGGCGTGGCTCAAGGCCACGGAGAACTGGACCGCCGACTCGATGCAGATCAAGATCGAATGGCTGGATGCCGCCACGAACACCCTCGGCGACGAGGTCGCGGTCAACATCGGCGCCCTCACCACCGATTGGGTGAAGTATTCCGTGGACGGCACCGCCCCCACCAATGCCGCGAAGGCCCACGTGGTCTTCCTGTGTTCCGGCGCCGACACCACCGGCACCATGCACGTCGACGACGTCGAAATGAAGGCGGTGGCCAGCCGCGAGCAGAATTTCGACACCTGGGGTTCGCTCACCAACTTTGCGCCCTTCGCCCCCGACTGGTCCATCACCAGCGGCCGCACCCTCCGGAACGTGCCGCCCGGCCGGCCGCCGGCGGACGTCTTCATTTCTCAGTACGTCGAAGGCAGCGGCAACAACAAGGCCATCGAAATCTACAACGGCCTAGCGTCCAACCTCGATCTCGCCGCCCAAAATTACGTCCTCCAGCAGTACGACAACGGCGCCACGAATCCTTCCGTGTCCATGGCCCTCTCGGGCACCGTCGGTTCCGGCGACGCCTTGGTTGTCGGCCGGCCCGCCCTGCCGCCCGCCTATGCGCCCGACCTCGCCATCGGCGGCCTGGCCAACCTCCAGACCAACAAATACCTGACCTTCAACGGCGACGACGTGGTCGTCCTGCGCCAAGGCGGCACCAACGGCACCGTCAAGGACCGCGTCGGCCAAGTCGGCGCCGGCGCCTCGGGTTCCATCTGGAGCCGCAGCGCCAAGAATCACACCCTGGTGCGCAAGAACACGATTTTCACGGGTACCGTCGGCGCCGTCACCTCCGCGTTCCCGCTGGCGACGGAATGGACGGCGTATTCCAACGACACGTTCACGGGCCTGGGCACGCACGAGATTTCCTACGTCGATCCGAACGAACCCTACACGCCGGGCGGCTACAGCCTGATCATGGACGTCGGCGCCGTGCTGACGGGCGGCGAATTTGCCGGCGGCATTGGCGACGTCAGCTTCTGGTACCGCACGGAATCCATGAGTCCCGGCGTCAACGTGGCCATCGACACGGCCATCTCGCCGGACGGTCCCTGGACGAACGCGGCCACGCTGTCCGGCGTTGCCCTGAGCAACTTCAACTACTACGTCGCCTCCATCAACCGCGCCGACGCCCAGTACATCCGCATCCGCCAAACCGACGCCGGCACGAACCGCTTCCGCATCGACGAAATCGTCGTCAGCGAGTATTCCACGGTGAAGCGCACCGAGGATTTCAACGCCTGGACCGACCCGGCCTTTTCGATTCCGGGCAACTATTCGCGTTACGGCTGGTCCATCGAAAGTGCGAGCATCGCCACCGCCGGCGTCGGCAGCACTCGCGCGGCGCTGCTTTCGGCGCAAGACGGCGCGGTGCTTTCGCCGGCGTACGAAGGCGGCGTGGGCGAAGTGCTCTTCTGGACGAAGGCCGAAGACACGAATGCGCCGGCGCGCCTGCTGCTGCAAACCCGAACCGGCGCCAACACCAATTGGGTCACGCAGGGCACGTTCGCCTCCGCCACGGGCAACACCTACGCCACCTGGCTCTACCTCACCAATATTTTCGCGCAGGTCCGCATCGTCTTCGATCCGTCCTACGTCTCCGGGGACGCCTTGGTGGACAACGTCGAGGTGCGCCTGCCCGCGCTGTATCGCAGCCAAAACTTCAACGGCTGGCCGCAGCGCAGTTCATTCACCAACGATTCGTTCCAAGGATGGATCATTTCGAACTGCATCGTGGACGCTCAAAACGCCTATGAAAGCCAGGCGTGCCGCCTCAACACCACCGTCGGCAGTCACGTCCGCAGCCCCTATTTGCCGGGCGGCATCGGCTCCTTCAGCTTCCGCGCCCGCAAATGGAGCGCCGCGGACGATGCCGCCGCCGTTGAAATCCAAATTTCCTCCAATGCCGCGGCGTGGACCACCTTGGCCAGCGTGACCCCCGCTTCCACCAACTACGTGCAGTATTCATATTATCTTGGCACCACGAATCATTTCTATCTGCGAATCCACCACGCGTCGGGCACCTCGCGCCTGATGATCGACGAGATCCAGACGGGCATTTGGCAGCCGCGGCCCCAGGTGTCCGTTACGCCCAGCCTGGAACCCGCCAATCCGCGCGTCGACATGGTGTTGACCCCCGTTGCGGACGTCATCGGACGTTATGGCGCCACCATCGTGTCCGTGACCAGCGTTTGGTGCGTTGTGTCGACCAACAATTGGAAAACCAACGCCATGTCGGCCGTCTCCGGCAGTCAGTATTATTCCATCTCCAACATCCCCGCCCAGGCCGCCGGCACCATCGTTCGCCATTACGTGAAAGTTCAATACGCCGGCATTGGCGCCGTCACCAATTTGATCGGCTACGCAACCAACCTCTACGTTTCGGAAATCCACACCAATTTCGTCTCGGCCGTCCCCCTGGCCGACATCTGGATCAACGAATTTCACTACAACGCCTTCGGTCCAGATGAACCAACGATGTGGGACACGAACACTTGGGAAGACATCGAGATCGGCGAAAACCACGAATTCATAGAGATCTGCGGCTTGGCGGGCATCGATTTGTCCGGCTGGTCCATTCAACTGGCCTTCGGTTCGGATCTGGACATCGCGGCCAATTCCAACCGACCGATTTATGCCACTTACACAATCCCCACCAACACGCTTCTGGTCGATCAAACCAACGGCTATGGCTTCTTCGTTCTTGGCGATCTTCAATTGACCAATGGCGCGCCGATCGACTTGACTTTGACGAATGCGTTGCCCTACGTGCCTTTTGGTTCGCCGTACCAGGTGCCGCCGACGACCAACGACCACATTTACGACGGGGTTGGCGTCATTCGCTTGCTGGACCAATACAGCAACACCTTCTATTCCGTCAGCTATCTGGGCTATGCCTCGGGTTCCGACAAGATTCCGCAATGGCAGCTTTCCCACGACACGAACAGCATTGGCCTGCATGGAACCAACACGACCTACGCCGGATTCGCTTGGGAAATGGACAGCAACACCATCGGCCAGATCAACGTGGGCCAAGGACTGCTGCCGCGGGATACGGGCACGGCCGTCTACGCATGGGCCTGGCATGCCCCAACCCAACGAATCGTGCCGGCCAACACCAACTTGGTCCCGCCTTTCTACATGTTCGACCCGCAAAACGCCGGCCATTTCGACACCATCGGTTTCTATTTCGGTTTCACGAATTCGGCTTATCCAAACGTCAAGGGCACGCTCTACCACCGCTCCGGCAGCGGCGGCTGGAACAATCTGGCAATGGACGTTCGCGACGGATCGGCCGATGGCGCGGGATGCGCTTACGCATGGGCCTCGATCCTGCCCCACACGTACAAGCGCCTGGAGACCATCCAATACGTCATCGCGGTTTTCCCCAACAAGACCGGCGTCACCAATGCTTACCTTGGTTCCGGCCCCAACAGCAACAACGTGAGCACGATCTACACGAGTCTGGCCGCAGCCCAAGCCAGTCCTTTCTCGTACGTCATCCCCATCGCCGACCGGATCTACATCACCAACGTGCTGGTGGGAGCCACGAACACCACGCTGTGGACGGACGGCAACGATTCCGAGGATCCACTTAAAAACTTCTATGTGCGCGTCTCGACCAACCTGCTGCAGCCAACCCACCTGTGGACCATCACCAATCACGTTGCCTATTCCAATTATCTCGGCGATTGGACCTTCAATATCCGCAAGACCACCAATGCGGGTCCGAAGCTCTACTACCTCATCCAGCCCCTGTGGCCGTAAACGGCGAACAGCCGTTCACCACAGAAGCACAGAGACCTGCATTTTACGGGTGCAGGACCACAGCCGAAAGAGAATCCGAGGACATGGATGTGCAATCGAGGTGCACCGCACCTTGGGGCCGAGGCTTTTGGAATCCGCCCGTCAACAGTGCCTGGTCCATGAATTGAAACTGAACGGCATTCCCTTTCAGTCAGAATATCCCGTCCCGGTCGAATACAAGGGAATCCGGCTGGACTGCGGTTATCGGATCGACATCTTGGTGGACAACCGGTTGATCCTGGAGTTGAAATCCGTCGATGCGTTCGCGGGCATTCACGAGGTCCAATTGCTTGCCGACATGAAAACGACGCGCATCCAGACGGGCTTGTCGATCAATTTCAACGCATGCCGGTTGGTCGATGGGATCAAGCGCTTCCGGCTCTGATTTCCTGCGTCAACCTGCCTTTCGATGCCCAAAAACATTCCGACTGCCCCCCTTGTCGACTCCGTGGCGAGCTGTCGTTGGCTGTCCGGCTGTTCACCCCAAAAACGGCCGTTCCTCTGTGAACTCCGGGTCTCTGTGGTGAACGGTTTTCGACTGCTGGGTTCTTCCTCAATCGTTCAGATAGCGGATCATCCGCATGAACATTTCGTGATGCAGATTTGCTGTTCCGCCGGCACGGCTCTTGAACGGATCGCGCCACGCCAAGGCCACCGCGCGGCGCTCGCCGGTGACCATGTCGTCGAGGTCGCTCCATTTGCCGACGTTGTCGGGACCTTCCTTGATGGCTTGCGCGATCGCCACGATGGTGAACATCCCGCTGTCCGGACTGAACAGACCCCAGGTGTTGCGAATCAGCGATTCGCGCTGGTTGTTGTTCAGCGTCAATTCGCTTTGCGCCGGGGTCAGGGGCTGCTCCATGGCTGGAACGCGCGCCCAATCGCTGCCGGCCTGGAATGGCCTGGCGCGACCCTCCGAATCCGTCTCCGTCACGATGTCCGCCGCCAGATTGGAAGCAATGGAACTGGACACCGTTTTGGTGATTTGGACCGGCGGGATGGGGTTGGGATAGCCGATGTCCGCCTCGTTTTGGTTGGGGACCTCGTTGGCCATCAAATCGGTAAACGCCGCAATCATCACGCTGGGATTGCGCGTGTTGGGGTTGATCGTTCCATTCGTGTAAACCACGTGGTTGGCGTTGGTCAACAATTGCGATTTGATTTCCGGCAGCGCGAGGTTCGCCATCAACTCCGCACCGGCATCGGTGCACAGATCGATCGTTCTCCAGCCATCCGGATTGCCCGTGCTGATGAAGCCCAATTCGGCCGGACTTTTCATGGGACCGTTGCGGCAGTAGAGGTTGAGCCCTTCCAAAAGCGCCTGCGTGCGGGTATCTTGGCCTGGAGCCGAGGATGCCGCGGGATTCGCGTACCAGCGATTCATTGCATTGGGACTGGGCGCGTCCTCTTGAGCCCAAGTGCCGCGCAAGTGGTTCAACCGCGGATCGCGCACTTCCAACGTGCGCATCACCGAACCATTCGGGGGAACGTCCAAGCGGACGAAACCCAATGGCCGGCTGGGTCCCGTGGAATCGGGATTGTTCCTGCCCGGTATCATGTCCGCTTTCCCGCCGCCGGCGGAATACAAATAGAAGGGTTGATTCCATTCGATGATTTCAACGTGCAGCCCGGCGCCAGGCGGCAAGAGCCCTCCGGCGGCGGGATGGACCAAAGCATTTGAAACGATGAGCGTTTCCGCGTTGTAAGGAACTCCGCCGTTCCATTGAGCCATCACGCTCACGGGCGGCGACGCGCCGGCCGGCGCATCGAAAGTGACCGGCGTGCGGTGGCCGGTGGAGGGATCGACCAGCCAGATCTGCATGAATATCTGCTCGGCGGTCCCGGGCGCGTATATGGGATAGCCCCGCACCGACGGAGATTCCATCCGAAAAACGCCGGCGCCCGCATTGTCCTTGGAAGGAAAGGGATACCAAAACTCCAAGTTCATCTCCACGGACAACGCATAGGTGCTGTTCGTGGCCCCTGCCGCGGGAGGTTCTTCGTGCAATCTCAAGCGCAAGTCGATCTCGTTGAACATCGGCACGTTTTTGGGCGAAGGGTAATCCGTGCCGCTGGGCACGTCGGTGTCCGCCATGTAATCGAAAAGGGCTTCCGTGATCCAATTCTGCCAATTGTCGGCAAAACGGCGCGGCTGATCGACGTCTTGTTGATAGGTTTTTTCAAGCAGCTTAACGATCCCGCTGACGTCGTCCAGCGCAACAAGCTCATCCCATTCGGCCGTGCCGCGATTGTAGCGGCCGCCGCGATAAGCCGACAGGCTGTACGGCACCAGCGCGGACACTTTGTTCGACGACAGTCCGGCGCCGTTGATTTCCTTGCGCTCCGGCTGCCAGCGATTGGCCGTTGGAGGATCATCGCCGCCGTTGGCTTTGCCATCGGTGAGGTGAACCAACGCCTGCAGGCTGTCGAATCCCTTCCAGCCCTTGCGCAGGCCCTTGAAAATGCTCGCATCGGCGGTTTCGGGCAAAATGCCGCCGTCGCCCAGGCCGATTTGCCGCACGCTGGGACGATTGGTTTTGTTGCCGATCTGGGCAACTCCTTCTTCCCGCGCGATGAGATTCGCGTCGATGCCGCCGCTCATGTCGAAACACGCGTAGGCATAGCGCCCAAGGATGCGACTGTCGCCATCTTCGGGATCTTCCCGCACGAGAATCCATTCCGCGTTCGAGACGATTTGCATGACGTCCGCGTTAGGATTGCCATCGGTGTCGTATAGATACTCCCGGGGAATCCAATCGCTGGCTTCGCCCGCCAACAGCGCGACCTTGGTCTCTCCGATGGTGTTCTGGGCGGCCGGCATGGCAAAGGGACCGGTGGAACCCTTGGGGGGGGCCGAGTTGAACACCCGATCGTAGATGTCCGAGGGCACGTACAGTTGCCGGTTCCACAGGTAGATGCTGTAATCGTTCATGCCGGCATTCAGGGCTGTCCTAAGCAGTTGCCGGCCCCGCATGGCCTCCAAGGTCGAATCCGCCACCATGCGCTCGATCCGCGCCTGGGTCAGGAACGCCACGGCCATCAGGACCATGATGGTCAGGAAGCCGAGGACGATGATCAGCGCCACGCCCCGGCGGCGATCGGTTTCGTTGGTCGTTGGATGTTGGTTGTTGGACATTGGATGTTGAGATCTCCGATCCGCCGGGTCGGCGCCCTGGCCCACGGCAAACGGCAGCATTTCCAACCCGTTCATCGTCCGCATGTCCCGCTCTCCTGCGCCGCTAGTCTTCATAGTACGCCGTATTGTTCGTGCCATACACCGTCACGGTGTTGTAGCGGGCCACGCCGTTGATCGGAACGGCTCGCCCAAACAGCGACGACGAATCCCGGATCATCATTTCCCGCGCTTTGCGCTGGGTGGCGGCATCCACGCCTTGGACGAGCGCCATGCCGGCCTCCATCGCGACTTCCGGGCTCGTAATCTGCAGATAGATGTCGAAAGCCGCCGGCGGCAATCCGCTCAACGAAACGTCTCCCCTGGGCCCGCGCGTGCTGTCGAATTCCTGTATCCCGGAGCGCCCGCCCATCCATTCGTCCCCTTCCCAGCCCGTGCAATAAATATCGAACCGCACCACGTTGTCCGCCAAAATCTGCCGGTCCCAAATGTTGCCAGGGAATCGAGAAGCCCGCTCCCACCACTGCAGATAGTTCGGATCCAACGCATAAAAACGAACGGTGGGCCGATTGCGGCCGTCGTCCGCAACCGCAAAAATCATGCGTTCCTTGACCAAGTTGAACCGGACGTAGTCCGCACCGGTTGCCGAAGTGACGAGCTCGTTGGTGACGTAAAAGTGGTTGTATTCATAGGGCATGTCGTCGTCCTGGTCGCCGGAAGTTCCGATGAACCAGACGTCGTCGAAACCGAAGCCGTCCGCGCCCTTGTCGGTCGTATCGGCGCGCACGTAGCAGGCGAGGCGGTCGTTGACCATCATGCTTTCGGCGTCCTGCAGCAGGGTTTCCATGGCGGTTTCCATGGTGCTGTTGCGCATCAGGGCGGTCGTGCCGCGCTTCGTGATGCCGGCGGCCTCCATGAACATCCGCGTCAGCGCCAAGACCAACACCACCAGCACGGCCATCGCCGCCAGCACTTCGATCAGGGTGAAGGCCGCCCTTCGCCGGTTCGGGCGATTGCACCCCGCGTTCCGACTTCCGAATTCCGAATTCTGAATTCTCATTTTCCTCACCTCGGCGGCAGAATTTCCCGGTAGAAAATCCGCGGCGGAAATTTCATTTCGTCCGGAATGGACTCCCATTTTCCCGGCCAAACTTTCAGCACGGCGTAGGTCGTCACGCCGCTGCCGTAGCCCTTCCAGTCGCCGCGATCCAGCGTGAGCATGTAGGTGAAGGCGGAAGTCCAGAAATCCTTGAATTCGCTGGCGGCGTAATCGCCGGAAGATAGGCCATAGTAGTCCGGTATCCAGTAGAAGACTTCCACGCCGCCGCCGTCGCGCAGCTGGAACATGCTCTGCGTGGCGGTCCGCGACAGCATCAGGGAAATGAAGTCGTCCGTGTCGCCGATGCCCCAGTTGTCGCCGTAGTTGCCGCCGAGTTTTCCGGCCGTCAGGTCCAGCGTGGTGAAGACGTATTCGGCGAACATGGCGCATTCCGTGTCGTCCACCGCCGCGCGGGTGGCCCGAAGCCCTTCCGGGAACAGCGCGAACGTGGCCGTGAGGCCAATGGCCACCACCAGCAGCGCCAGCGTCACTTCCACCAGGGAATAACCAGACTGAGACGGCAACCGCCTTCGCCCGCATTTGCTCATGTGCTTGACTTGCATGGGATCGCTCATTCCACGATTTGAACTTGGCCGGTCTTGTTGCGCACCCACACCACGGTGGACGTGCCCGGAATGATCTTGGGGTCGGACAGCGACGCGTTGTCGGATACTTCGTAATATTTCGCCGACGTGATATAGATGCGTTTTTTAGCGGTGTCGGTGTCCTGGTAATATTTGCCCGATGTGCTGCTTTTCTGCGCAAACCCGCGCCCGTTCGGCTTGAAAAGAATGGCTCCCATTTGACGAATTTTGTCGTTGGGCTTTGTAGGATCGATCGGATATTTGAACGTGGCCGACATCGGCGGATTGGTGAAAATATTGGAATAGAGCGAGACATCGTCGTCGAAATACAGTCCTTCCGGCAGATATTTCCAATCCGAAATGAACGCAAATTGCATGTTGAACGGCGTCTGATCGGCGTCTTCCAGCCCGTCCATGCTGTTGGTCACTGCAATTACGGCATAGCTCCTCAGGCATTTTTTCACGTCGTCGCCGTTTGCGCTCGTATAACCGCCGCTGTATTCATCCGGAAAGACCACCAGCGTCCACTGGCGCTTGGCGATGGCGTTCTGGCGGGCCAGTCGCAGCGTGTTGACGAGCTGGTAGGCGGCTTGTTCGGTGTCCTTGCGGCCGGCGTTTTCGAACACCGGCAGAGCCACGGCAAACAGCACGCCGATGATGACGATCACCACCAGCAGTTCGATCAGCGTGAAGCCCCGCTTGCGACGGATCGTCGTTTCGTTCGTCATGTTGCACCCACCTGCGCCTCGTGCGGTCTGCGGCCCGCTTGCCGTCATTCCCAGCCCTTCACGTTGTCGGCCCACGTCGTCGCATCGCCGTCCTCGCCCGCGGACCAGGCCACGGCGCGCGCGCGCACCTTGCCGCCCTTGTCCACGTCCGGATTGTCCATTTCGCCCGTGCCGGAGAGATCCATGCGGAAGAAAAAGGAGCGGCCCCAGGCGTCCACGAAGGCGCCGTTCTTGTCGAGCGCGCCGCCGCCGGGCTCGAAGAACACGATGCGCTTCCAATTGTTGTTCACTTTCGCCTCCGGCTTGGGCGCCATCATGTTGACCCATGCGGCATCCGTTTGGCCCTCGCCCGCCGGCAGGTAGGACTCCGGCCAGCGGTTGTATTCGGCCTGGTACTTCAGCAGCGCCGTCGCCACGATGCCGGCATCGCTCTTGACGCCGGCGATCTTGGCCTTCTTCATGATGATGCCCGCCGCGGGCACCATCATCGCCATGAGGATGCCGAGGATCGCGATCACCACCAGCATTTCGACCAGCGTGAATCCTCGTTTTCCGGAGTTCGTCTGCACGTCGCGCATGTCGTTCTTCCTTTCGTCCGTTCCGTTCTCCGGCGCCGGCGGCCCTAGTTGGGCACGTCGAAGGTCTTCAGGGGTTCGTTCTCGTCGGGCAGGCCCGGGCTGAACACGAGCACTTTTTCCATCACCGTCTTGTTGTCCCAACCCTGCTGCGTGCCCTGGATCGTCACTGCGCCGTCCATGTTCCTGTCCAGGCCGACGTGGTACGGCTGGCCCCAGGGGTCGTTGAAAACCATGGTTTTGTCCGCCGGCCGCGATTTTTCGGGAATCTGCAGGTAGACCTTGTTCTTCGGATTGTTGCCTGTCAACAGGTCCATCACGGGCTGCTGGGTGGCGGCGTCCGCGGCCCATTTGTCCTCGCCGACCTTGGGATTGTCCGGCCACGGCATGTAGCGGTGGTCGTCGTAGAACTGGACCACGGCGACCTTGATGCTTTGCATTTCGGTCTGCGCGCGGCGCTTCTGGGCGGTCTTCTTGGCGTTGCCGGCCAGCGGCACCATGATGGCCGCCAGAATGCCGATGATGGCGATGACCGCCAAGATTTCGATCAGCGTGAAACCGTTCCGATTCTGCTGGGCCGTCGTCTTCATTCCGGATCCTGACTGCTGGATTTTCGAATTTCCGTCCGTCACCACGTCTTGTAGGGCGGATTGGCGGCGTTGGTCGTGCCGCCCTCGCCCAGCGAATACACCGCCGCCTTGGCGCGGATCTCCCCGTAGCTGCCCAGGCCGGTGATCTTGTCGTCGAAATTCAGGTCCATCAGGATGCCGTATTCGCGGCCGTCGTCCTTGTTGGGATCGCCCCAGGGATCCTTGTAGGCCTTGCCGTCCGCCAACATGCTCTGGACGCTGGGGTCGCTGCCCGTGTCGGCCTTGTAGAGCCGCTTGACGCCGAAGGACGTCGGATCGAGGTCGAGGAACACGATCTGCTTGGGATTCGCGTTCGTGATCGTGCTGGTGTTGATGAGGATTTCGATCACCTTGGCCTGAGCGGCGCCGGTGTAGAGCTTGTCGGGGCCGCCGTTGTCGCCCTGCGGCACCGGCATCCGGCCATATTCCGCATAGTACCGCTTGATCGCGCCGTCCAGATCCCGGACCTGCGACATGGCCCGCGCCTTTTTCGCCCCCTTCAGCGCCCCGGCGATCGCCGGCACGATGATCGCCGCCAGCAGGCCGATGACGGTGATCACCACCAGCAGTTCGATCAGCGTGAAACCCCGGAGAAGTCCGTCTTTTCTTTTCATTGTCGTTCGTCCAGTTGCGCCGTTCGCGGGAGGCACGCGCCTCGACCCCGTAAACCTACGCTTCGGCTTCATCGAAGTCGAACGAAATTTGGGCCGATGGCGGGTGCGTTGTCAGGCGGCCTGATTCACCCATGGCACAAGGCCATGGGGGGCTTTCCGCCTCGGAATTCCGGCTCCCGCGCTACTCCATCTTCCCGTACGGCCGCGGATCGAACGCCGCACGCAGACCCTCGCCGACGAACACGCCGCAGAGCATCGCAACAAACAGCGCCAGAGAAGGATACAGCACAAGCCACCAAGCGTACGGGAATTCCTGCGCCTGCGACAGCAATTCGCCCCAGCTCGGCGTCGGCGGCGGCAAGCCGAAGCCCAGGTAGTCCAGCGCGGCCATTGTGCCGATGGCCCCCACGAGCTGGAACGGGAAGAACGTCACCAGCGGCACCAAGGCGTTCGGCAGCAGGTGGCGGAAAATGATCTTTCGCGCCGGCAGGCCGATGGTCCGCGCGGCCTCCGCGAACGGCAGCTTGCGCAGGCGCAGGAATTCGGCGCGCACGTAGTACGAGATGCCGATCCAGTTGAAGACGGCATAGATCGCCAGCAGCAGGCCGAAGCTCTGGCCGTAAACCGACCCCAGCAGGATCAGCACGTAGATGAAGGGCAGCGATTCCCAGATTTCGATGAACCGCTGGCCCAGCAGGTCCGTTTTGCCGCCGTAATAGCCCTGCACCGCCCCGGCCAAGGTGCCCAGCGCCATCGTCGCCAGCACCAGCAGCATCCCGAAGGAGAGCGAGGTGCGCAGGGCGTAGAGCATGCGCGCCGCCACGTCGCGCCCCGACGAATCGATCCCCAGCGGATGCCCCGCCACCGGCCGGAACGGATAGCGCACCTGCTCTTTTTC
>CAYTEK010000043.1:0-7166 GCA_964436715.1 uncultured Verrucomicrobiota bacterium | reverse complement strand
GGGCGTCGCGGGCGCGCCGCCGCGCCCGCGGCGGCGGCGCGCCGCGCGGCGCGCGGGGCGCCGCCGAGCGCCGCGCCGCGCGCCCGTCCGGCGCCCGGGCCTGGACGTCGATCGCGTCCGCGGCGCGGTCCGCGAACCGCGCGGCCAAGCCGGCGCGGAGGGACTCCGGAAAAGCCCAAGCCGCGCCTTGGCCCGCGGTCAACCCGAAGAATTCCGTCGCGCCGGCGGCGCGCACGATGCGCCCCGCGGCATCCACGTCCGCCGAGGCCACCCGCGGTTCCGGCGTGGCCGTCACCGTCGCGACGTCGGGCAGCGGGATGTCCGCCGGCTTCAGGCTTTCGAGCGGCCCGCTGCGGATCGGCGGCCAAACCATCCGGTTGCCGCTGCCCGGCGCGAAGGCGCCGCCGGCGGCCAGCGCCTTGTAGTCCGGGCGCGTCATGCGCCCGTTGCCGGCGAAGACGTCCTCGGGATAGAACTTCACGACCGGAAAATAGTTGCGTCCCTGGTAGCGCACCCACAGCGGCTTGTCGTTGGCCAGCCATTCCGAAAACAGGCTGACGGCGTAGGCGCCGACCAGGATCCAGAACGCCCACCAGCCGCGGCGCAGGCCGCGGAATCGCGCCCACCGCTGCCGCGTGACCGGATGCCATTGGATCGTTGGAAACTTCAAACTCATTTAAACTACGAAAAACGCGAAACACACGAAAGGAAGATGGGCTCGAGAGTTTGAAATCATGGTTTTCTTTTCGCGTCTTTCGCGTATTTCGCAGTTTGGTTTTCTCTTCGGCTGTTAATCAAACTGAATCCGCGGATCGATCCACAGATAGCATGCGTCGGACAGCAGCCGGCCCAGCAGGCCCAGGATCGAAGTCGCCGCCAAGATGCCCATGAAGACCATGTAGTCGCGGCTGACGATGGCATCGAGGCTCAGCCGGCCCATGCCGGGGATCTCGAACACCTTCTCGATCAGCACCGACCCGGCGAACAGGATGCCCAGCACGCCGCCGAAACCCGTCGCGAGGGGAATCAGCGCGTTGCGCAGGGCGTGGAACCAGACCGCGCGGCGCAGGCTGCCGCCCTTGGCCAGCACCGTGCGCACGTAGTCCTGCCCGATCTGTTCGAGCAGGGAGTTCTTCATCAGCAGCGTCAGCACCGCGAAGTTGCCGACGACGTAGCACGACACCGGCAAGACGAAATGCGCGCCCAGATCCTTGAATTGGTCCCACGGCGCCAGCCATTCGAAGTTCGCCGACGTCACCCCCGCCGCCGGCAGGACGTCCCAGAAGCCCGCGCCCGTGCCCGCGAAGAGCATCTTCAACAGCATGCCGAACGCGAACGGCGGGATGGCGTAGCCGGCGAACACCAGCGCGCTGCTGGCGGCGTCGAACGCGCTGCCGTGGCGCAGGGCCTTCGCGATGCCCAGCGGAATGCAGACCAGATAGGTCAGCCCGAACCCCGCCAGGCCGAAGACCAGCGAAATCCGGAACCGCTCGACGATCAGCCGCCCGACGGTCTTGTTGGGATACTTGTAGGACCGCGCGGCCAGGCCCATTTTGTCGCGGACGAGCCAGTTCCAGTAGCGCCGCGGGACGGGCTGGTCGAAGCCGAAGTGCGCTTCCAGCGCCCGGCGCTGTTCCGGCGAGATCGCCGCGCCGGCATGCGCGCCGCGGCCCGCGTCCGCCGCGCCCAGCCCGCGCATCTTCGCCAGCGCCTGCTCGACGGGCCCGCCGGGCACCACCTGGCACAGCGCGAAGCAGACGAAGGTGATCCCGACGAAGGTCGGCACCATCAGCAGGAGGCGCCGCAGAAAATAGTCCAGCCGTTCCATTCCGCGCCTATCCGCGCGCCAACACGTCGCGATACGCCGCCTGGTAATCCGCGGCGATGATTTTCCAATCGAACTTTTCGGCCCAGGTCCGCACGGCCGGGCGCCGCCGCTCCGCCAGGTCGCGGTTCCGTTCCAGCTCCAGCAGTTGGGCGACCCATTCCTCGACGTTGCGGTCGTTGGACAGCACGAAGTTGCTTTCCGGCGCCACGTATTCGGGCACGCCGCCGACGCGGTTCGTCAGCACGGGGGTGCCGCAGGCCATGCTTTCGAGGATCACGTTGTTGGCCGCGCTGTCGAGCATGGGCATCGCCAGCACGTCCGCCTGCCGGTATTCCTCCAGCATCTCCGCGTCCGTCAGCCGCGGCAACAGGTTCACGCACGGAATGCCGGCGTAGAGCGACTTCTCGTGCGAGACCGTCCGGATGCGCCATTCGAACTTGTCCGCCGGCAGCCGGGCCGCCACCTGCGCGGCGAAATCGTGGTCGCGCTCGGTGTCGCCCAGCATGAACATCCGGAACTTGCCGGCGCGCGGCGCGCGCGGCGCCGGCGGGAAAAAATAATCCGCCACCACGCCGTGCAGGATGGTGCGGATGCGTTCCGGCGGCACGTGGCGCGCCACGTGCGGCCGCTGGCTCTCCGACGTCAGCACGACCAGATCGGCCTGCGCGTAGCCGTCCGGCCGGAGCCAGACGGAATCCCAGCGGCGGGCGCTGCAATGCACGCTGACCACCACCCGCGCCCCGCGGCGATGGTAGGGCGCGACGCGCCGCGGCGCCGCGAATTCGCCGAAAATGAAATGCACGGGAAACGGCGCGCCGGGCCGCGGCAGCGCGCGCAGGATGCGCGCCTCGTCCCAGCCCGGCAGCAGGTCGTTCCACGTCGAGCCGTACGCGCGAATGCCCCATTGCCGCAGGGCGTCGCCCAGCCGCCAGCTGCGGCGCAGGACCCGGCGATAGACCGGCCGGTAGAAGAGCGCTTGCAGCGGCAGGACCCGGGCAAGCGGCCGCAAACCGGACTGGGCACAGTCCAGCGCTTCCGGAAAAACGACGCAGGGAATCGCCATGTCGCGGCCAGTATCGCGGCTGGCCCGGCCGGATTCAAGCATCCGTTTCCCCGCCGCCGCACGGTCGCCTTGTTTTCCCGCCGGGGCTTTGGTACTCCTCGCTCCATGGATGCGCCCGCCCCCGCCGAAGCCCGCGAAACCGCCGCTCCCGCCGCGGCGCGCGCGCCCATGGTCAGCGTGGTCATGCCGGTCTACAACGGCGCCCGCACCCTCCGCGCCGCCATCGACAGCGTCCTGGCACAGACGTTCCAAGACTTCGAATTCATCGTCGTGGACGACGCGTCCACGGACGACTCGGCGGCGATCGTCCGGTCCTACGGCGACCGCCTCCGCTTCGTCCGGCGGCCCGCGAATTCCGGCATCTGCGAAGTGGCGCGCTCGGAAGGATTGGCGCTGGCCCGCGGGCGATATTCCGCCTTGATCGACCAAGACGATCTCTGGGAGCCGCGCAAGCTCGAGAAACAGGTGGCGTACATGGAAGCCCACCCCGAACTCCTGCTCAGCCACACCTCCGCGTGGATCATCGACGCCGACGGCCGGCGCGGCGGCATCCGGCACGAAGGACGCATTCCCCCCACCGGCCCCTGCGCCCGCGAACTCCTCGGCCATTGCTTCATCACCATCAGCACCATCCTGGTCCGCGGCCGCACCTGGCTGGAGGCCGGCGATGCCGCGGGCCTGCGCGCGGCCAACAGCGATTTCCTGTACTTTTTTTCCATCCTGCGGAAATCGCCGGCCGGATTCGGCTTCCTGCCCGAGCCGCTGGGCTCCTATCGCCAGTGGCCCAGCGGCATGAGCAAGGGCCGCTGGAAATGGGCGCCCGAAGACGTGCCGGCGCTGCGGCACCTCGCGCGCACCGCTTTGTGGCAAGGATTGGTTTCCCGCCGCGAGCTGCGTGCGGCGATCGCCGCGGCCTGTTTCGCCAACGCCGTGCACCACGGCCACGCCGGCTTCCCCGCCCGCGCCGCCTACTTCGCCGGGCTGGGCTGGAGCCAACGGCCGGGCGACCTGCGGTTCCCCGTCGAATTGGTCAAAATCGCCTGGCGCGGTTTGCGCAACGGATTCCGAACGCCGGCGCCGGCCGCCGCGGGAACGCCATGAGCGCCATCGCGAAAAAGGAATGGGATTCCGCCTTTTTCGGCTATCCCGTCGCCGCCGCGGACTTGGTCCGTTCCGCGGCGCCGCTGGCCGAGGCGCGCGCGGCGGCGGCCGCGGCGGAACGCGACGGCATTCGCCTGTTGTACCTGTTCCTGCCGCCGCTCGCCGCCGCGGACCGCGCCGAATTCCAGCGCGCGGGGTTCCGCGACGTGGGCGGCAAGGTGGACTACGCCCGGACGGTCGCCGCCGGCGAAGGCGGCGCGCCCGATCCGGACGTCGTCCCCTGCGACGTGGCCAGCGCGGCGCTCGAGCGCCTCGCCTTCCAAAGCGGCGCCTACAGCCGCTTCCGCCTGGACGAGGGGTTCCGACAAAACGAATTCGAACGGTTGTACCGCGAATGGCTCGGTGGTTCCCTGGCGGGAAACGACGGCAAGCGGGTCTACGTCGCCGGCGCGCCGGAGAGTCCCCGCGGCTTGCTGACGCTGGAACCCGGCGCCGTCGTCCGCATCGGACTCTTCGCCGTGGCACCGGAGTGCCGTCGGCAGGGCTTGGGCCGACGGCTCGTGGCCGCGGCCGTGCGCTTCTGCGTCGCCCGCGGCGGCGGCGAACTCCGCGTGGCCACCCAGATCGAGAACCAGGAAGCCTGCCGCTTCTATGAATCCTGCGGCTTTCGCAAAATCCACGAGGAATCCATTTTCCACGCCTGGCTGCCGGCGCCGCCCGCGGCGACCCACCGCATCGGAAACACCCCATGAACGAATCCATTCCCTTCAACAAACCCTTCCTGACCGGCCGGGAACTCGAGTACATCCGCCAAGCGGTGGAATCCGGCAAGATTTCCGGCAACGGCGCCTTCACCCAGAAATGCCAAGGCTGGCTGGAACGGCGCTACGGGTTCCGCAAGGTCCTGCTGACGACCAGCTGCACGGACGCGCTGGAAATGGCCGCGCTCCTCGCGGACGTCGGTCCCGGCGACGAAGTGATCGTGCCCTCCTTCACCTTCGTGTCCACCGCGCTGGCGTTCGTGCGCCAAGGCGCCCGGATCGTCTTCGCCGACAGCCGGCCCGACCATCCCAATCTGGACCTGGACCGGATCGAGCCGTTGATCACGCCGCGCACGAAAGCGCTGGTGGTGGTCCACTACGCCGGCGTCGCCTGCGACATGGACCGCGCCATGGAATTGGCGCAACGGCACAACCTGCTGGTGATCGAAGACGCGGCGCAAGCCATCGACGCCACCTACCGGGGGCGGCCGCTCGGCGGCATCGGCCATCTGGGCTGCTTCTCGTTCCACGAAACCAAGAACATCATCACCGGCGAAGGCGGCGCCTTGGTCGTCAACGACGAGCGCTTCGTCCGCCGCTGCGAGATCATCTGGGAAAAAGGCACGAACCGCGCCGAATTCTTCCGCGGCGAAGTGAACAAGTACGGCTGGGTGGACGTCGGCTCCTCCTTCCTGCCCTCGGAAATCGTCGCCGCGTTCCTGTATGCCCAGCTCGAACATCTCGACGAGATCCAAAAGCGACGCATCGCCTTGTGGAACGCCTACGCCGAACGGCTGGACGACGTGGCGCGCCAAGGCCGGTTGCAACTGCCGCGGATCCCCGCCGGCGCGTCCAACAACGCCCACATGTTCCACGTCGTCTGCGGTTCGCTGGAGGAACGTTCCGCCCTGATCGCGCATCTGAAGCAGCGCGGCATCCTGGCGGTTTTCCACTACTTGCCGCTCCACCGCAGCCCGTACTACGCGCCGCGGCACGACGGCCGCGCCTTGCCCCACGCCGACCGGTTCTCGGACTGCCTGCTGCGCCTGCCGATGTACTACGGGCTGGAGATCGACCAGGTCGAGCGCATCTGCAACGAAGTGCGCGCCTTCTATTCCTGACGCCGCGCCGGGCGCCGGTCCGCCTTGTTTCCTTGACCCGTCCCGGCCGAATCCCTACCTTGTCCGAAACGGTTTACCCCGCCGCGGGGCGGACCGCCACGAACCAGGAGTTTGAAGATGAGCGCCAACGGAAAACAGGCGAACGCCGCCGCCCAGGAACTGCCTTGCGAAAGCCGGCGGGAGAATACGGTCGAGGCCATCAAGTGCAGCTACTTGAACCACCTCAAGTATTCCCTGGCCAAGGACGAATTTTCGGCCACCGACCACGACCGCTACTACGCGCTCGCCCTCGCCATCCGCGACCGCCTCGTGGACGGCTGGATCCGCACGTCCGTCGCCTACCACAAGACCGGCGCCAAGCGCGCCTACTACCTTTCCATGGAGTACCTCATCGGCCGCGCCATGGGCAACAACGTCATCAACCTCCAGCTGGACGAAACCGTCACGCAAGCCATGGCGGAACTCGGCCTTTCCTGGGACTTCCTGCGCGACCTCGAGCGCGACGCGGGGCTGGGCAACGGCGGCCTCGGCCGGCTCGCCGCCTGCTTCCTCGACTCGCTGGCCACCCTCCAGCTGCCCGGCTACGGCTACGGCGTCCGCTACGACTACGGCATCTTCCGCCAGAGCATCAAGAACGGCTACCAGGTCGAGGAGCCCGACAACTGGCTCCGCTTCGGCAATCCGTGGGAAATCGAGCGGCCCGAATCGCAGTTCGAAGTCCATTTCGGCGGCCGCGTGGACATGCAGGAAGTCAACGGACGCCTCGTCGCCCGCTGGGTCGATTACGACACCGTCCTCGGCATCCCCTACGACATTCCGATTCCCGGCTACGGGAACCGAACCGTCAACAACCTGCGCCTGTGGGAAGCCAAGTCCACCGAGGAATTCAACCTCACCTTCTTCAACAACGGCGACTACATGAAGGCCTACGAGGCCAAGACGCTGACCGAGAACATCACCAAGGTCCTCTATCCCAACGACAACATCGAGCAGGGCCGCGAACTGCGCTTCAAGCAGCAGTATTTCTTCGTCGCCTGCTCGCTGCACGACATCGTCCGCCGCTTCAAGGCCGACGGCCAAGCGATCCACGCCTTTCCCGACCAGGTCGCCATCCAGCTCAACGACACCCATCCGGCGCTGGCCATCGCCGAACTCATGCGCATCCTGCTCGACGACGAACAGCTCGAATGGGAAGACGCCTGGTCCATCGTGGTCCGCACCTTCGGCTACACCAACCACACCCTGATGCCCGAAGCCCTCGAGCGCAGGCCGGTCGCCCTGTTCGAGGCCAT
>CAYTEK010000042.1:0-20774 GCA_964436715.1 uncultured Verrucomicrobiota bacterium | reverse complement strand
CCGCCATGGTCTTCAGCTCGATCACCTTCCTGTTCGTGTTTCTGCCGGTGGCGCTGGCGGCGTACTACGCCTGCCCGGAGCGGCACCGGAACGCGGTGGCGCTGGCGGCGAGCTTGTTTTTCTACGCCTGGGGCGCGCCGCGGTTCGTGCTGGTGCTGGTGGCGTCGAGCCTGCTGGACTACGTTCTCAGCCGGGAATTGCCGGCGGGCCGGCGGCCGGAACGCGTCCGCCGTTGGATCCTGGGGCTGGCGGTGGCGCTGAACGCGTCGCTGCTGCTGTATTTCAAGTACGCGAATTTCTTCGTGGAGAACCTGAACGCGTGGCTGGGGCGGTTCGGCGCCGGCGAGCTCGCGTGGACGGCGGTCGCGCTGCCGATCGGCATCTCGTTTTTCACGTTCCAGAAGGTAAGCTACCTGGCGGACGTGTATCGCGGCACGGCGCAGGTGGCGCGGAACGCGGCGGATTATCTGCTCTACGTGGCGCTGTTCCCGCAGTTGATCGCGGGCCCCATCGTGCGCTACCACGACGTGGCGCAGCAGCTGATCCGGCGCGAGCACGTGCGCGAGCGGTTCTTCACCGGCATCCTGCGGTTCTGCCAGGGCCTCGGGAAAAAAGTGCTGGTGGCCAACGCGATGGCCGAGGTGGCCGACGCCGCGTTCGGCGCCGCGCCGGGGTCGTTGTCGTGCGGTTGGGCGTGGCTGGGGGTGGTGGCCTACGCGTTTCAGATCTACTTCGATTTCAGCGGCTATTCGGACATGGCCATCGGGCTGGGGCGGCTGATGGGCATCGAATTCCTCGAGAACTTCAACCGGCCGTACGTGTCGCGGACGATCACGGAATTCTGGCGGCGGTGGCACATTTCGCTGTCGAACTGGATGCGGGAATACCTGTACATACCGCTGGGCGGAAACCGGAAGGGCTCGGTCCGGACCTATTTCAACCTGTGGTTGGTTTTCCTGGTGTCCGGGTTCTGGCACGGGGCGGCGTGGAACTTCGTGGCGTGGGGCGCGTTCCACGGGTTCTTCCTGTTCCTCGACAAGGCGTTCAAGGGCACGCGGATCGCGCGCGCGCCGGCCTGGGTGGGGTTGCCGGCCACGTTCGTGCTGGTGCTCTTCAGCTGGGTGCTGTTCCGCGCGGATTCGCTGACGCACGCCGTGGCCTACGCGGGCCGCATGCTGGCGCTGTTCGGCGCCGCGCCGGAAACGGCGGCCGCGATCGAGTTCGGCTTGCGGCACCAGGCCGCGCTGCTGGCGGCGGTGGTGCTGTGCTTCGGCCCGGCGGTGAAGCCGCATCCCTTCGATTTCATGCGGCTGGAGCCGGCGCAGGCCTCCTTGGGCCAGGCCGTCGCGCGGTTCGCCGTGGCCATGGGCTTGCTGGTCTGGTCGGCGGCGACGCTGGCGACGAGCAGCTTCAATCCCTTCATCTATTTCCGGTTCTGACGCGATGAAAACCTTCCTCCTCGTCGCCGCGATCCTGTTCAGCCTGGTGCTGGCGCTGCCGCTGGTCCAGATGGCGACGGGGCTGCCGCCGGACTATCCGCTGGCGGGGGTGGAAACCACGGCCGCGCGCCCGGCCGCCGGCTGGGCCGCGTGGTGGAACGGCACGCTGCAGCCGGACTTCGACGGGTGGATCAACCAGCGCATCGGACTGCGGGGCTGGCTGGTGCGCACGGCGAACCAGCTCAACTACGCCTTGTTCCGCGAATTGCCGCGGCGCAGCGGCACGCAAGTGTTGCTGGGCCGCGACGGCATGCTCTACGAAAAGGTCTACGTCGATGCCTACAACCGTTCCGGGCGGCGGCTCGGCAAGGAACTGCGCAACATCAGCGCCTCCACCAAGCGCCTGCAGGACCGCTTGGCGGCCGACGGCATCGCGTTCCTGCTGGTGATCGCGCCGAGCAAGGCGGAAATCTATCCGGAATTCCTGCCGCCGGAAGCCGACGTGGCCGGGCGGCCGGCGCGCCGCAGCAACTACGAGAATTTCGTGAAGTACCTGCACGCGGACGGCGTGAACCTGGTGGATGCGCACGAGCTGTTCCTGCAATGGAAGACTGTCCCCGGCGCGCCGCGCTTGTTCGCCAACGGCGGGACGCATTGGAACGAATACGGCGCGGCGCGCGTCGCGGCCGAAATCGCGCGGCGCCTGCGGGAGGCGACGGGCAAGGATCTGCCGACGGTCGAAATCGTCGGCGCCGTCACCAACCGGACGATCGTCGGCGAAGACAACGATCTGGGCGAACTGGTGAACCTGTGGTCGGGCCGGCCGCTGGCGGGGCCGCAGGTGCACCCGGTGGCCGAAGTGCGGCCGGGCGCCCATCTGCCGGACGTGCTGTTCGTCGGCGACAGTTTCGTGTTCACCCTCACGAACTTCATGGATCGCCACGGCCTCTACCGCAAGCGCAACACGTACTACTACTACAACCGGGAATATTTCTGGCCGGCGGCGCCGAACGCGCCGCTGGACAAGCGCCAGCTCGACCTGCTGGCCGAAGTGCGCGGCCGCGACGCGGTCGTGATCGAAGTGGGGGAATACTGGCTGCCGCGCGTGGGCTTCGGGTTCGTGCGCGACATGCTCAGGGCCTACGACGCCTGGGACGCCGCGCGGACGGGGGCGGAAAGCGCTCCGTAGCCGGTTTGCGGTTTGCCGGGGCTTGAACGCGCGGCGCAGGGACATGGCGATCAGGATTCAATATCCAATAACCAATGTTCAATATCCAATCTTCAAGTGAACCGAGAGGTCTTACCGCGCGCGAGCGGCGGCGATCAGCTTGCGGGCGTTTTCGCCTTTGAATTGGCCGCTGAGGCAGCGGACGCTGCCGCCGAGATCGGCAACTTTGCGGGCATCCACCGGGACAATTCCGCGGTCGCTGCGGGCGCGGAAGAGTTCCAAGGCGGGGGCATCTTCGGGGATGCCGAACATAGGCACGTAGACGTGGTGGTCGGTCACCGTGGCGTTCACGTAGAGGCCGTGGGCGGAGCCGAAGGCGGCGTCGGCGGCCGGCGGCCCGCCGACGGGGGATTCGATTTCGACGATTTCGACGTCCGGGAACGCGGCGCGCAGTTCGCCGAGCAGGGCGGTCCGGAAGGGCTCGTCGTAGCGGGTTGCCGCGATCACGTTCTTCGCGATGAACGCCACCATGCCGTCGGCATGGCCCAGCCGGTCTTCGGGATCGGCCGGCAGGATGGCGATGTGCTCCGCGCCAAGCGCTTCGCGCAGGACGGCGACGGCCTGGGCCTTGTCGAGGCCGTTGTCGGCCAGGAAGCGGTCGGTGACGATGGCGCGGGCGTCGCCGTCGTCGATGAGGTTGCCGCCGTCGAGGACATAGGGGCTGCGTTGGAATTCCAGGCCCGTGGATCTGGCATGGCGGATGAAGCCCGCCTGTACCCAGTCCGCCTCGCGCTGCTGGCCGGCCTGGGCGGCCGCCGAATAGCGGAACAGCACGGGGCGGGTGGGCCGGACGGGCGTGAAGTCGCGCATCCAGACGTCGCGCATGGGTTCGATGAACAGCACGTCGTCAGGCAGTTCGCCGGCCAGTTCCGCCAAGGTTGGGCGGTCGCACAGGACGATGACGTTGTCGTGGCCGAGGATGCTCTTGGCGTAGGCGACCTGAAAATCCAGGATATCGCGGCGGCAGGTGCGGTAGTAATCGTCGTTGGCCGCCGGCGCGGCCAGCACGATCAGGGTGCGGCCGGGAGCGTGTTCGTCGTTGCTGGGCGGGGGCGGTTCCGCCGCGCCCGCGGCCGTCAGGGCCAGCAGGCCGGCAAGCAGGGCGTGGGGGAGAAACCGCATGGGCCTAGGGGATCGCCAGCAGTCCTTGCTTGAGGGATTCCTGCGCGGGCACGTCGCCGAGCCAGATGGCGAAGAGGGCTTTTTTCAGGCCGAGATCGGGAATGGCCCCCAGCGTGGTTTCGGCGCCGGCCGCCTTGCGATAGAGCGTGGCCAGCGCGCCGTCGGCGTAGCGCATCACGACGGCGTCGCCCTTGTTGAATTCGCCGGCGGCGAACTGGTCGAGAAACGCCTGGGTGCGGTCCGAAACGTAGCCGGAACGGGAGGCCTTTTCGAAGCCTTCGGTCGTGGCCTCCACGAACCGCGCGCGGGTGATCAGCCGGCTTTGGACGACCAGGACGAATTCCATGGGCTGGTCGGCCTCGACGAGCGCCTTGGCGTCCGCGGTTTTCAGCGACTCGGGCACGGCGAGGGTCAGCTCGTACATCGCGCCGAGGATGGGCTTGGTGCGGAGGCCGGAACCGCGGCGGACGAGGGTTTCCGCCGCGGAGGCGGCGAGGGCGGCGGCCAGCAGCAGGACGAGGGCGAGGGTCGCTTTCTTCATGGGATCTCCTTGGTTTCGGTGCGGGGTTCAGTCCGTCAGGTTCCGGGCGAGCGCGTCGCGGGTGGCTTCGACCAGGCGATGTTCGTCGGCGCGGTCGGCGGCGGGGATGGGCGGCAGGAAGCGGACGGTCACGCGCGTGAAGAAGCGCGGCAGGCGCCGGCCGCGCGGCAGGGCGCGGAAGGCGCCGCTGATGGCGACGGGGACGACGGGCACGTTCAGCTCCAGGGCCAGGGCCGCGAACGTGCCCTTGAAGTCGCCGAGCTGGCCGTCGGGCGAGCGGGTGCCCTCGGGGAAGATCAGGAGGTTGCCGCCGTTGCGGACCGCCTGGGCCATCATCTGGAGGGAGCGCTGCACGTCGCGGCCGACCTCGACGACGATGACGTTGCTGCGGCGGGCCAGCCATTCGAGCAGGCCGGGTTTCACGTGCTTGCGCTTGGCGTAGTAGAACGTGCGGCGCAGGAACGCGTTCTTCAGGAACATCGAGACGAACAGCCCGTCGATGTAGGATTGATGGTTGGCCACGAGGACGCAGGCGCTCTGCGCGGGGAGGTTTTCGCGGCCCTCGGCGCGGACGCGGAACAGCAGGCGCAGCAAGCCGCCGAACAGCATCTTGAGGAACGGATGCACCCAGGCCGAACGCGGCAGTTCGAGGGGCGCCTCGTCGGCGCGCACCTTCAGCAGCGTGTCCCAGGCGCCGGCGCCTTCGCGGAAGAACAGGCGCCGTTCGTCGGCGTGCTTGGCGAGGGCGAGGACCGTCGGATACTCCTGGAACACGGACTCGGGCAGCTTGACGCCGAACGTCTTCTCGATGAAGACGAGGACGGACAGGCGCGCGAGCGAATCGAGCGCCAGATCCATTTCCCAGTGGGCGGTCGGGGCGACGCGCAGGCATTCGAGTTCGCCGCGCAGGAAGCGGTCGAAGGCGGCGTAGGCGGGGCCGAGGTCTTCGGGCCGGGGCGCGGGCACGGAATCGCCGCTGTACGTGCCGACGGCCAGTGCGGGCAACTCGTGGCGCTTGAGCTTGCCGAGGCGCGTCTTGGGCAGATCGCCGGCCACGATGGTCAGCTGGGTGATTTTCTTGGCGGGCGGGGCGTGGCGATTGTAGGGCTCGAGGAGGTTCCAGCGGAAATGTTCGGCCTGCTGGGCGGGCACGCCGCCGAGGAAGCCGGGCGCCGGCAGAATCAGGGCGTGCAGCAGGTCGTCGCGCAGGGTGACGGCGACTTCCTTGATGTCCGGCGAGAGCGCGGCGAGCTTTTCCTCGAGTTCGGCGGGGTTGACCTTCTTGCCGTTGGGCAAAACGATGATTTCCTTCTTGCGGCCGGTGATGAAGAGGAAGTTGTCGCTGTCGAGGTAGCCAAGGTCGCCGGTGTGGAGCCAACCGTCCTGGATGGCTTCGGCGGTGGCTTCGGGATTCTTCCAATAGCCCGAAAAGACGTGCGGGCCGCGGGCGAGAACTTCGCCTTCTTCGATGCGGACGGAATCCGGCAAGCAGGGTTGGCCGCAGGCGCCGAGGCGCACGGCGTCGGGCCGCGGGAAGGTGATCATGGGGGCGCATTCGGTCATGCCGTAGCCCTCGAGGACCTGGAAGCCGCAGACGACCAAATCGCGGGCCACCTCGCGGTCGAGAGGCGCGCCGCCGGAGACCATCTGGCGGAGCTGGCCGCCGAACTTCTTCTGGACGGGGAACAGCAGGACGCGGGAGACGGGCAGGCGGCCGATGGCGGCGGACAGGCGGAACAGGCCGCGGCCGACGGGCGACTTGAACAGGTTGTCGAGGATCGCCTTGCGGAAGAGCGCGTAGAGGCGCGGCACGCCGATGAGGATGGTGGCGCGGTGGCGGCGCATGGTGGCGACCATGTCGGCCGGATCGAGCGAATGGGCCAGGATGATCGCGCCGCCGGAATACAGCGGGGCGAGGATGCAGCCCATGAGCGGCAGGATGTGGTGGAACGGCAGCAGCGCGAAGGTGCGGGATTCCGGCCGGAAGATCGGCACGCGATCGCAGACGGACGCCAGATTCACCTGGAAATTGCCGAAGGTGAGCATGACGCCCTTGGGCGCGCCGGTCGTGCCGGAGGTGAAGAGAATGGCGGCGAGGGCGTCCGCGGGGCCGGAAACGAGCGGCTCGACGGCGTCGGAACCGGTCGGCAAGGCCGGAAAATCCTCGCCGTCGAAGCAGACGATGCGCGGCGCCGCCGCCGGCAGCGCGCGGAGGGCTTCCGCGACGACCGGCCGGGTCTTGGCGGAACAGAAGACGGCGACCGGCTCGGTTTGGCCGATGACGTAGGCCGCTTCGGCCGCGGGGCTGAAGGCGTCGATGGGCACGACGACGCAGCGGTTGCGCCAGATGGAAAACAGCGCGGTGATCCATTCGGGGCGGTTTTCCGAGAAAACGACGACGCGTTCGCCGGGAGCGGAAAAATGCAGCGCGGCCAAGGCGGCCGAGTGCGCCAGCAGATCCGCGTAGGTGATTTCGGCGTCTTTCCAGAAGAGGGCCGTTTGGCGCAGGGGCCGAAGCAACGTGAACGCGGGAACGAGGGGAGCGGTGGGGTTCATGCGGTCCTCCGTTCGGGCGGGCGTCAGCGAATCAGGTGGAAGACGAATTCGCCTGCGTCCGTTCGGCGGACGTAGCGCCGGGGCAGGTTGCTGAAACGTTCGGGATGCCAGGAGTGGGACACGTGGGCGCCATCCGTCCACACCAGATGCGTGGAGACGAGATATTGGCGCTCGAAGGTGTCGCTTTCGGCGATCGTCTGGATGCCGATGGGCCGGACTTCGCCTTGGGCGATCGACAGGACGCGCGCCGGAACGTTGGTGGTCAGGAAATCGGCGGGGGCGCGGCCGTAGAAGGCCAAAGAATGGAAATCGTAGTCGGCGCGGGCGACGAGGTTGGTGGTGATTCCGTCCATGTCGGTCCGGACGATGCGCAGGGCGCCGTTGCTGGCCGAGGTTCCGGCAACGACGGTTAGGTTGGGGCCGTCCTGAAGGCGGGCGCCGAGGCGTTCGACGGTGCCGTCGGCGGGACGAAAGGTGACCGACAGTTGTTCGGCAACGTGGTGGGTGGCGACGAACACCGGCAAATCGGCCGCGAAGGAACTCGAAATCGTCGTCAAGCCTCCGGAATGGACGATGGAAACGGATTGAGTGGCCACGACGGCGCCTTTGAACGAGACGGAATAGCGCAAGGCGACGGACGTCGCATCGTTTTGGCCGGCGGCCGCGAAAGGAAGCAGCGCGCAGGCCGCCGCCAGATGAGACCAGTGTTTCATAGCGCCGAAATCCTACTCCATTCGACCAAGCGGGGACAGCAGAAACCCCGAAAAAATGGAGGGCCGGCATGTCGCCGGCCCTCCGGTGGGGAACACCGTTCCGCGGGTTTTACTGGGCGGGAATGCTGATCCGGAACAGCAGCATCTGATTCGTCGCGTTGGCGACGGGCAGGACGCCGTTGGTGCTGCTGTTGGTGCTGAGGACGGTCCAGTCCCAGCCGTTGCCCACGAGTTGGCGCGCGGTGTGGATGCCGTAGGCGCGCGGCGCGGCGGAATCCTTGTCCAGCACCAGGTTCAGATCGGAGCCCGAGAGGGTCAGGTTCTGGAGCTGCAGATAGGATTCGTCGTCGGTGGGATCCGTGTCGGCTTGGTATTCTTGCTCGTTGGTGTAGCCGTCGTTGTCGAAGTCGTCGGACAAGCCGCCGTTGGGGCCGTCGGGGTCGAACCCGGAGGCCGCATAGGTTTCGGCCCAATCTTCGTAGGGGCTCTCCTGCTGCGGGACGACGGTGATGGAGATCATCTCCTCGTCGAAGCCGTCCTGGCCGGTGGCGGTGAACAGGAACGAATGCACGCCCAGGTCGTTCGTCGTCGGCGCGAACGAGAAGCTGTTGGGCGCCGTGAAGGTCCAGTTGTTGGGGGCGAGGGTGCTGGCGCAGGACAGTTCGACCGCATCGCCCGCGTCCTTCGTGTAGTTCACCGCGAAGGCCAGGGTGTCGCCGACGGCGACGGTGCGGTTGGAAAGGCCCGTCAGGACGGGCGCCGCGAAGCGGTCGGCGTTGAGGAACATGTCGTTGACGTTGGTGGCCGTCATGCCGGCGGTGGTGTCCAGCAGGCGGATGTATTGGGCCTGGCCGCCGCTCCAAGTGGCGTTGCTCTGGAAGCCGACGTAGATGCCGTTGGCGATGAGCGTGCTGCCGGTGATGCCGCCGCCCCAAAGCAGGGTGGTCGGATTGGTCGCCGCGATGTCCACGACGTTGTAGACGTGGGTGGGCTGGATGCCGAACCAGTTGGCGCCGGAATCCGTGGTCGCGTTCAGCTTGAAGCTGGCGGCGCGCGAGTAGTTGCCCCGGAAGTTGTTGTTGATGAAGGCGAAGACCACGTCCTGGGTGGCCGCGGAGACGCCGGGCTGCTGGAACTTGGCGACCGCGAAGATGTCGGGATTCCAGTTGGTGGTGGCCGCATCGGGGATGAAGTAGTTCTGCTGCGACCGCAGGGCGGGGGAGTTTTCGCGCGCCTGGTTCAGGCGACCGTAGGTGGCGCGGATGTCCGCGGACCACGAAGCGTTCCAGATGTTGGTCATGTGGTTGTAGCGCTTGAAGTGCGGGATCGACTTGGAGAAGTTGATCTCGTAGCGCGCGAAGTTGTTGGCGGCGCTGATGCCGAAATCGGTGCGCGAGCCGTATTCGCCGGCGTCGTTCTGGGCGCCGTTTTCCTGGCCGTAGAACATCATCGGCACGCCATCCATGGCGGCGTTGATGGCGTAGGCGTACACCAGCGACCATTGGTCGTCCGTCGGGAAGATTTCATCGTGGGAGATGAGGTTCAGGAGGACGGGGGACAGCTCGAACGCGTTCTTGCGGGCGTCGAAAGCATTCCAGATCAGGCCGGTCGTGCGGTTGGGGTTGTTCGACGTTTGGTCGGGGTAGGTGCGGTAGTCGAAGAAGTCGTCGCGCCACAGGTAGAGGATGTTTTCGTTGAGGATGTCGAAGTGGCGGGAGGACCGATAGCCCACGCCGTGGCGCTTGGAGCCCGCGACCTCGCGGTAGCCGTCGAGCGACTCGGCCATGAAGAGGAAGTCCCACTTCACGCTGCGGGTCTTGTTGATGGCGTACTCCCAGAAGAGGCTGGGCAGGCCCTGCGCAAAGTCGCAGCGCAGGCCGTCGATGCCCTTGTAGGACTCGGTCTTGGGGGTGCCGGCGGGATGGCCGGTTTTCTCGAGCCAGTAGACGGGATAGGCGGCGAAGTATTCCCACAGCTCGCGGGTGGCGTCGGTCTTGAAGCCTTCGAAGAGATCGTCTTCGCGCAAATAGCGGCTGTACCAGGCGCTGCTCCAGGTCCAGTTGGTGTCCGCGGGCGGCTTCTGGACGAGGCAGTCGTAGGTGCCGAAGAAGAACTCGGCGGCGTCCGACCACTTGCCGAAATCGATGCGGTCGGGAGCGGTGGCGATGTCGGTGTCGCTGGTGCTGTTGAAATAGGTGGCGGGATTGCCGTAATCGTTCCGCTTGGAATACCACGCGGCGCGAACGGACGAGATCAGGCTGGTCGGATTGACGGTGACGCCCAAGGAGTTCTTGAGATCCATGTCGACGCCCATCTGGCCGATCTGGCAATCCCAGGCGGAGTGGTTGAAGGTGCCGTCGAGCATGACGCCGACGTTGTGGGCGTCGTAGTTGGCGACGAAGTTCGTGAACTCGGTCATGGCCTGGGACGACGTGCTGGGATCGCCGAGGACGGGGTTGACCTGCCAATAGTCCTGCACGGCGTAGGGGGAGCCGGGGTCGTAAGGTTGGCCGGTGGTGGAGTCGATTTCGCGGCCGACGGTCCCGATGGGGTGGATGGGCTGGAGCCAGATCATGTTGACGCCCAGGCTGGTGAGCTTGTTGGTGCTGATGCCGTTCGGGCGGCCGGCGTCGTCCAGGTACATGTTCCGGAACGTGGAGCGGCCCGCGAATTGGTCGCTGGTCGCCTCGGCGGTGAGCGGGTTGAGCTCGTAGAGCGAGGTGTTGAGGGCCTTCTTGGGCGAGACGACGACGGCGCAGTCGCGACGCAGGCCGTTGTCGGTGTAGTAGTGCCAAGCGCCGCCGTTGATTTGCCAGCGCGCGTTGATGCGGTAGGCGCCGCAGCGGTTCACGGGCAGGGTGGCGGCGTAGACGTCGTCGCCGGCGTTCGTCATCGCGTACGCCTTGTAATAGGTGTTCAGCGAGGTCGTGGTGACGTCGTCGGGATCTTCGTCGCCCGGCATCTTCACGTAGTCGCGGCGGTTCAGGTTGCTGAACAGCTCGACGGCGGTGACCTGATTGGTGCCGCCGACATTGGGCTGGACGCGGACGGTGATCTGCTCCTGGTCGCCGGCGACTTCGTCGAGGAAGAAGCGGCGCAGGCCGTAGTTGGCGTCGTTGGTGCTGCCGTTGACGACGGTCCACATCTGCGGGTTGCCGCCGTCGAAATAGCCGTCGGCGTTTTCGTCGCGGATGGAGGCGGTCGGCACGCGGAGGATTTCGGTGAGGTCGAGATTGTTGCCGCTGTCCCACATGGTCGGCACTTGGGCATAGAGCGGATCGCCATCGTTGTTGCCGTAGACGCCCACGGCCACGTAGATGGCCTCCGGCACGCCGCCGAAGTTGTCCGCCAGATCGATCGTGCCTTCGAGGTAGTTGTAGGTGGCGTTCAGGTTCGAGTTGCTGGTGGCGGTGCTGCCGGCCGCGACGTTGAACCACCAGCTGCCGTCGTTGCCGCCTTCCGCGCCGAGATACGGGAAGTTCGTGGGCAGGAAGACGAAGCCTTGCTTGGCCCACGGCTGCGCGGTGGCGTCGCCGAGATTGGTGTGGATGCAGATGAAGTGGTCGTTGGTGATCGTGGAGTGGGAGCCCGTGCCCCACGTGGCGATGTAGAGCTTGGTGCCGCGCAGCGCCGCCCAAATCTTCATGCCGCTGTATTCGGCGATTTCGAAGTCCTCGCTGTCCAGCGCGGCGTCCATGACGAAGTCGGGGCCTTCGGCGCCGGTCACGACGAATTGCCAGTCGCTGCCGTCCCAGGTGGAGCCGCCGTCGTAGAAGGTGACGTCCACGGAGGTGGCGCCGGCGGGCACCGCGTAGTTGGCGATCCAGCTGCTGCCGCTGCGGGTCATGTTGGTGTCGATGACGTCCTGCCACGAACCCATCGTGCGCTTGGAGTGGCTGACGTGCATGACGACTTGCGCCGCGTTGGAAAGCGCGCCGCCGTTGGGGGTGTAGGTGAGCTGGGCCACGGTGCCGGGGGCGGGCTGGGGGGGGTCGCAGGCCGCCGCGGAGGGCACGGTGCCGGGGTCGCCGGAGGGCTTCGAGGCGGAGTTGTAGATTTCGTACTTGTAGACGTTGCCGTCTTCGAGATAGCCCGCGTAGACCTCGTCGTAGTTGGAGTAGCCGTCGCCGTCCATGTCGCCGCGGTCGTCCCATTGGGCGGAGTAGAACGTGGAATGGTTGTAGGGGTTCAGGCGGCTCCAGCTTTCGCCGTTGTCGGGGATGAAGTTGTTGTTGGAATCGCCGGGCCAAGGCTGGTCGGGGCCGGGCGCGCCTTGGTCGAAGTAGGGCATTTCGACGTTGTCGGGCAGGCCGTCGCCGTCGGAGTCGATGTGGTTGGCGCCATAGAGGTTGAAGACCACGCGCTCGACCACGACGTCGTCGCCGTCCTTGAGCTCGAAACTGTGCGGGCCGTTGACGAACGCGCCCCAGAGGCGGTTGGTGACGACGCTGTTGGTGTCGCGCTGGACGACCTGGCCGTCGAAGACGTTGGTGCCGTTTCCGCCGTTCCAGGGCAGTTCGTAGCCGTTCCAGTAGAGCTTGGCGTTGGCGGAGGCGCCGGAGGCGACCAGCTTGAAGAACGGCAGTTCGGCGGTGCTGTCGGCGGCGTTCTTGTCGGGGCAGACGAGCGCCAGGGCGAGGGAACCGGCGGTCTTGTTCTGGACGGTGACGTTCAGGACGTTGGTGCTGGCGTTGATCAGGTTGCGCGAGGCGGCGTAGTCGTATTCGGTGGCGCGCACGGTGAGGACGTGGGCGGCGGCGGAGAGGCCGGAGAGCGGGAAGTGGAACAGGCCCTTCATGACCTGGTCGGCCGGCTGTTCGGCGCCGCCGTCGATCTGGACGAACACCTCGCGGGCGGTGAAGTCCGGATTGCGGATCACGAGCAGGGCGTCGCCCTTGAAGGTGGTCGGGCATACCAGCTCGATTTCGGGGCCGTGGCGATCGACGTAGATCGCCTTGGACTGCGTGTTGTAGATGGCGGAGCAGGACGAATCGCGCTGCGTGAAGGCGCGCGCCTTCACGATGTGGAGGCCTTCCGCGAGGTTGGTGGTGGAGAAGGTCAGCGCGTAGTTCGTGGCGTTGACCTTGTTCATGTTGTGGAATCGGCCCGAAACGCGGCCGCGGCCGGCGTCGAAGAAGTTGGTGACGGGCAGCTGGATGCCTTCGCCCCACTTGAGCATGACGTTGTCCACCGTGATGCCGGCGGGCACCTGCGTGACGAAGACGTCGAGGGTGGCGGTGTCCGCGGTGACGCGGGGCAGATATTGGGTGGGCGTGGCGGCATGGGTGCCGCCCGGAATGGTCCAGGTGACCGTGCCGACCGAAGTGCCGCCCTGCTTGACGGCGACTTCGACGCCGTCGGCGCACTGCGGGGCATAGACGACCCAGCCCTGGCCGCCGTCGCCGAAGCGGGACGTGCCGGGGACGCGGATCGTGACCTGGCCGCCGCTGACCGTGGCCGTGTCGCCGTTGTTGCCGGTGAAGTCCTTCAGGACGGTGCCGTTGGGGAAGGCGCAGGAGAGGGTCTTGGTGATGTCGTTGCCGGAATCGTTCAAGGCCAGGATCATGATGCCGTCGCCGGCGTCGAGGCCGTTGGCGTCCGCGTCCTCGTAGCGTTCGAGGGCGAAGAAGTCGCCGTCGCCTTCCCAGCGCTTGATTTCGGAACCGCGAGCGAAGTTCTGGTTGATCCAGACCAGGTTGGGAATGGCGCCGTTGCCGCCTTCGCCGAGCACGTGGCCGTCGAGGCCGGGGATCATCCAGGTCTTGTTCTTGTTGGGATCGGAGGGATTGTAGGGCGCGCGGCCGTAGTTTTCCCAGGTGATGTTGTTGCCGGTGTAGTAGACCATCGGCACGCCGACGTGGCAGAGGATGTAGGCGTAGGCGAGAATGGGCTTGCTGGCGTTGAGGGCTTCGTCGTGGCCCCAGACGTAGAGCAGGCCGGTGGAGGGCCCGAAATCGGAGCCGTATGCGCCGAGACCGGCCAGATTGCCGCCGAAGGCGCCGTCGGCCGTCTTCTTCATCTGGTAGTCGAGGAAGCGCATCGGATTGCCGGTGCCTTGGCGGTACCAGTATTCGATTTCGCTCCAGGGCGAGAGGATTTCGGCGAAGATGAACGCGTTCGTGCGGTCGCGGTCGTTGGAAAACAGGTCGGTCGGATTGCCGCCGAAATCGTAGCCGCGGCGCTGGGTGTAGTTCCACTGGGCCTCGTGCAGGAAACCGCTGCCGCGCCAGCCGAAGAACTCGTAGGGCGTGTGCTTGCCGGCGTCGAGACGCAGGCCGTCGTAGTCCATGGCGTTGCCGAGCCAGGCGATCCAGCGGTAGAGCATCTGGGCGGCGTTTTCGTTGGTGTAGGCGTAGGGATAGCGGTCGTACTGGCCCACGTGGCGCAGGTAGGAGCTGCCGTCCACGAAATTGAAGCTCTGGCTGTCGGAGTCGGTCTTCTGGCCCGTGAAGCGCTTGGGGTCGCCGTTGAGCGGATGGTCTTCGGTGCGGATGTCGATGAGATTGGCGAGATCGGTCCACATCGTGGCGCCGTAGCCTTCGTGGTGGTACCACCAGTTCATGCGCGGCGCGCGCTTGAAGTTGAGCGTGTTGCAGTAGCCTTCCTGCCACCCCACGTGGTAGTCGGTCGCCGTCATGCCGGGATACTCGCGGATGTCGGGCCCGTTGCCGTTGTGGTTCATCACGATGTCGGGGATGATCTTGATGCCGAGGCGGTGGGCGTTGTCCACCATGGCCCGCAGCGAGCCGCGCGTGCCGTAGCGCGTGGCCAGGGAGCCGCGCTGGGGGACGTCGCCGAGATCGAACCGATCATAGAGATTGTAGCCGACGTTCGCCCACTTGGTGCTCGTGCCCACGGGCCCCTTGGTCGGCGGCGGAATCCAGAAACTGTCGTAGCCCGCTTCGGCCACCTTCGGCAGCTTCTGGTACATCTCGTCCCAGTCGCTCTCGAACCATTGGAGCAGCACTTCCGCCTGGACGGCGCCGGCAAAGGCGAGCAGGAAAAAAACCGTCAAGGCACGGGTGAACGACGCGGCAGATTTCATGGACACACTCCCTGGAACAGCTGGCTGGACTCAAGCGGATTCTTGCGAACAGAACCCTACACCGTGGGCAACAGGCTAGCAAAATGCGGGCGCGAGTAAAGCGTTTTGTTAAAACTTTTTTCCTGAACGCCGTTTTTGCCCGCCGGGACACCTTGGCGAGGCCGAAAACGGCCCTTTTTCGGGGAGCGGGGGTCGCCTGGGCCCCGGCTGCGGTTCGGCGCGGCGTGTGGGCGCAGGTCCAGGCCGCGCCGGCGGCTCAGCGGTTGGCTTGTTCCAGCGGCCAGCGCAGGGTGAAGGTGCTGCCTTGATCCACTTCGCTGGCGACTTCGATGCTGCCGCCGTGGGCATGCATGATGCTCTTGCAGATCGCCAGCCCCAGACCGTTGTGCCCATCCGCCGAAGCGCGCGTCTGCGAGGTCCGGAAAAACCGGTCGAAAATGCGCGGCAAATCCTCCGGCGCGATCCCGCGGCCGCTGTCGGCCACCGCGGCGACGACGTCCTGCGCTTCGACGCGCGTGGATACGCGGACCGTGCCGCCGGGCTTGTTGTATTCGATCGCGTTGGCGATCAGATTGGCGAAGACGAGGCCGATCTGCTCCGGATGGCAGGAGAGGATCGCCGGCTGCAGTTCGGCGCGCAGTTCCACTTGGCGCGCCGCGGCGGCGCCCGCCAGCCGCTCCATCTGGGCGCGCGCCAGTTCCGCCAAGTCGGTCGCGACCCGCGCGCCCCGCGGCCCGCCTTCGTCCAGCCGGGCGAGTTCGAGCAGGGATTCCGTCAGGCGGCGCATCTGCTGCGCGGCTTCCTCGCAGGCGAGGATCGTGTCGCGGTACTCCCCGAGGCTGCGCTCCCGGCGCAGGGCGGTCTGCGCGTCCGTGATGATCACGGCCAGCGGCGTTCGCAGCTCGTGCGCCGCGTCGGCCGTGAACTGCCGCTGCCGCGAAAACGCCGCGTCCAGCCGCGCGAACGTGGCGTTGAGCACGTCGGCCAGCTGGCTCAGTTCGCGGTCCATGTCCGCCGCCGAGATCCGTTCGGACAGGTTGCCCTCCGAAATGCGCTGGGCCGCCCGGCACATGTCTCCGATGGAGCGGACGAACAGGGCGGAAAACAAGAAGCCGCCGCCCAAGCCGAGGGCGAGAATGCACGCGCCGATGAGCGCCAGCATCCAGGCGTAGTGCCGCAGGCTGGCCAGCTCCGCCGCGACGTCCCGGCCGACCAGCACGCAGTCGCGCCGTTCGGTGAAGTGGTAGGCCTCGCGCCACGTGCCGCGAATGCGATGGAGAATGCGGGTTTCGTCGCCTTCGCCCTCGGGCCGAGGCAGGGTCTGGGCCTTGGCGGAAGACCGCGCCAGCAGCACGTTTTCCGCGCTCCAGATGGCGAACAGGTTGCGGTTCGTCGCGGCGAACTGGTTCGTGACGCTGGCCGGCAGGCGCAGCGTGCGGCGCACCGGCGCTTCCGGCGCCGGCGGCACCCCGTGCAGCGGGCCGGCTAATCCCGGCGGCGGCCCCAGGGGCGGTTGCGGCGACGGCTCGCCGCGGAGCCGCCCGCGCCGTCCGCGGTCGCCGTGCGGAAAATGCCTCTCGACGTCCGCCCCGCGGAACGCCGCGCTGAGCAGATCGACCTGCCGCTCCAATTCGGCGTCGATCCGGTCGAACGTCGCGTTGCGCTGCAGGTGGTAGGCCGTGATGCCGAAGCCGACGATCAGCGCCGCCAACAGGAATCCGAACCACGCCAGGAAGCGGAAGCGGATGGAGCGGCGCGGCACGGCCTATTTCTCGATGCAGTACCCGTGTCCGCGCCGCGTGACGATGAGATCGCACGCCAGCTTCTTGCGGATGTTGAAGATGTGCACGTCCAGCAGGTTGGACAGCGTGTCCTCGCGCTCGTCGAAGACGTGCTCGTAGAGCTCCGTGCGCGACACCACCTTGCCGCGCTGCTGGGCGAGGTATTCCAGGATCGTGTATTCCCGCGCCGTCAGCGGCACCGGCTGGCCGTTCGCGGAGACCGTGCGCGCCCGGGTGTCGATCGTCACCGGCCCCAGCGCGATTTCCGCGCTGGGCCGGTCCGCCGAGCGGCGGATCACCGCCCGCAGGCGCGCGAACAGTTCGGACAGGTCGAACGGCTTCACGAGATAATCGTCCCCGCCGGCGTCGAGGCCGCGCACCCGGTCGGCGGGCGTGTCGCGCGCCGTCAGGAACACCACGGGGGTCTTCTTGGTCTTGCGCAGCTTCTCCAGCATCTGCCAGCCGTCCATGCGCGGCAGCATCACGTCCAGCACGATCGCGTCGTAGTCGCAGTTCTGCGCCTTGTAGAGGCCTTCCACGCCGTCGATCGCCGTGTCCACGGCGTATTCCTCTTCCCGCAGGGCCTTCGCCAAATTGCGCAGCAGGCGGGTTTCGTCTTCGATCACGAGCAGTCTCATGGGCTACCTCTTTCCAGCTTGTTTCGCCAGCGTGGCACAGAACGCATGAAGTCAGGATGAAGGGGGCGGGCCTTCGCGAAATCCGCAGCCCTTCGGACCCCACCATAGTCCTTTCGCCCTGCGCCGATCAAGACCTTCTCCGGCTCCGCCCGCTGCAGCCGTCTCGCGCTCTACAAGGCGCGGCTCGCGCCTTGTCCATGGCTTTACGGCGCCAATTGCGCCTGGATCGCGGCGCGCGCCGCGCGCAGCGCCCGAAGCCGGTTGCGCTGCAACGTGTGGTGCGCGGTCCCCGGCGCGAATTTCGCCAGGGTTTTCTCGACCTTGGCGATCAGCTTCGCCATCGTCCGGAGGGCCGCTTGCAGCTCGTCCGGCGCGAAATTCCGGCGGTCCCCGGCCGGGCCGGCCAGCAACGCCTGCGCCAGGCGCAGCGCCTGGAGATGCTCGCGCAGCATGCGATGCTGCCAAGTGGCCGGCGCCAGCTTCTGCTGCGCCTTCTCGGACTTGCCGATCAGCGACGCGAGCGGCCGCAGCGCGGCCGGGCATTCGCCGGCCGCGCCGTTTGCGGCGCGCTTCGGCGCCGCGGGCCGGGAACGTCTTGCGGGCGGAATTCTCACGTTAGTTGCCGTAGCATAGTTTGAACGCGGCGCCGGCGGCAAATGGGAATATGCCGTTGATGAACAACCACCATCCGATGATGCGGCCCCATTTGAGTTCCAGAAGCGGCAGGAACAGAAGGCTTGCCAGCGCCAGACCGCCGGCGGGGCGGCCGTAGATGAACAACACGAAGAAAGCGGCCCAACTCGCCTTCTCCCGGGCGTCGCCCTCCAGCACAAGCGCCAAGACTCCGTTTGCGGCAACGTAGGCGTTGACGGCCGTGACAACCAGGGCGATCAAAATAAAGACGGCATGCTTCGCCTTCATCTTCTCACGACCAGATTTCAGGGTTAGGCGGTGGCGGGGCTTCACACCTATGGCAACGTCTCATTCGTTTTCCATTTCATCCAGAACGCAACCAGTTCATGCGAGATTTCACGGGTGTGTTTTTTGTCGCAGGGGACACCCATGCCATCTGTGACAATGTGCTGTAGATGTTTGAATAGTTCATTCTCTGGAATACCGGCATCGAGCATCCGCACAATTGGCGGCGCATAGGTGTCGTACTCATCTTGGTTGTTCTCGGAGATGACGCCTATAGGATCCCATTTCCGCAGCAACTCCATGACTTTTAGATGCCCCTTGGCATCGGGTCTGCGCATGTATTCCGAATTTGTGCAAAAATCAGTCATCTATATGTTTTATACTCGTCAGCAATCTGGGTGCGGTGGATGTTGTGCGTAGCACCCAACACGCCTTGTTCGGTATTTAGTCCGGTATTGTTTGGCTCTTGAGCTTCAGTATTTCCTGATATTCTGAGGAGGCCTTGGCTGCAAGGAATGCATTGTGGATCTCCTTGCTGTCGATAGATTCCATCCTTCTGCAAAGCACGGCCATGACAAAGGCATTTTCCTCTCCATATTTGTTTACTCGCCATAATACGCCGCCACGTTTGGGGCAGCCCTGCCAGCGAGCAACCCACTGCCAATATGAGTACTGCGCTCCGCTCGGCTTTTTCTGAATACCTTTCGAAAGATGCACCCCGACCACACCCGAATGATTTCTGCGCGTCTTAATATTCTTTGTAGATATTTTTGCGGGCAAGACGGCTAACTTTTCGGCGTACCACTTTAGTGCCGCCAGTCGCGCGCCGTCCTTGCCTTCAAATTTGGGGTCATTATCGAAGAAGTACTGAGAATAGCTTTGTTTGTGTCGTCGGATCCGAGCCAGCCAGCATTTTGTAGATTTATTCCTTGTAACGCCGTCTTTGAAGTGCCCTTTGGACATGATATGCTCCAATATTCTGCAAACACTATCCTATTTGCCGGCTTCGTGGCGGCTTTGTCCCAGTCGTGCATTTGGCTTTTACTGGCCAAAGAATAGAGAAATCCGAGGCGGGGGTCAACGGCGCGGGCGGAACCGGGCGGAAGGCCGAGGATCGAAGGCCGGAGGCGGTGGCCGAACGTGGCGGCGTCGAACCGCCCGCCATTCGCCGCCGACCTCAAGCGGCGCCTAACCGCCATCTAGGGGCGTTCTTGGATTTTTTGTGGCCGGCCACGCCGGGGACAATCTCAATATCCAATGATCAATATCCAATCATCCATGTTCAAGGGACCGGCGGGGGGTGGGGGCGGGGCGGTGGGCGAGGAGGGCGGCGAGGATTTGGCGCAGCTCGGGGGTGGCGAGGGCCTTGTCGGCGGATTCGAAGAAGACGGCCAGGTCGCCGAGCTTTTCGTGTTCGTAGACGGAAGCCTGGAGGCCCATTTCGAGGCGGTCGATTTCCTTGACGAAGCGCGCTTCGGGGGTTTGGCCATCCTCGAATTCCTGCCAGATGGCGAGGTATTCGGCGCCCTTGGGCAGGCGGGCGAAGACGCGTTCGACGGAGCGTTTTTCGAGTTCGTGCTTGTCGGCCAGGGTCATCTTGCCGGGGACGATGTCGCCGGCGTAGATCTCGCCGAAGTCGTGGAGCAGGGCCATGCGGAGGAGCTTGCCTTGGTCGAGGTGCGGAAAGTGGGCGTCGGCGAGGAAGAGGGCGAGGAGCGCGACGCCGAGGGTGTGTTCGGCGACGGTTTCGCATTGGTCCTTGGGGATGTCGTGGCGGAGCCAGCCTTGGCGGTAGAGGGCCTTGAGGTTGTTGAATTCGAAGAAGACTTCGACGATGGGCGGAACGTTCTGGCCGGCGAGGTGCTGGATGGCGGAGGCGCGCTTGGTTTCCATTGGATGTCCTTTGTCCCTGTATGCCACGGCGCCGCGGGGAGGGAAAGCCCATAACGCGCGAAACGCGGGCGGAAATCCGCCCGCGTTTCGGCGGGAATGCCGGCGAGCGACCGGCGGCGTGCGCCGCGGCGGGCTAGCGGCCTTCGATGATCTGCTTGGTCTCGAGGGCGATCTGGAGTTCCTCGTTGGTGGGCAAGACGAGGATCTGGATGGGGGCGCCGGCCTGCTGGATGGCGCGGGGCTCGTCGGAACGCACGGCGTTCTTGGCGAGGTCGAGGCGGAGGCCGAGGTGCTCGAGACCGGTGCAGATGCGTTCGCGGACGGGCGAGGAATTCTGGCCGATGCCGGCGGTGAAGACGATGGCGTCGAGATGCGGCACGACGGCCATGTAGGCGCCGATGTATTTCTGGATGCGGTAGGCGAACATCTCGAGCGCGGTTTCGGCCTGGGCGTTGCCGGCGGCGGCGGCTTCGACGACTGCGCGCATGTCGTTGACGCCGCAGATGCCCTTGAGGCCGGACTTCTTGTTGAGGGCGTTGCCCATCTGGTGGACGGCCATGCCGGGCTGGTCCATGACGTATTCGAGGGCGGCGGGAGCGCTGTCGCCCGAGCGGGGGGCGATCATGAGGGCGTCGAGGGGGGTGACGCCCATGGTGGTGTCGACGCATTGGCCGTTGCGCACGGCGGCCATGGAGCAGCCGTTGCCGAGGTGGATGCTGATGAGGTTGGTTTGGGCCAGGGGCTTGCCGAGGAATTCGGCGGTTTCCTGGGCGATGAACTTGTGGGAAGTGCCGTGGAAGCCGTATTTGCGCAGGCGGAATTTCGTGTACCACTCGTAGGGCACGGCGTAGAGGAAGGCCTTGGGCGGCATGGTCTGGTGGAAGGCGGTGTCGAAGACGG
>CAYTEK010000041.1:0-20961 GCA_964436715.1 uncultured Verrucomicrobiota bacterium | reverse complement strand
GCGTCATCAAGGTCTGCGGCGCCGCCGACTACAAGAAGAAGCTCGACGCCGAACTCAAGGTCATGGGCACCTCCGAGATGTGGCGCGCCGGCGCGGCCGTCCGCTCCCTCCGCCCCCACGAGAAGGCCAAGCACAGCACCGTCGGCGTCAAGGGCCGCGGCAAGAACTAAGGTTCTTCTTCGCCCTCACCGCCCGCCGGGTCCCCCGGCGGGCTTTTTGTTGCCCTTTGTCCTTCTCCTGCCCCCCACGACCTTGCGTCGTGGGAGGCAAAGTTGCTCCCCCACCCCACAAGGCGGCGGGGCCCGCAAAATCTCCCGATCCCCGACCCCGTCCACCGCTCCGCGACCCCCCTTGCGGTTAGGCGCCGCTCATGGGTTGCGCCTCCCGGCGGCTCCCTTGATCATTGAGGATTGAGATTTTGCCCCCATCCCGTTCCCATCCCTATTTACTAGATTCATCGCATCGTGTTGCTGCGCAGTTTGTACTGTTTGGGCATAAATACGCCAATATATTGTAAAACCTTCTCCCACTTTTCAAACTACGCGATCTGCTCTTCCATGGCCCCCTCTAGGTTGTCTTTAATACGGCTCCAGCCGCTGGTATTTTTCAACGACCGCCAAAGCTGCCGCATAAAGACAACTTCATTCCGAGGACAAGCGTTGCACCTCCGACTGAACTCCATGAGACCCAGTCGATTCGTACCGTTGACACCTACTTCGTATTGACCTAAGATTGCATCCGTCTGAACGATTTTCGTCGGCATAAAGACTACGAATGTTTGTACAATCATACTGTTCGATGAAGATGCGAATAAGGGCGTTCATCTGCATCGACAACATAACAATGCCCAAAGGAGAAGGTCGTGAGGAAAGTAATGCTCGCAGCCATGATGGTTACCGTTAGCGCGGTCAGTGTGTTTGCGGATCAACCGAAGCGGGAATCCGACATCGGCCTCAACGCGACATACTACAAGCCGGGGAAAGATGATCGCTATGGTAACGGATATGGCGCAGATGCACAAATGCGCTTCTGGCAAAATCAAAGCGTTGGCTTGGCACTTTCGATCGGCGCAGCATCTTGGCAGGTCGACGAACAAGAAGAGATCGTAAGCGACGGGTTTACAGCGGTTGGAATGTCCATCGACGGCGATGTGACTCTGATTCCGCTTGGTGGTTCCCTCCTGTTCAAACCCGTGAATGACGACAAAATCTCGTTATCGCTTGAAGCTGGTTTGCGCTATGTCATCGTTGATTCCGGAGTTGACGCCGAAGTGGCTGCCGCCAATGCGACCGGCGCTCTTGTCGCGATGAAAGATACGGTAGAAATTGATGACGGCGTAGTTGGTGTACTGGGAGCAAATATCGAAGGTCGCGTCAGCAAGACGATCTCTCTGTTCGCGGGCGTTGGTTATCAATTCGATATTCTCAAAGGTGATGCCACTTTTGCGGGAGAAGACATCGGTGAGAACGAACTCAAGGCTCTGATTGTCAGGGCAGGCTTCGTGATCACGCTCTGACCGTAAAGGGGACGGTCCTTTAATTTCTATACCGCGCGCTGGGCGTTCTTGTGCCGCCCCGCCCCGTTTGAATTCCGAAATCCTTTTCCGCTCAAGCGTCGGCGCGGCGCGGGGCGCGTTGCGTTTTGCCGGATTTGTGCGTAGATTTATTTTGCGTCGTGAAGCCCTACCGATTCCAGACTTTGGAGCTGAAGATTCCGCCGGCGGTCGTTTTCCTGGTTTGCGCCGGCGCGACGTGGGGGCTGGACTTGGCTTGTCCGTTCGCCGCGTTCGATTTTCCGGGCCGGCAGGCGGCGGCGCACGTGTTTTTCCTCCCCGGCGCCGTGCTCGGTTTGGGCGGCGTCGCGACGTTCCTGTTGGCCCGGACCACGCTGCATACCGAACGGCCGCAGCGCGCGTCCAAGCTGGTGACGACGGGCATCTACCGGCTCAGCCGGAATCCCATGTATGCCGGCCTGCTGTGCGCGCTGGTCGGCGGCGCGCTGGCGCTGGGCAATGCGCTGGCGCTGCTGGCGCCGGCGGCGTTCGTCGCGTACATGAATCGCTTCCAGATCCGACCCGAGGAACGGGCCTTGCGGGAAAAATTCGGCGCGGCGTTCGACGCCTACGCGCGTTCCGTGCGGCGCTGGCTGTAAGCGGCGCCTAACCGAGCCTCAGAGCATGTCTTCGAAGACGAGGTATTCCTTCTCGACCATGCCGAGGTGGCGGCAGACGTCCTGCCCGGCCTGGAAGCTCTTGTGGACGTAGGTGCGGAATCCGCACACGTTGCCTTCCTTGGCGGCCAATTCCTGCAGCTTCCGGTCCATGGCGTCGTAGATGCCCCGCCCGCGCATTTCCGGCTTCACGTAGTAGCTGGAGATCCACCAGAAGTTCTTGTTGCGCCAGTCGCTCCATTCGTAGGTCACGAGCAGGCAGCCGGCCGGCACGCCGTCCTTTTCCGCCACCAGGTAGAAGCCCCGCTCGGGATGGGACATCAGCGCCACCACGCCGGACATCACGGTTTGTTCGTTCAACGCCAACCCCTCGGATTCCAGCGCCAGGGCCCGGTTGAAATCCGCCAGCCGCCGTGCTTCCGCCGCCGTCGCCTGCCGCACCTTGATCTCGCTCATGACGCGCCTCCCGTTTCTGCCTTCAGCATAAGCCCTTGGGCGGGCGGTTTCAAAGCCCGAAATGCGCGAAAACGCCGAAAACGGGCGGCGGCGGCTCAAGCCGCGCCGGGACGCATCCGCGGTCCCCATTTGGCCCAGGCCAGCAGGGCCAGCAGGGCGAACGCCTGCACGTGGACGTTCCAGGGCAGGCCTTCGGCGCAGTGGGCGTGCAGGTCCACCATTTGCGCGCCCGGCGGCACCCAGCCGGCGGGCACGAGCGCCTGCGCCAGCAGGCCGAAGCCGACCGCGCAGGCGGACAGCACCAGCACGTAGACGACCGTGGCGCGCGCGCCGAGCAGCTTGGCCACCGCCAGCACCGTCGAGGCGCTCACGCCCGGGCCGGCGACGAGGAACGTCATGACGGCCCCCGGGGACAGCCCGGCAGCCAGCAGGCCCAGCGCGAACGGCACCGCGGCCGTGGAGCAGATGTAGGTCGGAACGCCGATGGCCAGCGTCAGCACCATCTGCAGCAGCGGGCTCGAAATCGTTTCCGCGACGAGGTTCGGCGGCACGAGCGTCATCACGGCGGCGGAAATCAGCGCGCCGGCGAGGAGGGCGCCGCCGACCGAGCGCGGCAGCACGACGAACCCGTTGTGAAGGGCGCGCACCCAGCGCGGGCGGGCGTCGGACTCGCTCTCCGGTTCGGGGCGCGCGGCGGCGGCGGGCGCGTCGCCGTCGAGCGCGTCCACGGCGAAGCCGCAGGCCACGCCGGAAACGAGCGCCGCCAGCGGCCGGAGCAGCGCGAACAGGCCGCCCATCATGCCGTAGGTCACCGCGATGCTGTCCACGCCGGTCTGCGGGGTGCTGGTGACGAACGCGGCCGTGGCGCCCTTGCCGGCGCCGTGCTTCCGCAGCGAGGCGCCCAACGGAATCACGCCGCAGGAGCACACCGGCAGCGGAATGCCCAGGGCCACCGCTTTCGCGATCGCGCCGACCCGGCCGCCGCCGAAATGCGCCCGCACCGTCCGCGCGTTGAGCCAGGGCGACAGCGCGCCCGCGACGGCGAAGCCGCCGAGGACCCACGGCGCCATTTCGCCCAGCACCGCCCACGCGTGCCGCAGCACTTCGCCGATCAGATGGAACGTCGCCTGCATGACCTCGAAACCTACCACATGAAGCCCGCGGCCGCCACGAGCGGCTCCGCGCTGGTCTTTCCCGCGACCGTTTGCTAGGGTGTTCCGCGATGCATCCCATTCTGTTCAGCGTCTTCGGCAAGGACATCTACAGCTACGGCGTCATGGCCGCGCTGGGGTTTCTGGCCGGCATTCTGACCTGGACCTGGCTGGCCCGGCGCGAACTGCGCCCGGAGGGGTTCGCGACCGACCTGGGGTTCTGGCTGATGGCCAGCGGCATCGTGGGTTCGCGCCTGGCCTACGTCGCGGCCAACTGGAGCTATTACCGCGACAATCCGCTCGAAATCGTGCGCATTGATCAAGGCGGACTGATTTTCTACGGCGGGTTCCTGCTGGCGTGCGCGGCGCTGGTGATCTTCGCCCGGCGCCACCGCGTGCCCGTTTGGCACATGGCCGACTTCGCCATTCCGGCCCTCGCCATCGGCCACGCCTTGGGCCGGATGGGATGCTTCCTGAACGGCTGCTGCTACGGCCGGCCCGCCGGCGACGCCTTCTGCGGCATCGCCTATCCGCCCATCTGCGAGCCCGGCAAGCTGTTTCCCGACGTGCCGCTTTACCCCGTGCAGCTCATCGAATCCGCGTGCCTGCTGGCGCTGTGGCTCGTGCTCGTCTGGGCCTATCCCCGCCGGCGCAAGGACGGCGCCGTGTTCGCGCTCTACCTCGTGCTGTACCCCCCCATCCGCTTCGCCCTCGAATATCTCCGCGGCGACGAACGCCAATCCTGGCTCGCGCTCGACGTGGCCCAGGTCACGTCCATCGGGCTGTTCCTCGCCGGGATCCTGCTGCTCGTATTCCTGCCCCGGCGCCGCTACGCCCCACCCGTCCGCCGCTGATTTCCCGCGCCCGCCCATGCGGTTAGGCGCCGCTCGAGCCGCGGCGCGCTTGGGCGTTTTCGGATTCGTTGTAGCCGGCCGCGGTGAGGCCGGCGGCTGTCGATTCAGCGGCCGGGGTCAACGCCCCCGGCTACAAAAAATCGCAATCCGCGCTAGTCCGCGGCGGCGGCAAGCAAATAGCGGCGCAACACCTGCACGCCGGTTTCGAGCGCGCGCGCTTCGATGAATTCATCGGCGGTATGGGCCTGGGCGATGGCGCCGGGACCCCAGACGATGGTTCCGCCGCAGACGGGCGCCAGCGGACCGGCATCGCTGCACCACGCGGCGCCTTCCCGCACCGGCACCACGCCGGCTTCGGCCAGCGCCGCGGAAAAGCGCCGCACGACGTCGGCCTCGACGGCGGTGTGGAACGCCAGACCTTCCTTCAGCAACTGGATTTCCACGCCGCCGGGAATCGCCGCGAAGCGCGTCTGCAGGTCGGCGAGCACCTGCGCGGCGGTTTCGCCGGGCATCAGGCGCCGATCCACCTGGATTTCGCAGCGGTCGGGCACGACGTTCGTCCCGGTGCCGCCGCGGATCGTCCCGACGGAAACCGTGGGCTTGCCCAGCGTTTCGCTGCAATGGGTTTCGCCCGCGGCGGCGGTGGCGTCCGCGAGAATCTGCCAGACGGCGGGCATCTTGAGAATGGCGTTGTCGCCGCGGGTCGGATCGGACGCGTGCGCGGCGCGGCCGCGCGTGGCGGCGACGAACCAGCAGGCGCCTTTGTGGGCATGCACGATGCGCAGGTCCGTCGGCTCCAGCACGACGCATTCGTCGGCGCGCAAGCCGGCGGCGACGGCTTCTTCGGCGCCGAGGTTGCCCGTTTCCTCGCCGATCGCGCCGAGCCAGAGGACTTGCGTCTTGGATTTCGCCAGCGCGCCGAGCACGTCGGCGTCGAGCGCGGCCATGAAGGCGGCCAGCGGTCCCTTGGTGTCGCAGGCCCCGCGGCCGTAGAGCCGCCCGTTTTCCGCGCGCAAGGCAAACGGGTCGCCTTGGAAACCGACCACGCCGACGGTGTCGAGGTGCGATTCGAAGAGGATCGTTTTCCGCGGTGCGGCGGCGCCGAAGGTCGCCAGCAGGTTTGGCCGGCCCGGCGTCTGGCCGAGCCGGCGCACGGCGCAGCCCTTGGCGGCAAACCACGGTTCCAGCCAGTCCACGATCCGGAGTTCGTTGCGCAAGGCGTCGTCGTCGGACAGCGCGGGATTCACGCTGGGGATCGCGACGATTTGGCGGAGGAGTTCGGCAGCGGTGGAATTCATGATCCAGATCCTTTCTCGAAAACGTCAGCGTCCGATGGCCAGTCCGACGACGAACAGCAGCCCGAACGCGAGATGCAGCTGCGCCGCGCCCACGACGTCGCGTTCGGCGACCGGGCGTTTCCAGACGCCGCCGAACCAGCGCAGCGCGAGCGGCAGCGACAATTCCGCCAGCAGCGTGGCCGGCGGCAGGCGCCGCGTCAAGGCCATCAGCGCGGTCAGCGCGTACGGCACGAACGCGAACAGCCCCGCCACGCACTTGGCCTCGAGCGGCTTGAAAAGCATCGGCAGCGTGCGCAGGCCGGCCTCGCGGTCGGAGGGCACGTCGCGCAGGTTGTTGGCGTAGAGCAGCAGCGTCATCAGCAGGCCGGCGGGAATGCCGGCGGCGATCGCGCTCCAGGAAAACCGGCCGGTCTGCGCCACGTGGCCGCCGAGCGTCAGGCCCACGCCCATCAGCAGGAACAGCCAGACTTCGCCCAGCGCGCGGTGCTTGGGACTGAGCGGGCCGGCGGCGTAGGCCACGGCGCCGAACAGGCCCGCGGCGCCGAGCGCCGCCAGCCCCCATCCGACCTGCGTCGCCAGCCACAGGCCCAGCAGCGCGGCCAGCGCCGCGCAGATCGAGGCGCCGCGGAAGCAGCGCGCAGGGGTCATTTCGCCGTGGACGAGCACCCCGCTGCCGATGCCCCCGCCCAACCGGTCCACGCGGTACTTGAAGTCGTAGTAGTCGTTCCACAGGTTGGCGGCGGTGTGCAGCAGCACGCCGGCGGCCAGCGCCGCGCCAAAGCGCAGGCCGGAGAATTCGGCGCCGGTCGCGCGCGCGTGCAGGCCGCCGATGGCAACGGGCACCAAGCTGGCCGAATAGGCGTAGGGCCGCACGGCCTTGATCCAGAGCCGCACGGCGTTCATGGCCAGTTTCCGGGCACGTCGGCCGCCGGGTCGGGCACCAAGTGGGCGCGCGCGATCCGCCAGCCGTCGTCGGTCTTGCGCCAGTCCAGCGCGGCCCGGCCGGCGCCGGCCCAGGCCTCGTCGCCGCGCGCCAGGCGATACTGCGCGGCCACGGCGACCTGCACTTCGCCGCGCGCGGTTTTCGCGGCCGCGATCTGCGGATTCGCGAACGAGATTTCATCGAGCAGGTTGCGCACGTTGGCGTAGAACTGGACGATTTCGGTCTTGCCCGCGGCGAGCGTGCCTTGGTCTTCCAGCTCCAGGACGGCGTTCGTCGCCAGGTAGCCGCCGAGGCGGTTGGCGGACAACCCCAGCGCCACGGGCGATTCGGCGCCGGCTTTTTCCACGAGGCGCACGATCCGCGCCGTGGCGCGGCGCATCCGCGCCTCGGCGCCGAAATAGGTCGCGCTCCAGATGGCCGCCACCAGGGCGAGCGCCAAGAGCACGGCGCCGCGCACCGGCACGGGGCGGCGGCGGGACGATTTCGAAACGGAGGTCGGACTCATGAATTTCCGTGCTCGCAAAATTGGCTGGCCATTCCAGCGCAATGAGAATACAAAATTGAGTGAAATTTGGAAACGCCGAAAGAACACACATGAGCGACCAACCCACCATGCAGGAATACGTCGAGTCCGCGCAGGCCATTCTCGGAGAGCTGCTCCGGATGCTGGAGTTCGACGACGCCCGCCTCGAAACGTCCGTCAGCGAAGGCCAGATTTTCTTCCAGATCGTCTCCGCCGACGCCGGCCGGATCATCGGCCGCACCTCGCAGACGCTGGACGCCATCCAGTTCCTGCTCAATCGCCTGCTGTCGCGGAAGTACGAAGAATCGCCCTATTGCGTGGTGGACGCCGAGCACTACCGCGAACGCCGCCGCGAAAAACTGCTGGCCGACGCCAGCCAGGCGCTCGAACGCGTCCGCCAGACCGGCCATCCGTGGCGCATGCCGCTGCTCAATTCCATGGAGCGCCGCATCATCCACCAGGCGCTCAAGGATTTGCCCGACATCCGCACCCATTCCGAAGACGAGGATTCCGAAGGCCGCAAGCGCGTGGTCATTTCCATCGCCGAAGACTATCGGCCCGGCAACGCGCCCGCGGAGGCTTCGTCCCCGTCCGCGGACGTCCCGCCGCCGCCGGAAAGCTGATCCGCGGCCTTGCGTTTTCGCGCCGGACGCTCCGCATGATGGAGCGTTCTAGCGGTTGACATCCCGCGCCCCAACCCCCACAATGCGCGCGATCGATGTTTTTCGTCCCGCCCCCGAACCCATGTTGGATACCAAACGAAAGGATGATCGCATGAAATTCGCCACCGTCTGGATGCTCGCCGCCGCGGCACTCGCCTGCGCGGGCTGCAAGAAGAACGCCCCCGCCGCCGCGGACGAAGCCGCCGCTCCGGCCGCCGAACCCGTCGCCGTCGAAGCTCCGGCCGATCTCGCGCTGCCGGCCGCCGCGGACGAAGCCGCGCCCGCCGTCGACGTCGTGGAACCCGCCCTGTCCGAGACCGAAGCCGCGGTCGTCGTGGCCAAGGTGAACGACAAGGACATCACCGAAGGCGAAGTCCAAAAGGTCATGCGCCTCTTCAAGAAGCAGATGGGCGCCCGCGTGCCGCCCGACCAGATGGAAGCCGCGCTGCCGAAGATCCGCGAGCGCATCGTGGAAGAACTCGTCATGCGCCAGATCATGCTGGCCGAAGTCGCCAAGCAGGGCGTCAGCCTCTCCGACACCGAATTCGCCGAAATCAAGGGCGAGCTCGCCGAAGAACTCCCGCCGGGCACCACGCTCGAGTCCTACATGGCCGAAACCGGCACCACCGAGGCCGAAATGCGCGAGCAAATGGCCGTCCGCAAGATGATCATGGCCAAGGCCGAATCCCTCGCCAAGCCGACGGACGAGGAAATCCAGAAGTTCTACGACGAAAACAAGGAAGGCTTCGCCCAGGGCGAAAGCGTCACCGCCTCCCACATCCTGATCAAGGTCGATCCGACCGACGACGACGCGGCCAAGGCCGCCAAGCGCGCCCGCATCGAAGACCTCCGCAAGCAGGCCCTCGAAGGCGCCGATTTCGCCGAACTCGCCAAGGCCAATTCCGATTGCCCCAGCGCCAGCTCCGGCGGCGATCTCGGCACGTTCGGCAAGGGCCAGATGGTGCCCGAATTCGAAGATGCCGCCTTCTCCCAGCCCACCGGCTCCGTCGGCGACGTCGTCGAAACCCAGTTCGGTTTCCACGTCATCAAGGTCACCGATCACCAGCAGGCCAAGGCCACCGACTTCAGCGAAGTCAAGGAACGCATCAGCGACATCCTCTTTTCCCAGAAACAGCAGGACGCCGTGAAGGAATACGTCGATGGCCTCCGCACGCAGGCCGACGTCCAGCGCTTCGACAAGCAGACGGACGTCGAAGCCGACGATTCCATGATCAAGCTGGACGTCGAAGGGGAAGAACCCGCCGTGGAAGAAGCCCCGGCCGCGGAAGTCGCCCCGGAAGCCCCGGCCGCCGACGAAGCCGTCGCGGAAGCCGCCCCCGCGGAGGAAGCCGCCGCCCCCGCCGCCGTCGAGGAAGCCGTCGAGGAAGCCCCGGAAGCCGCTCCCGAAGCGGAAGCCGCCGTAGCCCCCGCCGTGGAAGAAAAGGCCGGCGACGTTTCGGCCGAGGCCGAGCAACCGCCGGTTCCCGCCGACGCGGAAAAGGCGGAATAGTTTTCCCGACCATTCCCTGGAAAAGCCCGGCTTTTGCCGGGCTTTTTCGTTGCTCCCCATGTGGTTGCACACCCGCCGCCGAACATTGACTCGCCGGGCCGCTTGCGGCAGAATCCCCCGCATTATGAAAAATACGTTCTCCCCCGATTCCCTCCAGCAACAACGCAACCAAGCGCTCCTGGCCGACTCGCTCTACATGCGCCGCGAAGTCGTGTCTTCCGTCCCCCCGTTCGCGCTCGACGTCGATCAGATTTCCCGCCTCTCCGCCGACGACATCGCCTTGTTCGAAGCCATGCAGATCGATGCCGCCCGTCTCGCCATCGAAGCCGTCGCGTCGCTGTCCAAGATCAACGAAGTCGATCACATGGGCGGCGGCCTCGACATGATTCCCCCGCTGTTGCTGACGCTGTCGCTCGTCAACCACGTCGAGCGCGATTTCACCATCGAAAACGCCCATACGTCCGTGGGCTATTTCTCCGCCCTGTCCGTCCTGGGCTACCTCGACCGCAAGCGCGTCGTGGACACCTTCCGCCGCGGCCTGGACATCCCCGGCCACGTCTCGTGGGTTCCCGGCGGCACCCAGCTCAACGGCGGGCGCCTCGGCGTCATGATCCCCACCGCCGTCGGCCAGGCCCTCGGCAAGCGCGCGGCCTACGGCTCCGACGCCTGGGTGCTGTGCCATTGCGGCGATGCCGGCTGGATCGCCGGCCACGCGCTCAACGGCTTCCACGCCGCCCGCATCCACAAGGCGCCGGTCACGTTCGTCATGCACCGCAACGGCATCCAGCTCTCCGGCACGACCGACAAGATGACCGGCCGCGATCCGCGCCCCATCGTCGAAGCCATGGGCGTCCAGATCCTCGAAACCCCCTCGCTCTACGACGTCGCCACGCTGTGGAAGGCCTATCGCGAAGCGCGTTCGCTGGCCAAGGACGGCGTGCCGTCCATGATCATTCCCACGGGCAAGAACGACGTGACCCTCGCCCAAATCGGCGAACGCTTCGGCATTGCGACCGAACTGGCCGCCTTCGCCGCCAAGAACGGCGTGAAGATGGACAAGCTGGTCTGGCTGCCCGGCTGCCTGATGAGCTACCGCGACGTGCCGTCCATGCTGGAATGCCTCTTCCTCGTCAACGGCCTGCCCGGCGGCAAGGCCCACCACGACGGCCACATGAAGGGCCGCGACCTGGACGCGCTGCTGGCCAATCCCATGCTCCGGTTCACGCCGAAGCAAAGCGAGGCGCTCGCCCGCTGGCGCGCCTTGCCGCCGGTTTCGGTCACGACCACCGCGCGGCCCGCGCCCGGCGCCGAGAATCTCGAAATCCCCGCCGACGCCCTCGCCCGGGCCGAAGCCGCCCTGCCGCCCGTCGGCGGCAAATGGGTCACGCCGCGCGTCGGCGTCGCCGCCGCCTACGAACTGGTCGCCAAGACGCATCCCCGGTCGACGTTCGTCGTCGATTGCGACCTGGCGCCGTCCACCAAGGTGGATCTCGCGCAGAAGGTGCTCGATTCCGACCACCAGTTCCAGCTTTCCATCGAAGAGCAGATCGCCACGATGCTGGCCAACGGCCTCGCCATGGCGACGCCCGATCCCAAGCTGGTCGTCTTCGCCACGTTCGCCGCGTTCTTCGAAGGCATCGCCCGCGAAGGCCTCGAAATGTGGCGCTACCAGCGCAACCTCACCGGCGCCAACGAAGGCCTCAACGTGGCCTTCCACCTGTCGCACGTCGGTTCCTGCACCGGCCGCGACCACTTTTCCGGCTGGTCGCTCGACTGGATCAACCTCGCCATCGGCTACCTGCCGTACCTCGACCGCTTCTACGCGCCCGCCGACGCCCGCTCCGCGTTCGTCGCCATCTGCGACCTGGCCTCCCGCAACGGCGCCCACGTCCTCGGCATCCCGCGCGACAACCTGCCGATCCTGGTGCGCCAGGACACCAAGGAACCGCTCTGGACCGCCGACAGCCCGTGGACCGACGCCACCCAGCTGCGGGCGATGCCCGGCGCCAAGAAGGCCATCCTCGGCTTCGGCGCCACGGCGTTCGTCGCCGCCGAGGCCGCCGACCAACTGGCGGCCGAAGACCTCGCCGTCGATGCCTGGTGCATCAACGGCCTGCCGCTCGACGCCGGCCGCCTCGCGGCGCTGTTCAAGCAGTACCCCGAAGGCCTCGTCACCATCGAGGACGGCCTGATCGGTTCGCCCGAAAAGGGCCTGCGCGGCTTCGCCGGGCTGGTCTGCGGCGCCGCCGCCGGCCGCCACGTCCCGCTGATCCATCTCGGCATCACGGATCCCCGCGTCGCGCCGTCCGAAGGCCACCTCGAACTGTGGCAGTACTTCGGCATCGACGTGCCGTCCGCCGTCGCCGCCGCCAAGGCGCTGTGACCGAAAAATCCGCGGCGCCGACCGGCGCCGCGGCTCGTTTTGCGCTATAGTGAGGACGCATGAACCTCGTCGCCGAAATCCAAAAACTCAAGGTCGAACGCCAGGCCATCGTCCTCGCGCACAACTACCAGGTGCCCGACGTGCAGGACGTCGCCGACTTCACGGGCGATTCCCTCGAACTCTCCCGCAAGGCCACCGAAATCGACGCCGCCGTCATCGTGTTCTGCGGCGTGCATTTCATGGCCGAAACCGCGGCGATCCTGAATCCGGACAAGACCGTGCTGATGCCCGACGCCCGCGCCGGGTGCCCCATGGCCGACATGATCACCGGCGCGCAGCTCCGCGAATTCAAGGCGCAGCATCCCGGCCCCAAGGACGTCTGCGACGTCAATTCCCCCCCCGAAGTGAAGGCCGAAAGCGACTGCTGCTGCACCTCCGGCAACGCCGCGAAGATCGTCGCGCACTACGCGAACGACGAAGTCCTGTTCGTCCCCGACCAGCACCTCGGCAGCGTCGTCGAAGAACAGCTCGGCCGCAAGCTGATCCTCTGGCCCGGCTACTGCCCGACGCACGCCCGCATCCATCCCAAGGAAATCCTCGACCTCAAGGCCGCGCATCCCGGCGCCGTCGCGCTGGCCCATCCCGAATGCCCCAAGCCCGTCCGCCTGGTCGCCGACCAGGTCCTGTCCACCGGCCAGATGTGCGCGTTCGTCCCCAAAAGTCCGGCCAAGGAATTCATCGTCGCCACCGAGGAAGGCCTCATCCACCGGCTGAAGAAGGACAACCCCGGCAAGACCTTCTACCGCGTTTCGCCCTTCGCCGTCTGTCCGAACATGAAGCGGAACACCCTCGAAAAGATTCTGTTCTGCCTGCGCGACATGCAGCCCGCCGTGGCCATCGATCCGGCCATCGCCGCGCGCGCCCGCCGCGCCATCGAGCAGATGCTCGCCTGGTCCTGAACCCGCCGTTCCCATGCGGTTCGGCGCCGCTTGCGCCCCGCACCCCATTTCCCGCGGCCCCGCGCGCAGCGCCCGCATGCGGCGCCTAACCGCATGGGCGTGCAGGCGGGGTTTGCATCGGCTCGGGAATCTGCGATACTTCGGGCCGTGCCGCTTTCCGCCCGGGTGGCGAAATGGCAGACGCAAGGGACTTAAAATCCCTTTCTCGAAAGAGAGTGTGGGTTCGACCCCCGCCCCGGGCACCAAACCGCGGCGCCGACAGGAGGACGATTCATGGCCATGCCGACCGGAAAACAGACGATCTTGGGCGTGCAGATGCTCTTCGTGGCGTTCGGCGCGCTCGTGCTGGTGCCGTTGCTCACGGGACTCGATCCTTCCATCGCGCTTTTCACCGCCGGCGCGGGCACGCTGCTGTTCCACGTCCTCACCGGCGGCAAGGTGCCGATCTTCCTGGCCAGTTCGTTCGCCTTCATCGCGCCGATCCAGTTCGCGATGAAGCAATTCGGCCCCGGCGCCACGTGCGGCGCCTTGTTCTGCGCCGGCTTGGTCTATCTGATCTTCAGCGGCATGGCCCTGATCGGCGGGCGCGAGATGCTCAACCGCTATCTGCCGCCCATCGTCACCGGGCCGGTCATCATGGTCATCGGCCTCAAGCTGGCGCCGGTCGCCGTCGGCATGACGAAGAACTTCGACGGTTCCGGCGCCGTCGATGGCCGCGCCATGGCGCTGGCGGCATGCGCCCTGCTGACCGCCGTGGCGGCCGTCATGTTCGGCAAGAAGCTGCTGAGCCTCATCCCCGTCCTGTGCGGCATCGTGGTCGGTTATCTCGTCGCGCTGGCCATGGGGGTGGTCGATTTCACGTCCGTGCAGGCCGCCGCGTGGCTCCAGATTCCGTGGACCCACGCGCTGGCGAACGGCTCGTTCGCGCGCCCGGCGTTCGATGCGGCCGCCATCCTCTACATGCTGCCCGTCGCCTTGGCGCCGGCCATCGAACACGTCGGCGACGTCCTGGCCATCTCGTCCGTCGCCGGGAAGGATTTCCTGAAGGATCCCGGCCTGCACCGCACGCTGCTGGGCGACGGCCTCGCCACGTCGCTGGCCGGCATCCTTGGCGGCCCGCCGAACACCACCTATTCCGAAGTCACCGGCGCCGTCGCGCTCACCAAGGCCTATGACCCCGTGCTGATGCGCATCGCGGCCGTTGCCGCCATCCTGCTGGCGTTCGTGGGCAAGCTCGGAGCCCTCCTGCTCACGATTCCCAAGCCCGTCATGGGCGGCATCATGCTGCTGCTGTTCGGCATGATCGCCGCGATCGGCGTCAATTCGCTCGTCAAGGCGCGCGTGGACATGTCGCGCTCCCGCAACCTCGTCGTCGCCTCCATCATCCTGACCGTCGGCATCGGCGACATGACCGTCAGCTGCGGGCGCTTTTGCCTTGGCGGCATCGGCCTGGCCGGCCTCGTCGGCGTGTTGCTGAACGTGATCCTGCCCGGCACGAACGAAAACCACGCCGATCAAGGCGGCGCGGGGGCGACACCGTGATTGGGTCCAGCCTGCTCTTCCTCCTCGGCATCGGCCTGCTGTTCGCCGGCACGGAAGCCGTCCTGCGCCGCGTGCCGAAACTGGCCGCCTGGCTGCGCGTCTCGCCGCTGGTGGTGACGGTCCTGCTCGTCGCCGTCATGACGTCCCTGCCCGAATTCTGCGTGTCGCTGTTCGCGGCGCTGCGCGGCCAGCCCGCCGCCGCCGTGGGTAACATCGTCGGTTCCAATTTCGTGACGCTGACCTTCGTGGCCGGCGTCTGCGCCCTATGGCGGCCGATCGCGGTCGGGCCCACCATTCGGGCGCGCGAATCGAGCTGGATGATCCTTTCCGCCGCCCTGCTGCTGGTGCTGGCCATGGACGGCCGCATCGGCCGCGTCGATGGCTTGATTTTGATTTTGGCCTATTACCCCTATTTCAAGGGCACGCTCGACGACGCCAAGCGCCAGCGGCAGGCAAGCGCACCGCCCGTCGCCGGCGCATCCCGCCCCTGGCTGGACGTCGGCGTCTTCCTGGCCGGGTTGGCCATGATCGTGCTCGGCGCCGACTGGATCGTCGAGCACGGCACCCGCATGGCCAAGAGCCTTGGCATGAGCGACCTGCTCATCGGCGTGACGTTCTACGCCTTTGGCACCTCGTTGCCGGAGCTGGCCATCGCGCTGGGCGCCGTGCTGCGGCACCACGAGGACGTCACCTTGGGCGAAATCTACGCGTCCAACGTCTTCACCGGGCTGGCCGTGGCCGGTGCGCTGTGCCTGGCGCTGCCGCTGCCGGTCGAGCCGATGATCGTCCACCGCGACTTGCCGCTGCTGATCCTCTCCGGCGTGCTGCTGCAGATGTTCGTCACCACCGGTGCGCGTTTCGTGCGGACGGAAGCGGCGGTCATGATCGCGCTGTTCGCCCTGTTCTTGGCGGCGCAATTCATGGGATTCGGCCTGGCGCTGCCGTAAGGGCTTGCCTCCGGCTGCCGCCCCGCTTATAAATGCGGGGCTATGAAACCGATTCGCTACGTCAGCACCCGCGGCGCGCAGGCGCCCCTCGCCTTCAAGGACGCCGTCATGACCGGCTTGGCCCGCGACGGCGGCTTGCTCATCCCCGACCGCATTCCGCAGGTCGGCGACCGGCTGGAAGAGTGGAAGGATCTCGATTATCCGGATCTCGCGTTCGAAATCATGCGGTTGTTCACGGACGACCTGCCGGACGCTCGTCTGAAGGCGCTGATCGGCGCGGCGTATTCCAGTTTCGCGCATCCCGACGTCTGCCCCGTGCGCAAGGTCGGCCCGGTGCACGTGCTCGAGCTGTTCCACGGGCCCACGCTGGCGTTCAAGGACGTCGCCCTCCAGTTTCTCGGCCGCCTGTTCGAGGAAATCCTCGAGGAACGCCAGGGGCGCCTCAACATCCTGGCCGCCACCAGCGGCGACACGGGCTCGGCCGCCATCTGCGGCGTGCGCGGCCAGAAACGCATCCACATCTTCGTCATGCATCCGCACGGCCGCGTCAGCGCCCTGCAGGAGCGGCAGATGACGTCGGTCCTCGACGACAACGTCTTCAACCTGGCGGTGCAAGGCAGCTTCGACGATTGCCAGCTCATCATGAAGACCCTGTTCAGCGACCTGCCGTTCAAGGACGCCCACGCCCTCGGCACGGTCAATTCGGTGAACTGGGCGCGCGTTTTGAGCCAGATCGTGTACTACTTCTACGCCGCCTTCCGGGTCGCGGAGGAAACGGGCGCCGCCGCGGTGCAGTTCGCGGTGCCGACGGGGAATTTCGGCGACATCCTGGCCGGTTGGTACGCCAAGCGCATGGGCCTGCCCATCCGGCGCCTGGTGCTCGCGACCAACGAAAACGACATCCTCGCGCGGTTCTTCAACACCGGCGTGTACGCCAAGGGCACCGTCGTGCCCACGGTCAATCCGTCGATGGACATCCAGGTCGCCAGCAATTTCGAGCGCTGGCTGTACTACAAGGTCGGCGAAGACCCGCAAGCCGTGGCGCGCCTGATGACCCAGTTCGCGCTGGAAGGCCGCATGCAGATCCCACGCGACGCGCACGGCCGCGTGGACCTCGAAATCGTCGCCGGCGCGTCCGACACGAAGCGCACGCTCGGCGCGATCAAGCGCTACCACGAGCAGCACGGCTATCTGCTCGACCCCCACACGGCCGCCGGCGTGTACGTGGCCGAGCAATACAACGAGTTGGAAGAACCGCTGATCTGCCTGGCCACGGCGCATCCCGCCAAGTTCCCCGACGCCATCGCGGAAGCCACCGGCCAGGACTTGGCGCGCCATCCGCTCCTCGACGCCCTCCGGAACGCGCCGACGCGCTGCGAAGTCGTCGCGAACAGCGCCGAAACCGTCAAAGCCTACTTGGCCGCCCGCGCCCTGTAGGTCTTGCGGTCCGCCGCATGCCCTGCTCCCGCCATCCCCATCGCTTTCCCTGCACCAATATATCTGTGCATAGTTAATTAACTATGCATCGATACATTTGTTCATTGATTTTGAGTGTTTGTGCGTTTACATGGAGATTTCGCAGGATATGCGGTGCATGGTTAATTAACTGTGCATTGATTTTAACCCGTCTTTTCGGCAGAAAAATGGCGCGGGATCGCTCCCGCGCCTTGTGCGCCGTTTCCGGCGATGGGACTCAATACTTGTAGTGGCTGCCGCCGATGAATTCGCGCAGGAGCGAGGTTTTCGGCACCGGACTGTCGTCCTCGACGGGCGTCAGGTCCTTGAGCGTCTCGTACACGCGCTTGGCGCGCACGTAGGCGTCCTGGCGCTTGGCGTCGTTCTTGAACTTTTCCATCGCCTGCGGGAAGTACTTGAACAGCCGCGCCTTCAGGATCGGCAGCTCGAACGGCATCGCGCTGTTGACGAGATAGTCCACCGTCCCGATGAACGGGATGATGTTGCGCAGCTCGCTGCGGCGCACGTAGTGCCAGTGGGTCAGCGTCTGCTCGGGCTGGAGATTCCGGTGCCAACTGTCGCGGATCATGCGGCGCAGCAGCCGGTTGTCCGCCCAGCGCATGAACAGGCCTTCGTGGTTGCGCACTTGGCCGAGCGTCTCGATGTAGAGCTTGAACTTCTTCTCGTTGGGCGTGCTCTGGGTCATCTCGCCGTACAGGCCGTGCAGGGAATCGATCAGCAGGATCTGGTTCGAGGCCAGCTTCATCTCGTAGACGTCGAGCTGCCGCTTGCCGGTCTTGAAATCGTAGTGCGGCGTCTTGATCGTCTTGCCTTCCAGCAGCGCGGCGACGTGCTGGTCGATCAGCTTCAGGTCCAAGGCGTGCGGCGTCTCGTAGTCGTAGTCGCCGAATTCGTCCTTGGGGTGCTGCTCGAGGTTGAAGAAATAGTGGTCGACGTTCAGCGCCAGGAATTCCTTGCCCGCCTCGGCCAGCTTTTCGCTGACCTTGATGGTGGTGGTGGTCTTGCTCGACGAGCTGGGCCCGGCGATGAAGAACACCCGCGCCTCCGGCGCCCGCTCGAGGAACCGCTCCGCGCCGGCCCGGACCTCCAGATCGTAGCGCTCTTCGCAGGCCGCAATCAGTTCCGGAAACTTGCCGGAGGCGATGATCTCGTTGAGGCCTTCCACGGTTTCGCAGCCGTGGTCCATGTTCCAGCGCAGCACCTCGTAGATCTTCTTGTACGGGATGTTGTCCGTGGCCTCGAACTTGTAGGCCCGCTGCGCGCGCGCCATCTGCCGCTCGTGGCGATAGAGGATGTAGGCGCGCGCCGTCTTGGCGTGGCCTTCCTTGATGAGGACTTCCTCGACGATGTCCTGGATTTCCTCGACCGAGGGAATGCCGCCGGAGCCATACGCGCCTTCCAGCTTCTTTTCGACCAGCGCGGCCAGCCGGTCGGCCTCGGCGCGGTCGCTGCCGCCCATGGCCGCCGCCGCCTTGAAGATGGCCGTGCCGATGCGGTCCCGGTCGTAGACCACCGTGGTGCCGTCGCGTTTCACGATTTGCTTGATGCTGCTCATGGTTCCTCCTGCGGGCTTGCGGCCCGGGTTGTCCCGTCCGGTTCGTTTTTCAATCGTTCTCGAGGAAGCCTTCCAGCTTGCGAATGCGCGTGGGGTGGCGCATCTTGCGCAACGCCTTCGCCTCGATCTGCCGGATGCGCTCGCGCGTCACCTTGAACTTCTTGCCCACTTCCTCCAGCGTGCGGGAATAGCCGTCGGCCAGCCCGAAGCGCAGGGTCAACACCTCCTGCTCGCGCTCGGTCAGCGTGCCCAGCACGTCCTGCAGCCGCTCCTTCAGCAGGCTGTAGGCCGTCATTTCGCTGGGATTTTCCGCCGACTTGTCTTCGATGAAATCGCCGAAATGCGTGTCTTCGCTGTCGCCGACGGGGCTCTGCAGGGAGATGGGCTGCTGGGCCATCTTGAGCACGGCGCGCACGCGATCCACCGGCAGGTTCATTTCCTCGGCGATTTCCTCCGGCGTCGGTTCCCGGCCGTAGGTCTGCACCAGCTGTTTCTGGATGCGCATCAGCTTGTTGATCGTCTCGATCATGTGGACCGGAATGCGGATCGTGCGCGCCTGGTCGGCGATGGACCGCGTAATGGCCTGGCGGATCCACCAGGTGGCGTAGGTGCTGAACTTGTAGCCGCGCTGGTATTCGAACTTCTCGACCGCCTTCATCAGGCCCATGTTGCCTTCCTGGATCAGGTCCAGGAACGACAGGCCGCGGTTCGTGTACTTCTTGGCGATGGAAATGACGAGGCGCAGGTTGGCTTCGACCATTTCGGATTTGGCCTTGAGCCCCTTGCGCAGCCATTCCTTCAATTCCACGTGCTGCGCCACGAATTCCTCGCAGCACAGGCACTGTTCCTCTTCCAGGCGGCGCATTTCCTTGCGCAGTTCCTTGGCCTGCGCCTGCTTGGCGGCGCTCTTGCTCTTTTCCAGCTCGCGGACGAGATGCAGGCGCTTTTCAAAGCCCTGCGCGTGCTCCTCGGCCTGCTGCGCGAAGTCCTCGATGGCTTTCTGCTTGAAGAAGAAATCGTCCAGCAGCGCCGCCAGCCGTTCGCGCGCCTGCACGAAGGCCTTTTTGTGCTTTTCGAACTGCGCCTTGGACAGCCGGGGCACGCTCATCGCCCGGAACCGCTCGCGCACCGTTGCCTGCGCGCGGGGCACGCTCTTGTTCAGTCGCGGAATGATTTCGCCGAAATACTTGTCGCGCCCGATCTCGCGTTTGTCGGTTTCGTGCTTCTCCGCCTTCTCGCCCTCGTGCTTGTCGGTGATCACGCGATCGAAGCGCTCGCGGGAGGTTTTCAGGCGGTCCACCATGTCGAAATAGGCTTGCGGCGCGAAGCCGAAGCGATGCAGCAGGCGCTTGGCGTGGTTTTCCGCTTCCTCGATCCGCTTGGAAATCTCCACTTCCTGTTCGCGGGTCAGCAGCGGGACCTGGCCCATCTGCTTGAGATACATGCGCACCGGATCGTCGATGACGGAACTGTCGGAACGCGCCGGCGCCGCGGCCTTCTCGGCCGGCGCGGCCGTTTCGATCTCGACGGCGTCGCGCACGATCTCGATGCCGAGCCCGCGCAGCTTTTCCTCGACGCGCTCGATTTCGTCGGGACTGACGATTTCAGCCGGCAACAGGTCGTTCAGCTCGTCGCGCGCGATCTTGCCGCCGCGATCCCGCGCGTGGCTGATGATCTGCAGCATGTAGTCCGGGTTCTTCTTGCCGAGGGCTTCCTTGGCCGACGGCACGGGCGGCGGCGCCAACCGCGGCTTGGCGGCGGCGGCCGTTTTGGTCGGTTTGGCGGCGGACTTGCCGGAACGAACGGGAAGTTTCTTGGAGGACGCCTGGCCGGAAGACTTGACGGCGGCTTTCGGCGCCGGTTTGGGCGATTTCTTTGAAACGGTTTTGGTTGCGACGGATTTTTTCTTCGATTTGCTTGCCATATGCGGGTAGATGCCCAGACGGGTTTCCTTTGCATGCAATTTTAAAGTATGGGGGAAGACCCCATGAGTGTCAAGCCGCCAAAACGCCATTTTTCGCGGATCGGGGCCGGTTTTGGCATTGCCGGCGGCGGCCGGCCCCCGCTATTCTGCCGCCGTGAGCCGTTTTCGACATTGCCTGCTTGGCATCCTGCTGGGTTCCGTTCCACTGGCGGCCCCCGCGTGGGAACCGAATGCCTTGCTCATCTGGATCAACGGCGACAAGGGCTACGACGGCATCGCGGAGATCGGACGGCGGTTCACCGAAAACGTCGGCGTGCCGGTCGTCGTGGAGCATCCCGAAGGCGCCACGGACAAGTTTTTCCACGCGGCCAAGAGCGGCAAAGGGCCGGACGTCATGATCAGGGCGCACGATCGCCTCGGCGAATGGGCGGACACGGGGCTGCTCCTGCCGGTCGATCCCGATCCCGCGTTCTTGCGGCGCGTTTTCCCGAAGGCGCTGGAAGCCTTCACCCATCGCGGCCGGTTGTGGGGCTATCCCCTCGCCATGGAATCCACCGGCCTCATCTACAACAAGGCGCTGATCGCGGAGGCGGACGTCCCCGCGAATCT
>CAYTEK010000040.1:0-21205 GCA_964436715.1 uncultured Verrucomicrobiota bacterium | reverse complement strand
CGAAAGCGCCGCGACCTGCCGCTCCATTTCCGCCAGCACCTTCGTCGCCAGGCTCATGTAGGGCGTCACCAGCAGGGCCTTCTCGTGGCCCGTGCCGTGCTCGAGCTGCGAGATCAGGTCGGCGGCGACGTGCGCGGGCACCGCGGTTTCGTCGGCCAGCACCGCGATTTCGCTGGGGCCGGCCACCATGTCGAGATCCACGTCGCCGTAGACCAGCTTCTTCGCCGCGGTCACGTACGGGCCGCCGGGGCCGACGATCTTCTGCACCTTGCGGATCGTGGCGGTGCCGTAGGCCAGCGCGCCGATGGCCTGGATGCCGCCGATGCGATAGATTTCCGTCGCGCCCGCGACTTCCAGCGCGTGCAGGAGGAACGGATCCACCTTGCCCTTCTTGTCGCACGGCGTGCAGGCGACGATCTCCGGCACGCCGGCGATCTTCGCCAGCGACACCGTCATCAGCGCCGTCGAGGCCAGCGGCGCCGCGCCGCCGGGGATGTAGGCGCCCACGCGCGCCAGCGGCGTGAACTTCTCGCCCAGCACCCCGCCCTTGGGCGTGGCCATGCTCCAGTCCTTGCGCATGCCGGCCTTGCCGAAGCGCACGATGCGCGCAAACACGTCCGACGCGCTGCGCTTGAACACCAAGTCCACTGCTTCGGAGGCGGCCACGCGCTCTTCCTTCGGCACCGCGAACTTCGCGGGCGGCAGGTTGATCCCGTTGAATTCCTTCGTGTACTTCTGCACCGCCTTGTCGCCGGCCGCCCGGACGTCCGCCAGCACGCGGCGCGCGGTTTCCTCGGCTTCCGGATCGATGGCCGGCCGCGCCAGGAACTTCTCCTGCTCGGGCTTTTCCTGGTGGGGGGTTAATTTCAGGAGGGGAATGGGCAGGCTCATGGTCGGAAACCTCGGGGTGCGGGGGGCGAAAGTCGGGGTTCGGGGTTCAGCGGATTCATGCCGAATCCCGAACGCCGGCTGTTGGATTCTCTTTTCTTAGAAACTCTTCACGTTCTCGTTCATGGCGCCGCATTTTTCGCACTCGGCCATCGGCACGTTCCGGCGATCCACGTAGACGTGGCCGCAGACCGAACACCGGAAGATCAGCGGCGCGGCGCGGCGCCGGGGCATCCGCCGGTATCGCCGCACAGAATAATAGAGGGTGGCGGCGAATACCACCGAAAGATTCGCCACCAGCAGGAGCAGGAACCAGTCCGGCAAGGTCAGCGGCATCATGGCGCGCCTCCGTCCGCAGGCCCCGGCGCGTGCCACGCCACGACGCCCGCGCGCGGCGCGGCGGGCTCCAGCAGCCGCCAGGCCGCGGCCGCGCGCGCCAGGCGCCGATCCACGTCGGGCAGGCCGCTGCCCTGCGCCAGCAGCACCGTGGTCGGCACGCCGGCCGCGTCGAAGCGCAGCTCGACCCGCGCATCCCACGCCGCGTTCGTCCACCGGCCGAAGTCCGGATCGAGGCCGGCGAACAAGCGCTTTTCCCAACCGGCGGGAAATTCCAGGCGCGCGGCGTCCGCCGTGGCCGACCGGGGCGCGAACGCGCCATCGGCCGGATCGAAAACGGGCGCCGCCGCCGGCGCGGGCGCAGGCCGGATCGTCGCCGGCGCATCCAGCGGCGCGAACGTCCGCGCGTCTTCCAGATAGGCCGCCGCCGGCCGCTCCGCGCGCACGGGCGGCGCCAAGCCGGCGCGCGCATCGCGCAGGGCGTGGCTGAAGCCGGCGGGCGTGGACAGCGCGAACGCCGCCGGGGTCCACAACGCGCGCACGTCCAGCGCCGCCGCGCCGGGCGCGGGCCACCACCACGTCACCTGCCCCGGCGCCGCGCGCGGCGCGGGCGCCGGCGCGGGCCCGATCCGAAACAGCGCCGTCCAGCCGAGAAAAGCCAGCGCGCAGAACGCGCCGGCGGCGCGCCAGCCCGTCCGGCAGAATCGGCTCCAGCGCCGGGCCGGATCTTCGCTTGGGCGGAAACCGTGCATGCGGCTCGTCCCCTACGGCGCCACGGGCGGCGGCCGCGTCGCCAGCACCACGTCGCGGATGCCCGCCTGCGCGGCCAGCGCATAGACGGCCATCAAGGTTCCGTAGGGCGTGCCTTCGTCCGCCTCCACCAGCAGCGGCGCGCCGGCCGGATCGTCCCCGACCCGCGCCAGCGCCGCGCCGAGCGCGTCCAGCGTCGTCCGCTCGTCGTTGAAAAACATCAGCCCGCCCTGCGCCAAGGTCAGCACGCGCGAACCGTAGGGCGCGCCGTCCGCGAACGGCGCCGCGGGCAGGCGGACGCGCACGCCGGGTTGGAGCACGAAGCGCGCGGAAGCGAAGAGCAGCAGGCCGACCAGCGCCAGCACGTTCAGCAGGGCCGTGACCTCGATCGGGCCCACCGCGCGGCGATAGCGTCCCCGGAAGCGGCGCCGCACGCTGCGGAACTGCATCTGGATGGGCTGGTCCGGAATCCTCATGCCTTCGGCGCCTCGCGGTTCTGCTTCCACTGCCGCATGAAGTTCGTCAGCGCCGACGCCGACCGCTCCATGTCCAGCAGGATGGATTCCACGCGCGACACGAGCAGGTTGTAGCCCGCATAGGCCAGGATCGCGATCACCAGGCTCAGGGCCGTCGCCGACAAGGCGCGCCACAAACCGCCGGTCAGATCGGCCGATTGCACCAGCGGCGCGGCGCGCTGGGCCGCCAGCAGCAGATCCATCATCCCCAGCACCGTGCCCAGCAGTCCGATCAGCGGCGTGATGCGCGCCAAGGTCGCCAGCCAGCCCAGGCCCCGCTCCATGCGCGGAATTTCCTCGAGGCCGGCGTCCTCGATCGCGCGGCCGATGTTCTCCAAGGTGTCGTCGTGGTGCAGCACGGCCGCCAGCGCCAGCCGCGCGACGGGCCCCGGCGCCTCTTCGCAGATCGCGGCGGCTTCCACCGGATTGTCGCGATTCAGGATGTTGTAGACGCCCTTCAGGAAATCGTCCGCCGCGATCTGCGCGCGGTGCAGGTTGAACAGCCGTTCGAAAAACACCAGCGCCGCAAACAGGCCGCAGATCAGCAGCAGCCAGGTCACCGGTCCGCCATTGCCCATCAGATTCAACATGTCTTCGCGCTCCGTTCGCAGGCTTGGTAGGAAAACTGCTCGGGCCAGTCTATGCCGCGCCCCCGCCCCCGCTCAACCACAAAAACGGATGCGAGGCTCAAGGAGGCAGAGGTCCGAGTTCAGAGGTCAGGGGTCAGGGGGGCGCAACCCGTTCCGTCGAACCCGGAACCCCGCTCGCTAGAACGCCACCCAGTGGTCCTTGCGGATGCGTTCCATGCGGGCGCGCGCCTCGGCGGCGGCGGGCGCGCCGGATTCGGCGACGCGCAGGTAGATCTTGGCGGCTTCGGGCCAATGGCCGGCGCTTTCCTGCAGCGCGGCGGCGGCGAACGCGGCGCGCGTGAACCACACGTTCGCCTCGGCCGGCGGCTGCGTTTCCTGCAGGTACGAATAGACCACGTCCATGTAGCGGTCCAGCGCGGCGGTGCCGCGGTTCATCTTCTCGAGGCAGCGCCCGACCTTGTAGCCGGCCTGGAGGCGCAGGTCGGTCGGCGCGCCCGCGAAATCCAGCAGCGTGCGGTAGGACAGCAGCGCTTCCTCGTAGCGGTCGGGATTCTCCTGCCCGAGCGTGAACTGGCAATCGCCCTGCCGACCCCACGCCACGAGGGCTTCCGCCGACTGCGGAAACTTCACGATGACCTCGTGGAAGGCCAGGATGGCGGCCGGAAACTGGCCCAGTTCGCTCAGCACGTCGCCCTGCGCCAGCAGCGTTTCGGCCAGGCGCGGGCTGTCCGGATAGCGCGCCATCAGGTCGTTGTAGTGTTCGTTCGCCGCCAGGTACTCGCGCCGGCCCGTGGCCGCCCGCCCCGCCCAGAAGAGCGCGTCGGCGGCGCGCGGGCTGTCGGGATGCGCGGTGGCCACTTCCACGAAGCGCCGCTCGGCTTCCGCGTAGTCGCCGCCGTTGAACGCGTGCTCGCCCAGCCAGAAGCTCACCTCCGGCGCGAATTCGGAATCGGGATGCTCGACCAGGAACTGCTCGCAGACCTGAAGGGCTTCGGCGTCCTTGCCCAGCAGATAGAAGCACCAGCCGCGCATGAACGCCGCCTGCGCCGCGGGCCGCGTCTGCGGCAATTGGTCGCGGATGCGCGTGAAATCCTCCATCGCCGCCGGGAAGGCGCCCATCCGGTAGCGGATCAAGCCTCGCGCCAGCAGCGCCTGCGCGCAGGTCTCCGGCTCGTCGCAGGCCGCGACGATCCGGCCATACTGCTCCATCGCGGTCTCGAGGGCGCCGCGATCCTCGTACAGCGCGCCGAGGCGCATCGTGGCCGCGCGCGAAAATTCCGCGGACTTGCCGGAGCGGCTCAGGTCCAGCAGGCGGATTTCCCCGGCCTCGGTTTCGCCCAGAGCCAGCTCCGTCTCGGCCAACTGCAGCTGCGCGCGGGCGGCCAGCGCCGCATCCGCCGGATTCGCCGCCAGCACGGCGGCGTACGACGCCTTGGCCTTCGCGAACTGGCGGCTGGCGAACTGCGCGTCGCCGCGCTTCTGCCGCAATTCCAGGCGCCGCGCGGGATCGGTTTCCAAGTCGCCGGCGCGCGCGAAGGCCGCCGCCGCTTCCTCGGGATGGCCGGCGGACCACAACGCCCAGCCGCGCCCCGCCAGCGCGTCCGCCGTGCCGACCGCGCCGTCGAACGCCTCGAGCCAGGCTTGGTATTCCTCCGCCGCTTCATCCCAGCGACCCATGCGCGACAATTCGTCGGCCAGGCCGAGTTGCAGGCGCGCCGCGCGGCCTTCGTCGGGCAGCTGCGCCGCCGCGGCGCGCATCAGCCGGCGCCCTTCGTCCAGCTGGCCCGCCTGCAGCAGCAGCTGCGCCTTGACCGCCTGGCTTTCCAGGCGCTGCGCAGGATCGCCGGCCGCGGCGAGGCTCCGCTCGATCATGTCCAGCGCCGCGGCCAGGTTCGTTTCCGCCCCCAGCGCCTGCGCCACGATTCGGTAGCCGCTGGCGCGCGTCTCCGGCAGCAGGTTCGTGTTGCCCGCCAGCGCCTGCAGGCGGTCCAAGGTCTGCGGCCGTTCGCCCGCCGCCAGATCGAGTTCGATCGTCTTCAAGGCGGCGCGTTCGCTCCAGATCTGGCCCGCGTAGTTCGTCTCGACGTGGCCCAGCGCGGCGCGCGCGGCGGCGCCCTCCTGCGCCGCGGCCAAGGCGCCGGCCAGATCCAGCCAGGCGGCCGGGCCTTCCGGCGCGCGCGGATGGCGGGCTTCGATCAAGGCGCAGGTTTCCCGGGCGCCGGCCCACTCCTGCCGCGCCAGGAACACCTGGACCAGCAGGCGCAGCGCGCGCGGCGACGCCGCTTGCTCGACGTATTTTTCGCGAAACCCGTCCAAATCCGCCGCGGCGCCCGCCAGTTGGCCCAGATCGAAGCGCGCCTGCGCGCGGGACAGGGCGTATTCCGCCGCCAGCGCCGCCGCGCGCACCTGCCCGCCGTAGGTTTCCAGCGTGGCCAGCGCCTGCTCCGGCTTTTTCGTCGCCAGCTGCACGCGGGCGAGCCACAGCGCGCCTTCGGCCTGGCGGCGCTTGTCGGGCGCCCCCGCCACCAATTCGTCCAGGCGCCGCTGCGCCAGCCGGTACAAGCCGTCCTCGTAGGCCGCGCGGCCCGTCGCCAGCAGCCGCCCCGCCTCTTCGACCGTCAGCTGGGCCGTCGGCAGGCGCTCTTCCTCGTCCGTTTCCTGCGCGACCGCCGGCGCGGCGCACGCCAGCGCCGAATTAACCCACAGGATGGCCCGCCAATTCCTCTTGCCTTCTTTTTCGTCCGTTTCGCCTTCGCCGGGTTGGGCGCCGGGGCCGGCGGCGCCAGCAGCGGCCGCAGGTATTCGCCCGTGTGCGACGCCGGATCCACCGCGATTTCCTCCGGCGCGCCGCAGGCGACCACCCGGCCGCCTTCGTCGCCGCCTTCCGGTCCCAGATCCACAATGTAGTCGGCGGTCTTGATCACGTCGAGGTTGTGTTCGATCACGATCAGGCTGTTGCCCGCGTCGCGCAGCCGCAGCAGCACCTGCAGCAGGCGCTCGACGTCCGCGAAATGCAGGCCCGTCGTCGGCTCGTCGAGCAGGTAGAGCGTCCGGCCCGTGTCGCGCCGCGCCAGTTCGGCGCTGAGCTTCATGCGCTGCGCCTCGCCGCCGGAGAGCGTCGTCGCCGGCTGGCCCACCTTCAGGTAGCCCAGGCCCACCTCGCTCATCGTCCGGAACTTGCGGGCGATGGCCGGCACCGGCGCAAAGAACTCCAGCGCCTCGTCGATCGTCATGTCCAGCACGTCGGCGATGCTCTTGCCGTGCCACTTCACTTCCAGCGTTTCCTGGTTGTAGCGCCGCCCGCGGCACTGCTCGCAGGTCACGTAGACGTCCGGCAGGAAGTTCATCTCGATCTTCAGGATGCCGTCGCCCTTGCACTTCTCGCAGCGGCCGCCCTTGACGTTGAAGCTGAACCGGCCCGGCCCGTACCCGCGCAGCTTCGACCCCGGCAGCTGCGCGAACAGGTCGCGGATGCCGTTGAACGCGCCCGTGTACGTCGCCGGATTCGACCGCGGCGTGCGTCCGATCGGCGACTGGTCGATCACGATCACCTTGTCCAGGTGCTGCATCCCGGCGATCTTCTTGTGCTTGCCGGGCTTTTCCTTCGAGCCGTAGAACTTGCGGAACAGCGCGCGCCGCAGGATGTCGTCCACCAGCGTGCTCTTGCCGCTGCCCGAGACGCCCGTCACGCACGTGAGCCGGCCCAGCGGAAAGCGCACGTCGACGTTCTTCAGGTTGTTTTCCGCCGCGCCGGAAATCTCCAGCCACGCTTCGCCCGGCACCCGGCGCTCGGCCGGCACGGCGATCCGCCGCTCGCCGTTGAGAAACTGCGCGGTCAGGGAGGTCTTCGATTTCAGCAGCTCCGGCACCGTCCCGGCGAAGACGACTTCCCCGCCGTGCACGCCCGCCGCCGGGCCCAGGTCGATGACGTAGTCCGCCTCGCGGATGGTCTGCTCGTCGTGCTCGACCACGACCACCGTGTTGCCCAGGTCGCGCAAGCCCTTCAGCGTGCGCAGCAGTTTTTCGTTGTCGCGCTGGTGCAGGCCGATGCTCGGCTCGTCCAGCACGTAGAGCACGCCCACCAGCCCGGCCCCCACCTGCGTCGCCAGGCGGATCCGCTGCGCCTCGCCGCCGGAAAGCGTCCCGCTCTCGCGGTCGAGGTTCAGGTAGCCCAGCCCCACGTCGCACAAGAACCGCAGCCGCTGGCGGATTTCCTTCAGCACTTCCGCCGCGATTTTCCGCTCCTGCTCTGTCAGCGGCAGGGTCGCGAACCACTCCGCCGCGTCGCGCGCGGAAAGGGCCATGACCTCCATGATGCCCTTGCCGGCGACCTTGCACGCCAGGCTTTCGGGCTTCAGGCGCTTGCCGCCGCAGGCCGTGCACGGCAGGCGGCTCATGAAGTTCGCCAGCTTGTGCTTGATGTAGTCGCTGTCCGTTTCCGCGTAGCGCCGCTGGAGGTTCGGAATGACGCCCTCGAACGGCTTGCGGTACTTCCGCCACGCCCCGCGCATCCAGAAGCCCAGTTCGACGTCTTCCTCGCCCGAGCCGTGCAACACCACGTCGCGGATCTTCTCCGGCAGCTCTTCCCACGGCGTGGCCAGGTCGAAGCCCAGATGCTTCGCCAGCGCCCGCAGCAGCCCCTTGCGGAAGATCGCCTCCCGCCGCCCCGCCGGCCGCCACGCCGCGATCGCGCCCGCGTCGATGGATTTCGTCGGGTCGGGCACGACGAGATCCTCGTCGAACACCAGCATCTGCCCCAGCCCGTCGCATTTCGGACACGCCCCGTACGGGCTGTTGAACGAGAAATTCCGCGCCAGCAGCGCGTCGAAGCTGATGCCGCAGTCCGCGCACGCGTTCTTTTCCGAAAACATCTGCGGCGTCCAGGCCTCGCCCGCGCCCGGCTCCTGAAACAGCGCGTGCAGCACCCCCTCGCCCTGTTTCAGCGCCAACTCGATCGAATCCGTCAGCCGGCCGCGGATCTTGTCCGCCACCACCAACCGATCCACCACCGCCGCGATGGAGTGCTTCTTCTGCTTGTCCAGCTTCGGCGGGTTCTCGATCTCCACGATCTCGCCGTCCACCTGCGCGCGCGTGAACCCCAGCCGCCGCGCCGACTCGAAGACCTCGACGTGCTCGCCCTTGCGCCCCTCCACCAGCGGCGCCAGCAGCTGCACCTTCGTGCCTTCGGGCTTCTTGAGGATCTGGTTGACGATCTCCTCCGCGCTCTGCCGCGCGATGGGCTTCCCGCACTGGTGGCAGTGCTGGTGCCCCACGCTCGCGTAGAGCAGGCGCAAATAATCGTGGATTTCCGTCGTCGTCGCCACGATCGACCGCGGATTCGCCGCGCCCGTCCGCTGCTCGATCGCGATCGCCGGCGAGAGGCCTTCGATGCGGTCCACGTCCGGCTTCTGGAGCTGTTCGAGGAACATCCGCGCGTAGGACGACAGGCTTTCGACGTACTTCCGCTGCCCCTCCGCGTAGAGCGTGTCGAAGGCCAGCGACGACTTCCCGCTGCCGCTGAGGCCCGTCACCACGCACAGGCTGCCGCGGGGAATCCGCACCGTCACGTTCTTGAGGTTGTGCTCCCGCGCCCCCTCCACCAAAATGTAGTTTTCCGACATCGCCTGCCGCCTTTTCAAAATGGATGGGCCACCCTACCACGAGCCGGCCCAACCTTCATTCCAATTCTTAAAATCCCGGCGCCCTCCCCGTCAATCCCAATATGAACCATCGTTCACTATCCGGAGCGTGCGCCGCCCTCTCAACTGCAGCGACCGCTTCCTATTCGATCGCGCCGGATTCGGTCAGATCGAAATCGAGCTCCAGCGTTTCGCCGTCTTTGAGTTCGATTTCCCGGCTTGCGATCGGCGTCATGCGGTGCACGTAGCGGCCGTCCAGGGCGACCAGCAGATGCCAGCGGCCGGCGGGCACGGAACCCAGCCGGTATTCTTCGCCGCTGCGCATGACGTGGTCGTAGGCGAGCACGCCGTCTTCGGGATCGGGCAAGCCGTACAACGGCCAGCCGTCGGGCGCCGGCTTGGACGCCAGGCGCACCTCGCAATGGGCGTACTCGTCCGGCCAAACCACCTTGCCGCGGATTTCGCACATGCCGCCGACGTCCACGGCCAGGCGCGTGGTCTCGCCAGACCGCAGCTCGACCTCGGCCGAGCGTTGCCAGGACGAGTTGTTGCCGTCGAAGAACCAGACCCGATGCTTTCCGTTCGGTCCGGAATCGATCCGGACGTGCCCGTTGGACGTGCACCCGCCCTTCCAGCCAGGCGCGCACAGGTTCACGTTGGTCGGCACGCCGTCCTTCGCAACGTCGATTTCGAGCACCGCGGGGCCTTTCATCTCGAAGGTCGCGGGCGTTTGCGCGCCGGCGGCCACCTCCACGTCGAATCGCTGGGTGCCCAGCCCGGGCGCGCTTACGTCGAAGGTGGCCACCCCGGCCGGCACGCCGCCCAACTCGAAGCAGCCACCCGGCAGATAGCGCGGCCGATAGTACGATTTCTCGCAAACCGCGCCCGAGTCCGGACAGCGGAACCGGACGACTTCGACTTCGAATTTCTTCACCGCTTTTCCGGTCCGGGCATCGCGCACCGCCCCTCGCAACCGGGCGACATCCGGAACGATCAGATGCACGTTCGTCGCGTTCAGCGGAACATCGCGGAGAACCCAGTCGCCGGAGGCCTTGAACCCAACCGCGAACGTGGACGTACCGACGCCGTCGAGCCCTCGCAGGCGAAACGCCCCCTGCTGATCGGTCCAGTCGCTCCAGTGCGACCCGCTGGGAATATACATATCCACCCAGATATGCTCGAGGGGCCGGCCGGCCGCGTCCGTGACGCGCCCGGCAATCGCGAAATCGTCGGCCGGCCGCACCACGAGTTCGAGGGATTCCGGCGCGCGGCCCGAAGCCAGATCGAGCCGACGGCGGTTCACGGGATACTGGTAGAAATTACCTTCCTTGGACCCCACCTGGATTTCGAGGAGACTCGGCGCGACGCCCGCGATCGAAAACCGGCCCTCGGTGTCGGTCGGCTCGGGCGGCAAACCACAACCGAAAAAGGTCGAGTCGCCCTCCGCCGGACGCCGGGGCCCCCGGGGAAAAAGCTGGACGATCCGGTCGGGAACCGGCCGGCCGGCGGTATCGACGACCCGGCCCGAGACGGCCATGGCCGGAACGAGTGCGAAGTCCCAGTTCCGATTCCACCCGAGATGTGCATATTGGCCGCGGTACATGGAGGCGTAGCCGTCGGCGCGCACGTCCAACCGGTTGTAGCCCACCCGCGTGCGCAGCCGGAACCAGCCGTCTGCGTCCGTCTGTCCTTCGGCCGTCCGCTGGCCCGGATAATCCGCCTGCGTCTCGTACAGTTTCAACCGGGCGCCCGCGACGGGTTGCCCCGCGTCATCCACGACGCGCCCCGAAACGAAGGCCGGAATCAAGTCGACGAACGCGTTCGCCACCCATACGGGCACGAGCGAACCGATGAACGCAACCGCCGTCAGCGCGGCTGAAAGCAAAACGATCGCGAACCCCCGCAAGACCGGCCCGCGCGAGCGCCACAGCTCCCGGTTGGCCACGCAGAAAAACGCAAACCCCGCCGCCAAGATGCCACTAACCCTCCAAGCGAGGTGAAACCGATGGGAATGGATCCAAAAGCTGCAAGCGATCGTCAACGCGATCAGCGCAAACACCCCCACCGCCGCCAGCAGATTCGCAACGAGCCATTTTTTCACGGATAGCCCACCTCGGATGTTCCAGTTTCCCCCATCGCCCATCCTTTGGCGAGATCGATTTCCCTCCGCCCGTCTCCTTTTCATTTTTCTCGCCGAAAACGATCCGATTATTGGCTATTGAGCTTCCCCCTCATCCCAGCTATGATTTTCGGATCGAAATCGCCCCCCATGGACATCGTCATCCAGCCTGCGAGCCTCGATCTGGCCGACAGTTTTTGGCGGGCGCTGGACGTCGTCGCCCGCGAGCACCGCTATCTGATCTTCCAGGAAGCCCCGCCGCTCGAATCCGCCCGGAAATTCATCGCCCAGGTCCTCGCCAAGGGCTGGAGCCAGTTCTATGCGATCCACGACGGTCAAGTCGTCGGCTGGTGCGACGTCGTCCGCGACGAACGCCCCGGCATGACCCACGTCGGCCGGCTCGGCATCGGGATTGTGCCCGAATACCGCGGCCGAAAAATCGGCGCGCGCCTGCTGACGGCCGCCATCGCCGACTCTTTCCAAAAAGGCATCGCCCGGATTGAGCTCGAAGTCTTCGCCGCCAACGCCCGCGCCATCGCGCTCTATCGCAAGTTCGGCTTCGTCGAAGAAGGCCGCAAGCGCCAAGCCCGCTGCCTCAACGGCATCCCCGAGGATTCCCTCTGCATGGCCCTGCTCAAGGCCGAGGCTCCGGCTGCAACATGCCGCGATCCAAATCAATCCGGAAACGGAAAATCCAGTGGAGAACGCGGATGAGGAATAAATCCCTCGTTTCTCGCCTTGCGCTTATTGCCAAGGTCTTCATCGGCGTTCTCATCGCGATCCCGCTTTTCGCGATCCTCATGAGCGGCATGCTATCGAGTTGCGCACTCAAATACACGGATGTGAGCAACGAACCGGAGTATGCCTCGCTGCTGAACAACCGATATTCCTTGCTGACGGAAATGTCCATATTCGGGGTGAATCTCCCGCCCGGGTACGGGAAAGACGTAAACGTCTACGATATCTACCCAACAAAGCTGAGTGGGCCGGAGATTCTATCCGAAGAAGTTCTGAATCCGGGAACGGTTCTGGAAGTTCAGGGCATCCGAAAAAGCATCAACCACTTCCCCGGCGATCCAAGCGTGGAGGCGCTCGTGAAGATTGCCGCCTTCGAACCCGCAACAAATGTGCCCATCACGATTTCACTGGAATATCTCCTGTCTTCAAACCTTGCGAAGCGAATCGATTCCCCGTCGGGCGGGCGCGAAAACGAGGAATCGCCATGAACGCCACCGGAGCTCTGATCCTTCTCGCGGGGTTGATCGTTTTCGGCGCGAGCCTCTGGGGGCTGTTCAACCGGAAGCGATCGATCCTCTGCGCCGTGGCCGGCCTCCTCGTTCTGCCGGGTGCCGCCCTGGGCGCGTGGATCGCCTGGATGGAATCCAACTCGGCGCTCGGAACGGCGATCTATCTGGTCGTCGCCCTCGTCGGCATCGTTGCGGTCGTCCGGCAGATCATGCCCCGCAAATCCTGACCGGCCGATTCGGCGGAGCCTCGATCCCCGGTCATGTTGAGCGCAGTCGAGACATCTCGGCCTCGCCCCAACGGCAGGCCGGCGGCATCCAGCCCAGATCCCTCGACAAGCTCGGGATGACAGCCTTCCCGATCCCCCTTCGAGCCTTGGTGTCTTTGCGTGAGGAGGATTCGGCCGTTCACCGATCTCGGCGGGTTCGGCGCTCCTTCACTGCCCCATTCGCGCCATTCGTAGTCGGCTGCCCCCCATCCGTGTCGATCCGCGTTCCTCCGTGATTGGCTTCCATTTTCGCCTTTTGCATCCGGTTTTTTGCAATCTCCAGAAACCCGGTATAGATTGCCGCCCATGAAGCCCGCGTCCCATCTGGGAACCTCGCCGATCCGCACCGATGCGCCGGCCAAAGTGCGCGGCACGCTCCGTTTCACCGACGACTCGATCCGCCCCGGCACGCTCCACGCCGCCGTCCTCTTCAGCCCTCTCGCCCACGCGGAAATCCAGAAAATCGAAACCGCCGCCGCCACCTCCGCCCCCGGCGTGCGCGGAGTCTTCACCGGCGCCGATTGGCCGGACACATTGATCGGGCTGTACATGGGCGACAAGCCGCCGCTCGCGCGCGGCAAGGTGCGCCATCACGGCGAACCGGTCGTGGGCGTGGTTGCCGACGACGAAGCCGCGGCCCAAAACGCCCTGCGCCTCGTGAAGGTCGAATACGCGCCGCTCCCCGCGCTCGGCAGCCCGCGCGAAGCCCTCGCGCCCGGCGCGCCGATCTTGCATCCCGACATGGCGCAGTACGCCAAGATTCCCGATGTTCTCCCCGAGCCGGGCACCAACGTCGCCAACCGCACCAAGATCCGGAAGGGCGACGTGGAGAAAGCATTCGCCGCGGCCGACGTCGTCGCGGAATGCGAGTGTTCCTTCCCGCCGGGTGACCACGTGGCCATGGAGCCGCGCGTGGCGATCGCCGAGTTCGGCGCCGACGGGCGCCTCGAAATCGACAGCTCGACGCAATCGCCGTTCGAAGTGCGCAACCTCCTCGCCCGCGCGCTGGGGATGCCCGAGCGGCGGATCGTCGTGCGCGCCGGGCCCATCGGCGGCGGGTTCGGCGGCAAGGCGGGCATCATGCTCGAACCCCTCGCCGCGCTGCTGGCCATGCGCTTCCCCGGCCGCCCCGTGCGCCTCGCCAACACGCGCGAGGCCGACCTGCTCTCCAGCCCCGGGCGCCCCGGCCTCCAGGCGCGCGTGCGCCTCGCCGCGCGCGCCGACGGCACGCTGCTCGGCGCGGACATCGAATTTCTCTTCGACTCGGGCGGCTACGCGGACTACGCCGTCAACGTCTCGCGCGCGGCGGCGATCTCCTGCACCGGACCGTACAACGTCCCCGCCGTGAAGACCGATTCCCTCTGCGTCTACACGAACCACCCCTTCGCCACCGCGTTCCGCGGCTTCGGCCACATCGAGCTCTCCTATGCCACCGAGCGCGCCATGGACTTGCTGGCCGAACGCCTGCGGATGGATCCCGCCGCGCTGCGCCTGAAAAATGCCATCCGCCAAGGCGACCTCACGCCGACCGGCGCGCCGATGGACGAGAACACCGGCGACCTGCCGGCCTGCCTGGCCAAGGTGAAGGAACGGCTGGCATGGGATTCGCAGCCGCACCGCGTGGTGCGGCCCGATGGCAAAATCCGCGCCAAGGGCATTTCTTGCTTCTGGAAGGCGCCGGCCATCCCCACGTTCACCGACGCCGGCGCCGTCTTGTATTTCGCCGACGACGGCAGCGCCACGCTGGCCACCGGCGTCATCGAAATCGGCCAGGGCGCCCACGAAGGCCTGCGCATGCTCGTGGCCGAAGCCTTGAAGACCGACCTCGACCACGTGCATGTGACGCGCCACGTGGATACCGACCGCTCGCCGCACGACTGGGCCACCGCCGCCAGCCGCTCGCTGTTCATGGCCGGGCGCGCCGCGCTGGATGCCGTCGCCGATGCCGTCGCCCAGATCAAGAACGTCGCCGCCGCCCCGCTGCGCTGCCCGGCGGAGGACCTCGAAGTCGCCGGCGGCCGCGTGTTCATCCGCGACGAACCTTCCCATTTCCTGCCGCTGGAAAAGGTCGTCCTCGGTTACGTCCATCCCAACGGCAACGCCATCGGCGGCCCCGTGATCGGCCGCGGCTGGTACATCACTCCTGATTTGACCAGCCTCGATCCCGCGACCGGCGCGGGCAAGCCCTGGCTCGAATGGACGCTCGGCGCCGAGGGCGTCGAGGTGGAGATCGATCCCGCCGACGGCGCGATCCGCGTGCTCAAGGCCGCCTGCGCGATGGACGTCGGCAAGGTGGTCCATCCGGCGCTCTCCCGCGGACAGGTCGTCGGCGCGATGGCCATGGGCATCGGCTATTCGCTGTCCGAAGGTTTCGTGTTCGACGCCCGGCAGGCCGTGCAAAACGGCAGCCTGCGCGATTACAAAATCATGCGCTACGGCGAGGATCCCGAATACTTCGTCGATTTCGTCGAAACCCCGCAGAGCGACGGACCCTACGGCCTGCGCGGCCTCGGCGAGCAAGGCATCGTCGGCATGCCCGGCTGCCTGTCGCAAGCGGTTTCGCTGGCCATCGGCCGGCAGATGACCGCCCTGCCCATGACGCCCGAGGCCATCTGGAAAAAATCCAAGGAGGCCGCGCCATGATCGCCGGCGACGTCGTCTATCTCCGCCCCGCAACCGCCGAAGAGGCCGTCGAGGCGTGGCGCCGGCACGCAGGCGCCCGCTATCTCGCCGGCGGCACCGAAATCGCCACCGCCGCCCGCCGCACCGCGGCCTACGACCTGCGCGCGTGCATCGACGTCAAGCGCATCCCCGAGGCCAACGTCCACGAAATGTGCGGCGAACGCCTCTGCCTGGGCGCGGCGCTGACGTTGTCCGACGTCGTGGCCGGCGACGCCTTCCCCCTGCTGAACGCCGTCCTGCGCGGCATTGCGGACCGCACCGTGCGCAACCGGCTCACCCTCGGCGGGAATCTCGCCGGCCTGTTGCCCTACCGCGAAGCCGCCCTCCCGCTGCTGATCGCCGATGCAACGGTCCTGACTCTCGCCCCTGGCCAGGACGATGCCCCCGCGGTCCGTCGGGAACGGCGCCTGCGCGAAATCTTCGACCGGCGCCTCGTCCTGGCTCCCGGCGAACTGGTCCTGTGGTTTTCCGTACCCATCGATGCCACGGAATGGCATTGGAGCCACCAGCGCAAGACCCGCACCGGTCCCGTGGATTATCCGCTCGTCACCACCGCCCTGGTGCAGGCGGGCGATCAAGTCCGCTTCGCCGTCGCCGGCGCTCATCCGTATCCGTTCCGGTCCGACGCCGTCGATGCGCTGCTGACGGAATGCTTCGCCGCGCGCGGATCGGAAAAGGAAATCTCTCCGCCTCCCGCGGCGCAAAGCGGACCTGATTCACCCACGGCACAAGGCCGTGGGGGTCTGGAAGCCATCCTTGCGGCGCTCGGCCCGCTGCGCGGCGATGCCCGCGCTTCGGCCGAATACCGCGTCAACCTGCTGCAGCACCTGCTCCGCGTCTCGCTGGAGGAACTGGCATGAAGGAAATCTCCGGCACCGTCGAACTGATCCTGCACGTCAACGGCGAAGAACGCCGCGCCGCCGTCCGTCCCGGCGACACCCTCTTGCGCGTGCTGCGCGAGAAACTCGGGCTCACCGGCGCCAAGTGCGGTTGCGAAAACGGCGACTGCGGGGCCTGCACGGTCCTGCTCGACGGCAAACCCGTGAAGTCCTGCATGATTCTCGCCGTCGAGTGCGAAGATGCGGCCATCACCACCATCGAAGGCCTGCGCGACCATCCCGTCCAGCGGGCCTTCGCCGAGGAAAACGGCTTCCAGTGCGGTTTCTGCACCCCCGGCATGATCCTCAACGCCGCCGCCCTCGTCGAAGCCCATCCCGAGCCCGACGACGCCATCGATCGCGAATGGATGCAAAGCAATCTCTGCCGCTGCACGGGCTACGAAGGCATCCGCAACGCCCTCGCCGCCGCTCGAATCGCCATCGCCAGCGACGACGCGAGCGCGTAAGATCGTCGGCGTGAAAATCCTGTCCAGGGGCGACCGGGTGCGACCGGGCGCATACGCGGTGAAGGCGCGCTTCGCGCGCAGCGTCCTGTTGCTCGGCGCCGCAAGCCGCGCCTTGTTCGTCGTGGACCGCTCCATCGGCGCCGGACCGCTGAATCTCGTCGTGGCCGACCCCCACGCCTTCGTCGCGGGCGAAACGTTCGCGGTTCCCCGCGGCTCGGGAGCCCCCCCACGGCCTTGCGCCCTGGGAGGCAAAGAGGCCTCCCCCACCCCGCACGGCGGGGGGGCCCCCCCGAACCCCCCCCGCAGGACAGCCCCCCCATTCAAATCGGCCCAGCCGCCGCAGGACTCCGCGAAGCTGCGGCGCGTTCTGGAAAAGGCCCTGCCGCGCCATGCGCCGCCGGACAGCCTCGTGTCGCTGTTTTTTCCCGTCGGGAAAATTCCGCACCTGCAGGAAAATCGCGACGCGCTTTTCCGGAAGGCGTTCGCGCACATCGCCGCGGGGCGCCTCGCGGCCGGCGTGCGGCTCGTCCGCGGCTGCGGCGCGGGGCTGACGCCGGCGGGCGACGATTTTCTCTGCGGCTGGATGCTGGCCTGCCGCCTGCAACGCCGGTCGGCGCTGGCGCGGGAAATCCTGCGGCATGCGCGCGGGACGAATCCGGTCTCCAACGCGTTTCTGGAAATGGCGGCGCAAGGGCGCGTCAACGTCGCGGTGCAAAAACTGCTGCAAGCCCCTTCCGCCGCCCGGGTGAAAGCCGTCTGCGCCTTCGGCCACAGTTCCGGCGCGGATCTGCTGTGCGGAATGATTTGGGGGTTGGAAGAGAGGTCAGAGGTCGGAGGTCAGAGATTGGGAAGGGTCATCCTGAATTCCGACCTCTGAACTCCGCCCTCTATCTCACCAGCGTGCCCCAGACGACGAGGCTGAGGGCGATGCGATACCAGCCGAAGCCTTCGAAGGTGTGGTGCGAGATGAGGCGCATGAGCCAGCGGATGGATGCCCACGCGACGACGAAGGACACGATCAGGCCGATGGCGTAGGGCGCCAGATCCGAACGCTGAAGCGAAGCCCAGCCTTTGTACAAGTCGTAGGCGCCCGCGACGAGCAGCACGGGCACCGCCGCGAAAAACGAATATTCCGCCGCGGTTTTCCGGCTCAGCCCCAGCAGCCGCCCGCCGAGGATCGTGGCCATGGAGCGCGACGTGCCCGGGATCATGGCGAGGCACTGGAAACAACCGACGCCGAGCGCGCGCTTCCAGCCGACGCCGTCCACGCCGCCTTCGTCGTGCGACGGCAGGAACCGTTCCAGCGCGATCATGGCGATGCCGCCGACGCCGAGGGCGAGCGCGATGACCGCGGGCGTGAACAGTTTGGCCTTGATGACGTCGTGGAACAGGGCGCCGAGCACCAGCGCCGGCAACGTCGTCAGGAACAGCCAGAACAGGCCGCGGCCGCCCGCGAAGCCCGCGTGGGCCCGGAAATCGGCCAGGCGCAGGAAGCGCCGGCGGTATTCCACCAGCACCGCCAGCATGGCGCCGGACTGGATGACGACCTCGAAGCTCTCGTGGAACGACGTGCCCAGCCATTTTTCGGCCAAAACGAGATGGCCGGTGGAGGAGATCGGGAGATATTCCGTGATCCCTTCCACCACACCCATCAGCGCGGCCAACCAACCTGTCGAAACGTCGAACATGGATTTGAAAATCGCGCGCACTGTATCCTTTCCCGGATTGCGCGCGCAAGTTCTTCTCCTTTCGCGCCAAGAGCCTTGACCGGCCCCGGGGCGTTGCGTAATGTTCCGGCCATGTCGAAATCCCTGTGCATAAGCGGGCTCCGCGGCCGGCTGGCCGCGTGGCTGCTGGCCGGCGCGCTGCTGGCGCCGACGATCGCCGCCGCCGCCGCAAAACCTTACGTGGAAGAGATGCCCAAGCGGGGATTCCACCTGTTCGTCCGGCCGAAGGAAAAGGCGCCGGAGGCCCAGTGGACGCGCGTGCAGGCGCTGGACCGCGCCGGCAAGACCCGCGCGGCGGCCCGGCAAGCGCTGGCGCTGCGCATCTGGTGGCCGAATTCCCCGGAAGCGCCCCAGGCCCAGCTGTTCTACGCCCGCTGGCTCGAAGGCCGCCGCCACTACCAGGAAGCGTTCGACGCCTACCAGCATCTGATGGACCACTATTCGGGCCGCTTCGAGTTCAACGAGGTCTTGGATCGGCAGATGCATATCGCCAAGACCCTCATGACGCTGAAGAAGGGCCATTTCCTGTTCATCCCCGGTTTCGCCGCGCCCGAACGCGCCATTCCGCTGTTCGAAAAGATCGTCGCCAGCGCCCCCGAGGGCGGGCACGCCGCGGAAGCCTTCTATCTGACCGGCCTGGCCAACGAGCAGATCTACGAGTACGACAAGGCCATCGACGCCTATTTCACCGCCCTGAACCGCTTCCCCGACAGCGAATTCGCCGAAAAGTCCGCCTACGCCCAGGCGAAGTGCCACATCAAGGTTTCGGACGATTCCCCCAACGACAGCCGCGCGCTCGACACCGCCAGCGCCGCCTGCACGCTGTTCCTGCAGCGCTACCCCGCTTCCAGCCACCGCGCCGAAATCGAAGCCTGCCACGCCCAGTTGCGCGAAAAACAGGCCGCCAGCGCCTATGCGCGGGCGCGCTACTACGACCGCATCCTCCGCCAACCCACCGCGGCCATCATCGAATACCGGATTTTCACGGCCCTCTACCCCGACGCCCCGCAGGCGAACGAAGCCCGGCGGCGCATCGCCGAACTCGCGGCGCCCGCCGCCCAGGAGAACTAGCATGAAGCGCTGCCTCGTCCTCGCCGTCGCCCTCGCGGGCCTGTGGTCCGCCGGTTGCGCCAACTACCGGCTCGGGTCCATGCTGCCGACCGACATCCGCACCGTCTACGTGCCCACCTGCGTGAACCAAACCTCCGAACCCCTCATCGAACAGGACGCCACCCGCGCGATTCTTTCCCAGATCCAAATGGACGGCTCCCTGCGCGTCGCGCCCGAGGAAACCGCCGACACCATCCTCGACGTCACCTTGACCAAGTTCTGGCTGGATCCCGTGGCCTACAAGTCCGGCGACAGCTCCACCGCCAACCAGTACCGCATGAGCATCCGCGCCTCCTTCGTCCTGCGCCGCCGCGCGGACAATTCCGTGATCGCCGAATCGCCCGCCGTCACCGGCTGGTACGATTTCGATTTCGCCGGCGACATGACCTCGTCCAAGGCCGTCGCGCTGCAGCCCGCCGCAAACGACCTCGGCCGGCGCATCGTCAACAAGATCGTGCAGTACTGGCCCTAGGAGCGGCCGCGCCGTGCCCGCCAAGCGCATCATCCCTTGCCTCGACATCACCGGCGGGCGCGTCGTCAAGGGCGTTCGCTTCGTCGAGCTGCGCGATGCGGGCGATCCCGTGTCCGTCGCGCGGGCCTACGAGGCCCAGGGCGCCGACGAACTGACGTTCCTCGACATCACCGCCTCCAGCGACGGCCGCGACACCATGGTCGACGTCGTCCGCGCGGTGGCCCGGCAGGTCTTCATGCCCCTGACCGTCGGCGGCGGGCTGCGCACGCCCGCCGACGTCCGCCGCATGCTGCAGGCGGGCGCCGACAAGGTGTCGCTCAACACCGCCGCCATCCTCAATCCCGGCCTGATCGACGAAGCCGCGCGGCAGTTCGGTTCGCAGTGCATCGTGCTGGCCATCGACGCCCGCCGCAACCGCGACGGCCGGCCCGGCTGGACCGTCTACACCCACGGCGGCCGCCAGCCCACCTCGCTCGACGCCGTGGCCTGGGCCCGCGAAGGCGTCCGCCGCGGCGCCGGCGAAATCCTCCTGACCAGCATGGATTGCGACGGCACGAAGAACGGCTACGACATCCCGCTGACGCGCGCGATCGCCGACGCCGTGCCGGTGCCGGTCATCGCGTCCGGCGGCGTCGGCACGCTCGACCATTTGCGCGCCGGCATCGCGGAGGGCCACGCCGACGCGGTCCTCGCGGCGTCCATTTTCCATTTCGGCGAATTCACCGTGCCCCAGGCCAAGGACTATCTCGCCCGGCACGGCATCGAAGTCCGCCCGCCCTTCGGCGCCCCCCCCCCCCCCGCACACGGAGTCCCCGCATGAAAGAACTCGAAGAAGGCACCGCCCTGACCTTGGATTTCAACAAACTGACCAAGGCCGTCGCCGCCTGTCCCGGGGTCATTCCCGTGGCCGTGCAGCACGTCGACACGCGCGAAATCATCCTCATCGCCTACGTCAACGAAATCGCCCTGCGCAAAGCCATCGCCGAGCGCACCGCGATCTTCTGGAGCACTTCCCGCAACGAGCTGTGGGAAAAGGGCAAGACCTCCGGCGAGACCTTCGACCTGCTCGAAGTGCGGGTCAATTGCGAGCAGAATTCGCTCGTCTACGTCGTGCGGCCGCGCCGCGGCGGCATCTGCCACACGAAGAACAAGGCCGGCCAGCCGCGCAACTGCTATTACCGGCGGCTCGATTTCGACACCGGCCAGCTCGTCAACCTGGATCCCTGAGGTTCGCCCGTGAGCGCGCAACCGTCGCCCCATCCCGCTCCTCCGCCGGCGCCGGATCCGTTGCGCGCCGCCGCCAACCGGCGCATTTTCGTTTTCGTGACGGTCTTCGCGCTGCTGCTCGTCGGCGCCCTGTGGCTGGTGCTGCGCGAGGAAAAGCGTCGCGGCGCGCTGCTGGTGCCGCCCGTCGCGCCGGTCCCCGCGACCGGTCCCGCGCCGCCGGCGCCCCCCCCGCCCGCGCCGGCGCCCCGCGCGGCGCCGCCCCCCCCCCCCGCCCCCCCGCGCGCCCCCAGCC
>CAYTEK010000039.1:0-21394 GCA_964436715.1 uncultured Verrucomicrobiota bacterium | reverse complement strand
GGCGGGCGACGTGCACGACATCGACAAGAACTTGGTGGACATCATCCTGTCGAACAACGGTTATCAAGTGGTGAATGTCGGCGTGAAGGTGCCGGTGGAAAAAATGATCGCCGCCGTGCGCGAGTCGCGCGCGGACGTGCTGGGCATGAGCGGGCTGCTGGTGAAATCGGTGCAGGTGATGCGCGAGAACCTCAAGGCCATGGAAGCCGCAGGCCTGCGCCTGCCGGTGCTGCTGGGCGGCGCGGCGCTGACGGAACACTTCGTGATCCACGATTGCCAGCCGCTCTATTCGGGACCGGTGCGCTATTGCAAGGACGCGTTCGACAGCCTGGCGCTGTTTCGCGAGCTGAAGGAAACGGGCGCGATCCGGCGCTCGCCGCCGCCGGCCGGCAAGTGAAGCCATGAGCGCGCCCCTCCACGACGAACCGCTGACGCCGCCGTTCTGGGGCGCGCAGGTTTGGGAGCCGCCGCTGGAGGAGGTGAATCCCTTCATCGAGCGGATGTCGCTGCTGGTGGGGCGGTGGGGCTACAAGAAGGGCAACCTGTCGGAAGGCGAATATCGGCAAATCCTCGAAGGGGAGGCGCAGGGGCATTTCGAGCGGTTGTTGCGCGAAAACGCGCGGCGGCGGCTGTTCGTGCCCAAGGCGGCGGTGGCGTGGCATCGCTGCAAGCCGGACGGCGACGTGCTCATTGTCTATCCGCACGGCGGCGGGGAACCGGTGGTGCAGGCCTTCCCGCGCCAACAGATCGGCGAGCGGCTTTGCATTCCGGATTTCTTTGCGCCGCAGGGGGATATCCTCGGCTGCTTCGTGGTCACCGTCGGCAATCCGGCGGCTTCCGCGGAAATGGCGCGGTTGCAGGAGGCGGGGGAGTACCAGGAATACTTCCTCTGGACGGGTTTTGCGGCGGAATACGCCGATGCCGTCGCGGAATGGGCGCACCGGAAAATGCTCGAGCCGCTGGGCGGAAAAACGGGCGCGCGGTTCGGTCCGGGCTATCCGTCGTGTCCCGACCTGAGCTTGAGCCGGAAGATCTGCGCTTGGACCGACGCGCGGCGCATCGGCGTCGCGCCGACGGACTCCGACATGCTCGAACCGGAGATGAGCACGAGCGCGGTGCTGGCGCATCGTCCGCGGGCGCGGATTTTCAACCGGCTGGCCTGAAAACGTTTCACCGTTTCGCGGCGCCGACGATTTTGCGGGGCAACAGGAAATGGCGTTGACGGAAAAGCGGCGGTGCGCCTATACTTCTGAAAATTGTGCAGGCCGGCCAATGGCGGTTCTGCGTCTCGAAGTTGGTGTGCAGGAGGCAGGAAGATGAAACGTTCCGTACGGTCCAGGGTGGGGATGGGGGTTGTTCTGTTTGCCGCGCTGGCCCTGTTCGCCGGGACGGTGCAGGCGCAGATGGCCTCGGCGGCCACGGCCGCGCCGACCGGCGGTTCCGACGTCTTGCGCATCCGCAAGATGGCGCCCGTGCCCGGCACCAAGACGCCCGTTTTCCGCACCGCCACTGCGAGCCAGGCGTCCGCCAAGCAACCCGACTGGTGGCGCGTGATGGTGGAATATGAAACCGCGCCGGACTGGATCGACGAACTGGAATTCACGTATTACGTCTACATGAAGGACCAGAGCAACAAGAACGCGGAAACGATGTTCCGCGGCACCGTCACCTACGTCAACGTGGCCAAGGGCCGCCACTACAGCGACATGTTCCTGCATCCGAGCACGCTGGCCCGCCTCGGCCGCGTGGAGCAGGTGGCCGTGGTCGTCAAGGCCCGCGGCGCCGTCGTCGCCAGCGAATCCACGGCGCAGACGCAGAACTGGTGGGACCGGTTCAGCCCTGTGGACGGCGTGCTGCTCAACCGCGCGCAAACCCCGTTCGCCTACGTCGATTACGACCTGTACGAGCAAATCAAGCCGGCCGCCGTCGCCCGCTGAGCCGACCGGCAAAGGAAACGTTCCATGGCCAAAAAGCCCATCCTGACGTTGGACATCGGCTCGCACAGCCTCAAGCTCGCCGAGTTTGTGGACGTGAAAGGCGGGTTGGAAATGACCCGCTACGCCGTGAGCGACCTGGGCGTCGATCCCCAGAGCGACGCGGACCGGTCGCAGTACATCATCACCACCATCCACGACCTGATCCGGGAATCGGGCTGCAAGCCCGGGCCGGTGCAGGTGGCCATCTCGGGCCACGCGGTGTTCTCGCGCTTCGTGAAGCTGCCGCCCGTCGAGCCGGAAAAGGTCTACCAGATCATCCAATACGAAGCGCAGCAGAACGTGCCGTTCCCGATGAACGAGGTGGTGTGGGACTACCAGCTCATCAGCGGCGCCACGGGCGACGTGGACGTGATGCTGGCGGCGATCAAGGCGGACATCATCGGGGGCCTCACCGACTGCGTGCGGTTCACGGGCCTGGTGCCGAACCTGGTGGACGTGGCGCCGATGGCGCTCTACAACGCAGTGCGTTACAATTACGACAACTTGCCGCCCGGCACGCTGGTGGTGGACATCGGCGCGCGCTCGACGGACCTGATCTTCCTCGAGGCCGGCCGCGTGTTCAGCCGCAGCGTGCCCGTGGCGGGCAACCAGATCACCCAGGCGATCATGAACGAATTCAGCATTTCGTTCGACGACGCCGAGGCGATGAAGAAGGCCCACGCCTACGTGGCCTTCGGCGGCGCCTACGAAGGGCCGCAGAGCGAGACGGTGGACAAGGTGTCCAAGAGCGTGCGCAGCATGATGGCGCGCCTGCACCAGGAACTCAACCGCTCGATCAATTTCTACCGCAGCCAGCAGGGCGGCCAGCAGCCGGCGCTGCTGCTGCTCACCGGCGGCAGTTCGGTCATTCCCTACACCGACACCTTCCTCAAGGAAAAGCTCGGCATCGAGACGGACTACTTCAATCCGTTCAACAACGTCGCCGTCGCGGAGCAGATTCCGGCCGACCAGGTCGGCGCGCACGCGTGCGAAATGGGGCAGCTGGTGGGCCTGGCCCTGCGCCAGATGCACACGTGCCCCATCGAGATCAACCTGCTGCCGCCGAAGGCGGAGGAAGAGAAGAAGTTCAAGCGCAAGCTGCCGCTCTTCGCGCTGGCCGGCGCGGGCGTGCTGCTGACCCTGCTGGTCTGGATCGCCTTCTATTCCCGCATGGCCGGCGCTTCGGAGAACGTCCGCGGCCGGATCGACGCGCGCGTCGGGGAATTGTCCGGCGTCGAACGCCAGCTGAAGGACGTCGAAGCGTCCGTGGCCGACGTCGAGAGCAACATCGCCAAGCTGACCGCGCTCGAACAGAAGCGCGGCACGTGGCGCAGCCTGCTGGGCGCGCTGAGCGCGCCGCTGCCGCCCGGGATGTGGCTGACGCGCGTGCGGCCGCTGGCCGTCCTGCCGGGCAACGCGGCCCCCGCGGCCGAAGGGGCGGATCCGGAAGCCGCGCCGGCGCCCGCCGGACCGAACAACGTCGTCGCCGGCATCGAGATCGAAGGCATGGCCTACCAGGATCGGGTGAAGAGCGAGGCGGTCGATCAATACCGCGACCAGCTGCGCGGCGCCAAGTGGTTTTCCGAGAAAACCGAAATCATTTGGCAGCCGCCGGCGCGTTCGGACGCCAGCACCCTGGAATTCAAAATCCTGGCCGTCTTGAAGGAGCCGCAGGAACTATGAACCGCAAACACATGCCCTTGCTGGTCGGCGGACTGGTCGTCCTGCTGCTGGCCGTCGCTCTCGTCTTCCTGCTGTTCCAGGCCAAGGGCCGCTATGCCGACGGCTTCGCGAAGCTGTCTTCCGTCCAGACCCAGCTGCAGCGGCTGACCAACCGCGGGACGTTCCCGTCGGATCCCAACGTGCAGGCCATGCGCAAGCAGCAGGAGATCTACAACGAGTATCTCGAAGGCCTCAAGGGCGCCATGAAGCAGGGGCAGCGGGCCGCCGAGCCGGTCAACCGCGACGGGTTCCGCCGCCTGCTCGAAGACGGCCTGCGCCAGCTCCAGAACGACGCGCGCGCCAAGTCGGTGACGATCGCCCCGGATCTGGCGTTCGGCGTCCAGCGCTACATGGCGGGCAATCCGCCGGCCGACGACGAACTGGCGCGGCTGGTGGACCAGTTCCAATCCATCTTCGCCTTGTGCGAAATCCTCTACGACGCCGGCATCGGCGAACTCGTGGGGGTGGAGCGCACCGTGTTCGAGAAGGACGCGCAGGTGGCGGCGCCGGAGGAAGAGTTCGGCCGGCGCGGCGCGCGCAACCGGACCGAAGCGGAAACGACCGCGCCCAGCGTGGCGCTGGCGGCGGATCCCCTCGGCCTCTTCACCAAGGAACACTACGTGCTGACCTACAAGGCGCAGGATGCGGCCAACTGGAAGGTCCTCGACCGCCTGGCCCGCGGCGCCCCGTTCGCGGTGGTGACCAGCTTGGACGTCGCCAATCCGGCGCGGCCCGCCGTGGCGCCGCCGCCGGCCCCGCCGAGCGCGGCGGCTCCGGCCGCCTCCCGGCCGGTGTCCACCGCGGGTTGGCAGAGCGCGGCGCCCCACGGCGCGCCCGCCGAGGGCGCGGGGGCCGCGCCCGCCGCCGAAATCCTGCCGCGCGAATTGCGCGTCGTGGCCGGCCAGGAGCTGCCGACGGTCCGCCTCGAAGTGGACGTGTATCGATTTGCCGAAGCCGCCGTCGCGGTTGCGCAAGGGGAGGAGAATCCGTGAGCCAGGCACCCCGTGGAAAGAACGATTGGATTCGGGACCACTACGAAAAGGTGATCCTGCTGGTGGCGCTGCTGGCGCTGTTGTGCTCCTGCGTCCTGCTGGCGCAGTGGATCCAGGCCGACAAGGATGCCGCCAAGCCCGGTCTCGCGCGCATCGATTGGAAGGGCAATCTCGTTTCGCCCAAGGACACGGTGCCGTTCGACGCCGTGCTCGTCGAAGCCCGTGCGGAAGCCACCAACGCGCTGCAGGTCGCAGAACGCACCACCGTCAGCGAATTGCGCGTGGCGTGCGTGAAGTGCGGCAAGCCGATTCCCTACGAAGCCGTCGAATGTCCCTTCTGCCTGGCCGCCCAGCCGGAAATCGTGGACATCGAAAAGCTGGACACCGACGGCGACGGCCTCCCCGACAAGGCCGAACTGGCCCTCGGTCTCAACCCGCAGGACCCGGCCGACGCCGCCGGCGACCTGGACAACGACGGCTTCACCAACCTCGAGGAAGTCAAGGCCAGCCCCGCGACCGATCCCAAGAATCCGGAAGTCTTCCCCAATCCCATCGTCAAGCTGCGCGTGGCCGCCATCCGGCCCGTGCCGTTCTATCTGCGGTTCGTCAGCAAATCCACCTTCGGCGACGGGTCCGAGCGCTATCAGCTCAACCTCCAGACGCTCGAACGCACCTATTTCACCAAGATCGGCGACGTCGTGCTGGGCTACAAGGTGGATCAGTACAATCCGACCGGCGCCGGCGGCGAAACCCTCACCATGGTCCGCCAGTCCGACAAGCGGCCCGTCGTCCTGGTCAAGGGCCGGCCCGTCACCGAGCAGGAGTTGGCCATTTTGTTCGTGTTCCTGGTCGATCGCAGCAAGCTGCCCGTGCAACGCCTCAACGACGTGTTTGCGCTGCGCGGCGTGGAATACAAGGTCGTTGACATCCGCCGCGATTCTGTAGTAATTCAAAACACGAAAACCGGCGGAAACGTGACGGTCCCCCTGTGGAGTTCCGAAGAACGTGCGGCGATGCTCGGCCAGCCGAGCGCTCCGGCTGCCGCCGCGGTTCCCGCTCCGGTGTGGTGATTTGCGTATGTTGGATATCGATAAACAGATGTTGGGTCGGACGAGGAAACAACTTCGTCCTCGTTTGAGTTCCAAGGAGGAGTCCCCGATGAAATGGTGCATGGTCGCGGCGATGACGGTGTCTTTCTTGTTCGGCAGCATGGCGTTTGCCCAAGAAAGCGATCTCGATCTGGATGCCCTGCTGGGCGACGCGGGTGCCGCGACCGAGTCGGCGGATGCCGCCGCTCCGGCGGAAGCCGTCCCCGCCGAAGCCGCGCCCGTCGCCGAGGCGGCGCCGGTCGTCGAAGAAGTGGCCGCGGAAGCCGCGCCGGCCGCCGATCCGTTTGCCGATTTGACTGCGGCGCCGGCCGAAGCGCCTGTCGCGGAAGAGGCGCCCGTCGCCGAAGAAGCCGCGCCGGTTGCGGAAGAAGCGCCTGCCGCGGAAGTCGCCCCGGTGGCCGAAGCCGCCGCCGTTGAAGAGGCGCCCAGCGCGGAAGAGGGCCTCGTCGCGGAAAAAGCCGCGCCGGCCGCCGCGGCGGGGGCCGCGGTCGCCGCCGCCGCCGCCGCTGACGCGGCGGCGTCGCCGGACGAGGGCCTCGCCGCCGCGGAAGCCGCGCCGGCCGCCGATCCGTTTGCCGATTTGACCGCGGCGCCGGCCGAAGCTGCTCCGGCGGTTGAAGAAGCCGCCCCTGTCGCCGAAGAAGCCCCCGTCGTGGAAGCCGCGCCCGTCGCCGAAGAAGCGGCGCCGGCGGCCGATGCGGACCTGCTCGGCGATCTGTTCGCGGAAGAAGCCCCGGCGGTCGAGGCCGCCCCGGCCGAAGAAGTCGCCGCTCCCGCGGAAGAACTGGCCCCGGTCGCGGCCGAAGAAGCCCCGGCGGAAGATCTCTCCGCTGATTTCACCGCCGGCGCGGCGGATGAGTCGGCCGCGAGCCGCAAGAGCGGCAAGGCCGAAGAGAAATTGGATGCCAAGGAACTCAAGAAAATCGCCAAGGAAACCGCCCAGCAGGAAGAAGTGCGCCGCCAGGCCGCCGAAGCCGATGCGCTCAAGGCTTCCGATGCCGGTTTCGCCGCGCTGAGCCAGGGCGACTACGCCGCCGCCGAAAAGGCCCTGACGGATGCCATGAACGGCTTGCCGGACCGCCCCAAGAACGCCGACCTGCGCAGTCAGATCGTCAAGGGCCTGGCCGAAGCCCAGTATCTGCGCGCCCACGGCATGGTGCAGAAGAACGAACGCCTTGCGGAGGCCCGCAAGCTGGTGGATTCCGCGCTCGCGAACGATCCGGCCCATCGCGGCGCCCAGGCGCTGGACAAGAAGTTGAAGAAGCTGGAATACCTCGAAAGCCTGCCCAAGGCGCCGGCCGACCAGAAGGCCACGATCGAGAAGGACAAGAGCATCGAGCAGATGTACGACGAAGCCCGCCAGTGGTACATGCTGAAGGACTACGATCGCGCTTCCGCGCTGTTCGAACAGATTCTCAAGCAGGATCCCTACCACAAGAGCGCCATGCGCTACCTGCGGAAGATCGAAGCCGACAAGTTCAAGCTGGCCACCTATGAGCGCGATGCCCGCGTGCAGGGCATGATGACCGACGTTCGCCGCAGCTGGAGCCCGCCCATCCGCACCGCGATCGAAATGCCCGAAGAGGCCGGCCAGCCCGGCGGCGTCGACAGCAAGCCTGCTTCGCAGCGCCTGCAGGACAAGATGAAGACCATCATCATCCCGGCCGTCGAATTCCGCCAGGCCAACATCAACGACGTGGTCAACTTCCTGGTCGAGGCCAGCTTGGCCGCCGACGTCGAGAAGGAAGGCGTCAACATCATCTTGAATCTGGGCCAGTCCGGCGGCGCTTCCGCTCCGGCGCCCGCGGCTCCGGCGGCGGATGCGGCGGCTCCCGTGGACGATTGGGGCTTCGGCGACGAAACCCTCGCGCCCGAGATGTCCTCGTCAGGCGGCGTCAACGTCCGCGACATCACCCTGAACCTGCGCCGCATCAGCATGCTCGACGCCATCAAGTACATCACCGAAGTGGCCGGCCTGAAGTATCGCATCGAAGACAGCGCCGTCATCATCACCCCGATCGACGCGCCCATCGGCAACATCATCACGCGCATGTATCCCGTGCAGCCTTCGTTCATGGACGTGATCGTCGAGCGCCAGAGCCCGACGGACGAAGAACGCCAGGATCAGGAGTTCACCTCCATGGGCGACCGCGTCAACATCACCAAGTCCGACGTCAAGGACGTTTTCGAGAAGACCGGCGTGAAGTTCCCCGCCGGCGCCTCGATCACCTACAATGCCACCATCAGCCAGCTGATCGTCGCCAACACGGCGGACAACCTCGAGACCTTCGAGCGCATCCTGCAGCAGCTGAACGTGGTGCCCAACCAGGTCGAAATCGAAGCCCGCTTCATCGAAGTCGACCAGGGCGACCTGGAAGAACTCGGCCTGCAGTGGATCCTGAACGACAACTACGAGTTCGCCACCAAGAACGACGGCTCGGGCGAGCGCATGCAAGTCAACGCCAACAACAACGGCCTGACCCAGGGCAACCGGTTCTTCAGCTACAACTCCGGCAACCTGAACGTCGAGCCCGCGTCGGCCATCACCCAGACCGCCAACCAGACCCTGCTGGGCGGCATCCTCAGCGCGTCCAGCGTGCTGACGAATCCCGAAGTGACGATCGTGCTCCAGGCCCTGTCGCAGCACGGCGGCACCGATCTGCTTTCCGCGCCGCGCGTGACCACCCGCAGCGGCGTCAACGCCCAGATCCAGGTCGTCAAGGAAATCATCTACCCGACCGAATTCGACGTGACCCAGCCGACCATGAATTCGGACGGCAACGTGACGATGTCGCCCGTCGTGACCCCGGGCACCTTCGAAACCCGCGAAACGGGCGTGATCCTCAACGTGACGCCGACCGTCGGTCCCGACGGCTACACGATCGACCTCGTGATGGCGCCCGAAGTCGCCGAACTGGTGGACTGGATCCAGTACGGCTCCCAGATCACCGTGGAAACGGGCATCATCGGCGCCAAGCAGCAGAACACCTACCTCTTCAACATGCCGATGCCGATCTTCACCAGCCGCAACGTCACGACGTCGATCGTGATCTGGGACGGCCAGACGGTCGTCATGGGCGGTCTGATCCGCGAAGAACTGACCACCATCAAGGACAAGGTGCCGATCCTCGGCGACATCCCGGTGCTGGGCTGGCTGTTCCGCTCGGAAGGCTCCTACAGCCAGAAGAAGAATCTGCTGATCTTCGTGACCGCCCGCCTGGTCGATCCGGCCGGCCGGCCGATCCACACCGGCGAAAACATGGCCCTGCCGGGCGCCGGCATCGAAGCCGCTCCGGCGGCCGAGGCCGAAGCCGCGGCGGCGCCGTAAGCGCGCGGTTCGCTCTGGCCGGATTCTCGCGGCGGCGCGCTGCGCGGGAATCCGGCGTTCCATTTGGATGATCCGCCGGCGGCGTTCGGCGCCGGCGCCGGAAGAGGGCGGGGCGCCGGCCTGCGCCGGACGCGCGGCCGTTCGCCGGATCCCGACTCCGAATTTCCAGCCATGATGCAATCGGTTCTCATCGTAGACGGCACCGCGGTGGCCTATCGCGCGTTCTATGCCGTGCGCGGGTTGTCCACCCGCGACGGGCGGCCCACGAACGCGCTGTTCGGCTTCGTCCGCATGTTGCGCCAATTGGAGAAGCAGTGGCGGCCCGCGCGCATCGCGGTGGCGTTCGACGGCGGTTCGCCCGCCCATCGCCTCGAGAAATGCCCGGCCTACAAGGCCCAGCGCGCACCCATGCCCGACGACTTGCGCGCGCAGTTGCCTCTGATCGACGAATATCTCGCCGCCGCCGGCATTCCCCGGGTGCTCGTCAAAGGACAGGAGGCCGACGACGTGATGGCGACGCTGGCCGCGCGCGCCGCGCAGCTGGGTGCGACCGTGCGCCTCGCCACCAGCGACAAGGACCTGATGCAGCTCGTGGACGAGCGCGTGCGCATCGTGCCGCCGACCAAGACGGAGGAGGAGCTCGACGCCGCCGGCGTCGCGGCCAAGACCGGCGTGCGCCCGGAGCAGATCGTCGATTGGCTCGCGCTGATCGGCGACGCGGCCGACAACATTCCCGGCGTGGACGGCATCGGCCCCAAAACGGCCGCGAAACTGCTGGCGCAATTCGGCTCGCTGCCGGCTTGCTTCGCCCGGGCGGACGAAATCGCGTCGGCGGGCGTGCGCGAAAAGCTGCAGGCCGGCCGCGCCGTCGCCGAACTCAACGTGCAGCTCATGACGCTGGACAAGGCGGTGCCCGGCGTGCCGTCTTGGGAGGACCTGCCTGCGCCCGCGCCCGATGCCGCGGCTTTGGATAAATTCTTTGCGGCCTACGAACTGCATCGCTTTGCCGCCGAACCGGAACCCGCCGCGGCGGCGCCGAAGCCGGCGCCCAAGCCGGCCAAGCTCGCGGACAACCAACTGAATCTGTTTGGATGAAAACGCCGGTCGCCATCCTGAAGATCGCGCTCCAGATCGTCCTGCTGGTGGCGCTGACGGGCGCGGCGCTGGCCACGCGCCGGCACGTGCTCGATGCCCAGCGGCAGCTCGTGCCGGACGGCTCGGTCGCGTTTTCGCTGGAAAGCGCGTTGGCGTTCCGCCGCATCCAGATGGTCTACCGCGACGGCGATCTGCCCAAGATCGACCGCGGCATCCAGTATCCCGGCGGCGTGGTGACGCGCGCCGTGGACACGCTCGGCGTCGAACGCCTGTATGCGCGCGTGGCCAAGGGATGGCCCGGCACCTTGAGCTTGGCCGAGAAGGTGCGCTGGCTGCATCTGGCGTGGTTCGGCCTGGCGATTCCCGCGCTGTTTTTCTGGGTCAAGTGGATGGGCGGGGGAGTGGCCGGCGGCTTCTGGGCCGCGGCGTTCTATGCCGTCGCCATCTCCGCCGTGGCGCGTTCGACGGGCCAGGAATTGTCGCACGAAAACGACGCGCTGCCGTTGCTGATCGCGCATCTGGCCGCGCTGGCCTGGGCGCGCAACCGCGCCGGCACGTTCCGCGCGAAGGCGCTCGCCGGTTGGGCGGCGGCGCTGTTGGCGGGCCTGGCGCTTGCCGCCTGGGACATGACGCAGTTCTACCTGATGCTCGCCTTGGGCTGGAGCCTCGTCGCGGCGTTGCGCGGACGCCTGTCGAAGGAAGATCTCTGGACGCGCGTCGTGCCGCTGATGGCCGTCCTGCTGGCAGTCGGCTTGCGCAATCCGTATCTGTTCGCGCACGGCTTTCTGGCATCGCCGACGATGGCGCTGGGGTGGGGGCTGCTGCTGGCGGGCGCGCCGGTCGCGCAGCGCCAGCGCGTCGCCACGCGCGTCGCGCTGGCGGCGATTCCGATCCTGCTCTGCCTGGTCTTGGCGCAGGTCTACCTGCCGGCCTACGGCCATTTCGGTTCCCTGCTGTGGGCCAAGCTCCGGTTCCTGAACGTCCGCCCCGAGGATCCGGCGAAATTGACGTTCGAACAGCGCATCCTGTGGGCGCCGGCGCTGAATTCCACCTCGTGGGTGCTGCTGTGGGAGTGGTTTCCCTTCCTTTTGGTGTTGACGGCGGTCGCGGGATGGGCTTTGATGCGCGACACGGTACGCAACCGCTGCGAGTTCGCCGATTTTCCCCCTCTGCTTTTCTTCCTGCTGGCGTCCTTGGCCGCTTTCATCCTGTTTTTCCGATTCCACGTGTGGCTGGCGGTGTTTGCGTGCGGCCTGGTCGGCCTGTGGGCCGGCCAGTGGCGGTCGGCCGGCAGCCGGTGGCGCCGCGGGACGCTCGTGGCCGGGCTGGTCTTCGGCTGGGCGGTGGAAGCCTCGCAGCCGTGGTTCGGGCCCCTGCGCCGGGAGTCGTCGCAAGTGGTGGAAACGCCCGGCGCGCCGAAGTGGGATGGCCCCCTGTACTGGGGCCGGCCCAACGTGTATGCGGCCGAAACGGAAGCGTTGATGGAGCATTTGCGGAAATTCGTCGCCCCGGAACCCGTGCTGGCGAATTTCGGCATCAGCGCGAGCATCGCCGCCTATGGCGGGTGCCCCGTGGTGCTGCATCCCAAATTCGAGTCGGCGGAGATCCGCCGCAAGGTCCGCGAATACGGCGAGGCGCTCTTCAAGGGCGACGAAACCGAATTCCGGGATTGGATGGAGTCGATGGGCGCGACGGTCTACGTGCATTCGATGGGCGAGTTTTCGGAGATCCAGCCGGGTCTCCAGATGCGCTACATGGTGGATGCGCTGGAACCGGCGACGAACGCCGCGGCCCGGCTGTTCGAGCAGCGGCCCGAAGAGCTGAAGGGGTTTGCGCCGCAGTTCGCCAACCGGAAGTACCGCGTGTTTCGGCTGAAGCACAGCCCGGTCGCCGCGCGCTTGGCGCAAACGCTGACGGAACGGGCCCGGACCGCCTTGGAAAGCGGCGACCTGGCCGCGGCGGAGACGCAGGCCGCCCATGCCTTGCGCCTGGACGCCGACGACGCGGAGGCGCAGGACGTGCTGCGCCACGCGACGGCCTTGCGGGACGAGGGATTCCGCGCGGAAGCGGACGAGGTCGGCGCCGACGAAGCATCGCCGCTGGCCCCGGCCAAGCCTTGGTAGCGAAAGAAATGGAAAAAGGATTTTGCGCAGCCCTGACCGGCGGCATCGCCTGCGGCAAAAGCGTCGTGGCGGAGTTTTGGCGCCGCTGGGGCGCCGAAACGCTGGATGCCGACGAGGTGGCCCACGCGCTGATCGCCCCGGGCGGCGAGTGCGTCGAAGCCGTCGTGCAGGCGTTCGGTTCGGCCGTGCGGGCGGCCGGCGGCGGCGTGGATCGCGTCCGCCTCGGCCAGATCGTCTTCGCGGATGCCGCCGCCCGCGCCCGCCTGAACGGCCTGCTGCATCCGGCCGTGATCCGGCGGATGCGCGCCTGGGCGGAGGACGTGCGCCGGCGCGGCCGGCGCGGCGTGGCGGTGATCCCGCTGCTGTTCGAGGTTGGCCTCGAACGGGATTGGGACGCCGTCGTGTGCGTGGCGGCCGACGAACGCACGATGCAGGAGCGGCTGATCGGCCGCGGCCTGACGCCCGCCGAGGCGCAGGCCCGGATCGCCAGCCAGTGGCCGGTGCGCGAAAAAGCCGCGCGCGCCGACCGCGTGATCGACAACAACGGCAGCTTGGCCGACCTCGAACGGCAGTGCCGGGCGATTTGGAACGATTTATTTGAACAAGGAGACTAAGCATATGGCCCCGAACCCCAAGAATCCCCGTCAACCCCGCAAGCCCCATGCCGGAGGCGGCGCCCGCCGCGGCCGTCCGCGCAAGGAAACGCAGGAAGAAGACGCCAAGCGCCCCAGCATGCCGCTGCCGGCGTCCCTGCTCGACACCACCATTTCCGACGGCGAGGAATATCGTCCGGGCACGACGGCCCCGGCCGCCGAAGATCCGCGCACCGATGCGCCCGAGCGCGGCAACGAACAGGTGCCGCCGCCGCCGCCCGCGCCGGCCTTCGTGCCCCACGAGAGCCGCGAAGGCGAACCGCCGCCGCCCGCCGCGCCGCCGGCCCCGCAAGGCCAGAACAACGGCGGCGGCCAACCGCCCTACGGCCAACCCGGGCCGCGTCCGAACAACAACTATCCCAACCAGGGCGGGGGACGCCACGACCGCTATTTCGACCGCAACCGCGACCGGCGCCACGGCGGGCAGCCGTTCCACGACAATCGCCCCCGGCAACCGCTGACGCCGGAAGAACAGGCCGCGCGCGACGCCCAGATCGCCGCGCAGCGCGCCGCCGCCGAGGCCGCCGCCGCCGAACGCGCCAAGATGGCCCGCGTCCTCAAGCTCAACGAGCTCCAGCTGCTCACCGTGCCCCAGCTCAAGGAACTGGCCGACAGCTACCAGCTCGTCGATCTCGGCGCCCTCAAGAAGCACGAGCTGATCTTCGAGATCCTCAAGGCCAACGCCCGCTGCAACGGCACCATGTTCGTGCGCGGCATCCTGGAAATCCTGCCCGACAACTTCGGGTTCCTCCGTTCGCCCAACAACAACTACCTGCCGTGCCCCGACGACATCTACGTCTCGCCCTCGCAGGTCCGCCGCTTCGCCCTGCGCACCGGCGACATCGTGGACGGCGAAATCCGCTCGCCCAAGGACAAGGAGCGCTTCTTCGCGCTGCAGAAGGTCAACAGCATCAACGACGGTCCGCCCGAGGGCCAGCGCGGCAAGATCCCGTTCGAGAACCTGACGCCGCTGTTCCCCAACGAGCGCCTCGTGCTCGAGACCAAGAGCCAGAACAACGTCAACATGCGCGTCATGGACATCCTCACGCCCATCGGCAAGGGCCAGCGCGGGCTGATCGTGGCCCCGCCGCGCACCGGCAAGACCGTCCTGATGCAGATGATGGCCAACAGCATTTCCGAGAACAATCCGGAGGTGAAGCTGATCATCCTGCTGATCGACGAGCGGCCCGAGGAAGTGACCGACATGGAGCGCAACACGAAGGCCGAGGTCATCGCCTCCACCTTCGACGAGCCGCCGGAGCGGCACGTGCAGATCGCCGACATCGTCATCGAAATGGCCAAGCGCCAGGTCGAAGCCGGCAAGCACGTGGTGATCCTGCTCGACTCGATCACGCGCCTCGCGCGGGCCTACAACACCCTCCAGCCGCACAGCGGCAAGATCCTCTCCGGCGGCGTGGACGCCAACGCGCTGCACAAGCCCAAGCGCTTCTTCGGCGCGGCGCGCAACATCGAGGGCGGCGGCAGCCTGACCATCATCGCCACCGCGCTGGTGGACACCGGCAGCCGCATGGACGAAGTGATCTTCGAGGAGTTCAAGGGCACCGGCAACATGGAAATCTGCCTGGACCGCTTCCTCGTGGACAAGCGCATCTTCCCGGCGATCAACATCGAGAAGTCCGGCACCCGCAAGGAAGAGCTGCTGATGCATCCCGACGAGCTCAGCCGCGTCTGGATCCTCCGCAAGGCGCTCAACGGCGTGCCCGCCGTCGAGGCGATGGAGCTGCTCATCGGCCGCCTCAAGAAGACCAAGAACAACTTGGAATTCCTGATGACCCTGCAGGGCTGACGGGGCCATGTCGACGCTCGGCCTCCATGTTCCGCTGGGCCGCGAAGCGCGCCTGCCGTGGATCCGCGGCGCGCTCTTCGCGGCGGCGCTGGCGCTTTCGCTGGCGCTGCATGCCCTGCTGCTGGCCGAATTCCCGGCGCTGCCCATGGGCCGGCCGGCGGCGTGGAACGCCCGGTCGCCGGTCCGGCCGCTGGTCGTGGGGGAGGTGCGGGCGCTGCCCGACCTCCGGTCGAACGCCGGTCCGGCGAAATTCCGGCCCTAGAATCCGGACGCCTTCGCCGACGTCGAACCCCTCCAAAAAAGCCTGCTGGACGACCTGCGCGCCGGCGCCGAGGCGCTGGATTTCGTGCCGCCGGCGCCCGCCGCGGCCGCCGCGCCGGCCCCGGCGCCGGCCGCCGAACTCGCCGGCCTGGATTTCCGCCAGGACATCCTCGCGGTCGAAAAGAAAGTGGCCGCCGACGAACTGGCGGCGTTGCCGCGCCGCCTCGCGCCGGCGGTCGCCCGCGTGCCGGGCGCGCCCGACGTGACCCTGCCCGCCACGGCCGACGCCATCGCGGCGGCGGCCGCCGCCGGGGCTGGCCGCGGCGGCGCCTCGCTGCAGGCGCTCTCCGTCCTGTCCCGCGCCGCGCCGCCGGCCGGGGCCATGATCGACGCCGCCAGCCAAGGCGCGTTGTCCGCCGCGGACCGCCTGCGCGAACAAGGCGCGCTGCTCGACGAAAAGGCCGCCGACGTGACCGACGTCCAGCCCATCGAGCAGTTGTTGGCCGTGGAGGTTTCCACCTATGCGGCCACGGACGAAAACGCGCTCTATTTCGAGTTGGCCATTTCCCGCGCGGGCACCGAGGCCTTGCCAGTGCTGCCCAAGGACGTCCTGCTGATCCAGGACTGCTCCGAGAGCATCACGCGCTCCAAGCTGGACTATTTCAAGGCGGGCATCGAAGCCTACCTGCGCACGCTGACGACGGTCGATCGCGTCAACCTGATGCGCTACAGCGATTCCCCGAACTTGTGCTTTCCGGAGTGGCGGCCCGCCACGACGGAATCCCTGGGCCAGGCCGCGCAGTTTGCGGACGACATGCGCGCGCGCGGGCAGACCGATCTGTTCACCCCGCTGCAGCAGGTGCTCAAGCTGCCGCGCGCCGCCGGCCGCCCGATGATCGCCGTGCTGATGACCGACGGCCGCCCGACGATGGGCGCCGTGGACAGCTCCGACATCATCGCGCGCTTCAGCCGGCAGAACGCCGGCGAGATTTCGGTCTTCACCGTCGGGGCGGGGGACCGGGTGAACGCGTTCCTGCTGGACCTGCTGGGCCACAACAACCGCGGCGGTTCGTGGATCCTGCCCCTGCGCGAGCAGATCCCCGACGCCGTGAAGCGCGCCGCCCGCGAACTGTCGCGGCCCGTGCTGGCGAATCTCGCCTATCGCTTCTCCGGCGATTCCGCCGCCGAAGTCTATCCCGCCACGCTGACCCATCTCTTTCTCGACCGCCCCCTGCGCCTCTACGGCCGCTGTCCGCTGGACCAGAAGGCCGCCGTCCTGCAGATCGTCGGCGAATCCGGCGCCCAGAAGCGCGACATGGTCTTCGCGCTCGATCTGGCCGAGGCGCCGGACGGCGGCGAAGGCCTGCGCCGCGAATGGGTGGCCCAGAAGATCTACCGGCTGATCAACGACCATCTCGCCGGCGGCCGCGCGGAAACCGTCCAGGAAATCCGCGACCTGTCCATCCGGCACAACGTGCCGCTGCCGTATGGCGCCGATTTCCCGCTCTAAGGCGGCGCCGCGCGCCGCGAAACGCGCGCCCCAAACTTGACCGGTCGGAAGGGGGCGGGTAGAGTGGCGCGCATGGAAACGTTTCAGGGAATCGACCTGGCCGCGGCGCTGGACGTCGCCGCGTCGGCGGTGACCGACGCGGGCCGCATCCTGCTGGAACTGCGGCGGAAGCCGGTCGAAATCCTGAGCGAGCCGGGCCACGACATCAAGCTCAAGGCCGACCAACTCGCCGAAGAACTCATCCTGCGCATACTGGCGGAGCGCCTGCCGCTGCCGGTGCTGACGGAAGAGAGCGGCGAACACGGCGCCGTGGACGACGCGGCGCTCATGTGGGTGGTGGATCCGCTGGACGGCACCTTCAACTATTCGCGCGGCATGCCGCTGTGCTGTTCGTCGGTGGGGCTGTGGGCGGGCGGCAAGCCCGTGCTGGGCGCCGTCTTCAATTTTTTCCAGAACGAGATGTTCACGGGCATCGTGGGGCGCGGCGCGTGGCTCAACGGCCGGCCCATCGCGGTTTCCGGCGTGCAGACGGCGGCCAAGGCGTCGCTCGCGACGGGCTTTCCGCACCACCAGGACTACGCGTCCGCGCCCGTGCGCGATTTCGTCCGGCAGGTCCAGGAATTCAAGAAGATCCGCATGCTGGGATCGGCCGCGCTGATGGGGGCCTACGTGGCGTGCGGCTGGCTGGATGCGTACGTGGAGGAAGACGTCTGGCTGTGGGACGTTGCGGGGGCGATGGCCATCGCGCAGGCGGCGGGCGCCGCGGTGGCGGTGCGGCCCGGCCAGGCCGGGCGCTGGGCGCGCGAAGTGGTCTGCGCCGCTTCGCCCGAACTGCTGGACGTTTTGGAGGCGCGAAAATCATGAAAAATGCGACGAAGACGATCCTGGGCGTGCACGTGGCGCAGCGCACGAAGCACACGGCGAAGGTGCAGAAGATCCTTTCGGACTTCGGCTGTTCCATCCGCACGCGCGTGGGCCTGCACGAGGCGGGCGACGGCGCGTGCTCGCCCAACGGCCTGATCCTGCTGGACGTGGTGGACCGGGCCGGCGAACTGGCCGCGGCGCTGGCCCAGGTGCCGGGCGTGGTCGTCAAGAAAATGATCTTTGCGGAGTGAGGCCATGGCCACGCTGAAAATCGCCAACGTCCACACCCTGGTGACGGTCGACGACGACTACCGGATCCTGCACGACGTCGACGTGCTGATCGCGGGCGACAAGATCCATTCCATCGGCAAGAACCTGCCGACGCCGCCGGACGCGCGCGTGCTCGACGGCCGCTGGTGCGTGGTCTATCCCGGCTTCGTCAACACCCACCACCACTTCTACCAGACCTTGACGCGCAACCTGCCGGCGGTGCAGGACGCCAAGCTGTTCGATTGGCTGCTGTGGCTCTACGAAGTGTGGCGCGGGCTGCATCCGGAAGCCGTGCGCGTCAGCACCCAGATCGCCCTCGGCGAACTGCTGCTGAGCGGCTGCACGACCACCACGGACCATTTCTACGTGTTCCCGCGTTCGGCCCCGCAGGAGTTCCTCGACGTCGAGATCGACGAGGCCCGCCGGATCGGCGTGCGCTTCCATCCCACGCGCGGCAGCATGAGCCTCGGGCGCTCGCAGGGCGGCTTGCCGCCGGACGACGTGACGCAGAGCTGGGAAGCCATCCTGGCCGATTGCGACCGGTTGATCGCGAAGTACCACGATCCCAAGCCGTTCGCGATGACCCGCCTCGTGCTGGCGCCGTGCTCGCCGTTTTCCGTCACGAAGGAATCCCTGGCGGAGACCGCCGTTTTCGCGCGCGAAAAGAAGGTCTTCATGCACACGCACCTGTGCGAGACGAACGACGAGCAGGATTTCTGCGTGCAGAAGCTCGGGATGCGCCCGCTGGAATACATGGAAAGCGTGGGGTGGGTGGGGCCGGACGTGTGGTATGCGCACGGCATCTGGTTCACGCCGGAGGAAATCGTCCGGCTCGGCAAGATGAACTGCGGCGTGGCGCACTGCCCGGTGAGCAATTTGCGCCTGGGTTCGGGCATTTGCCACGTGCCGGCCCTGCTGGACGCCGGCGTGCGCGTGGGCGTTGCCGTGGACGGCAGCGCCAGCAACGATTCGTCGAACCTGCTGAAGGAAATGCAGACCGCGCTGCTGGTGCACCGCGTGGGCACGGGCGTGACGTCCATGCCGCCGCAGAAGGTGATCCGCATGGCGACGCGCGGCGGGGCCGCCATCCTCGGTCAGGCGGAAATCGGCCAGATCCGGCCCGGCTCCGCGGCGGATCTGGCGATGTTCCGCCTCGACCGGCTCGATTTCGCCGGCGCGATGGCGGATCCGGCGCATGCGGTGCTGTTCTGCGGCAGCGCGCCGCGCGCCGAATACACGATCGTGGCGGGCCGAGTTCTCGTGGAAAAGGGCGAACTGGTCGGCATCGACGAAAAGGCCGTCTTCCACCAGGCCAACGATCTCGCGGCCGATCTGCTGCGCAAGGCCGGGAAGTAAGCGTTCCGGAATGGACCATCTGCGGCAATTGGCGGCGCGCGAGCGGCGGGCGCCCATCTATTGGTGGCTGGGCCTGATGGGGGTCACCGGCGGCTTTCTGGTCGCCATGGTCTACCATCATACCGCCGTCGGCGCCGCGTTGCTGGCCGGGCTGCTGGCGATCGCCTGGGTGGCGCCGCTGGTGGCGTTGCAATCGCTGTCGGCGCCGCGCCGGCCGTTGCGCCCGCCGCCCGCGCCGGGTAGCGGAACCTACGCCGAATGGCGGCAACAGGCGCATCTGCTGGGCCGCCTGCTGCTCAACTACGAAGACGTGCCGCATTTGCCGCTGGACATGCGCCGGCAGCTGCGGGAGGCGCGGGCCGACCTGCGCGACACCCTGCGGGCCCATCCCTTGCGCGACGATCTCGAACGCGTGTGCGGCCGCATTCGCGCCGGCGCCATCCGGAAAATGAAGGAATGGCTCTGGCTGGCGTACCGTTCCCGCATCCGGGAGATCGTGCGCGACTACGAGCGCCAAGTGTCCGGTGCCGGCGACGAAGACGCGCGCCGGTTGGCGTTTCGCGCGGCGGTGGAAAGTTCCGCCGCCCGCATGACCCATTATTGCATGCCCCGCATGCTGGAACGCCAGCGCCTGGCGTGCGCCGTGGATTGCGCCTGGCTGGCGGCGACCGCCGACGAATTGCGCGGCCAGCCCTATTCGCCCATCGAATTGGCGGCGGCGTTCGTGATCCTCTGGAGCGATTTCTCGGAACCGTGGCGGCCGGCCAGCGCCATCCGGCGCGTGCAGCGCTATCTGCACGACAGCGGCGAACTCGCGTTCGCCGAACCGGAACCGTCGGCGGCCGCGGAACCGGCGGCCGCCGTCGCGCCGGCGCGCCCCGAAGACGGCGACGTCGTGATTCGCAACGGCAAGCGCTATCGCCGCGTGCGGGTCAAGCATGCGCGCCGCCACCGCCACTCAAGCCTGCGCGGACCGTCGCTTTTGGAAATCCTGCTGTCCTTCGGGCAATGGCTGCGCTACTCGCTCCGCTCCTGGACGCTTTATCGATGAAAGAAACCGACCGATGAAAAAACGAGAACACGTGATCCCCAGCGCCCCCGTGCCGCTGCCCTTCGGCGCCCGCGTGCTGGAACAGGGCGTCCATTTCAGCATCTTCAGCCGCCACGCCACGCGCGTGTGGCTGCTGCTGTTCGACCGCGCGGAAGACGAGGTTCCGAAAGAGGAATTCGAGCTGCTGCCCGACCGGAACCGCCTGGGCGACCTGTGGCATCTGCACGTGCCCACCGCGCGGCCGGGGCAGTGCTACGTCTACCGCATGGACGGCCCGCGCGACGGCGCCGCCGGCCACGCCTTCGATCCCGACCAGTGGCTGCTGGATCCCTACGCCTTGGCCGTCGCCGGCCAGAAGAAGTGGGGCGACCACGACGGCATCGCGCCCGGCCAGCCGATCAAGAACGGCCGCCGCTTTCCCAAGGGCGTCGTCGTGCAGGACGATTTCGACTGGACGGGCGACCGCACGCTGCGGGTGCCGCTGAACGAATCGGTCATCTACGAAGCCAGCGTGCGCGGCTACACGGCCCACGCGAGTTCCGGCGCGGCGCACCCGGGCACCTACCGCGGACTGATCGAGAAGATCCCGCACCTCAAGGAACTGGGCGTCACCACCCTCGAACTGCTGCCGACGCAGGAGTTCAACGAAATGGAATTCCTGTGGGAGAACGGCGCGCGGCGCAACCTGCGGAACTTCTGGGGCTACAGCACGCTGGCGTTCTTCGCGCCCAACGCGCGCTTCGCCGAGGCGAACCAGCGCGGCGAACAGGTGCGCGAATTCAAGGAAATGGTGCTGGCCATGCACCAGGCCGGCATCGAGGTCATCCTCGACGTCGTCTTCAACCACACGGCCGAAGGCGGGATGGGCGGCCAGACGTTCTCGTTCCGCGGCATCGACAACTCCATCTACTACATGATGGAGGAGGACGGGAAGCGCTACAAGAACTACACCGGCTGCGGCAACACCGTGAACGGCAACCATCCCGTCGTGCGCGACTTCATCCTGCATTGCCTGCGCTCCGGGGGGCTGGACATGCGCGTGGACGGCTTCCGCTTCGACCTCGCCACCCTCCTCGCGCGCGGCCGCGACGGCGAACTGCTGGCGAATCCGCCCGTGATCGAGCAGATCGCCGACGATCCCATCCTGCGCGGCGTGAAGATCATCGCCGAAGCCTGGGACGCCGCCGGCGCCTACCAGGTCGGTTCCTTCCCGAACGCGCGCTGGAGCGAATGGAACGGCAAGTTCCGCGACGACGTCCGCGACTTCTGGCGCGGCG
>CAYTEK010000038.1:0-21402 GCA_964436715.1 uncultured Verrucomicrobiota bacterium | reverse complement strand
CAAAGTTTTTCCACTCCGTGGAAAATTCGCCCGAAGTTTTTCCACTCCGTGGAAAATTCCCGCCGGCCGCCCGCCCGCCGGCCGCAAAACCGGTGCATACTTAATTAACCGTGCACCGGTTTGGGGAGGCCCATGCTGCGCCTGATTCCAGCCCCGGCCTCCCTGCGGCCCGCATCCGGCGCCTGCACGCTGCCGAATCCGCCGACCGCGTGCGTTCCCGATCCCCTCGACCCGCGCGTGGGCAAGGTCCTCCACGAACTCTTCCCGGAACTCCACCACTGCGCCTGCCGCCAGGCGCACGCCGCCATCCGCCTCGCCGCCGCCCCCGGCGCGCCCGAATCCTACGCGCTGCGCATCGCGCCCGACGGCATCGCCATCGCCGCCCCCGACGCCGCCGGGTTCTTCTACGCCCTCCAAACCCTCCGCCAGATCCGCGCGCAATCCGGCGCCGCCTTGCCCTGCTGCGAAATCGAAGACGCCCCCGCGCTTCCGCGGCGCGGCTACTACCTCGACGTCAGCCGCGGCCGCGTCCCGCGCCTCGAAATGCTCCAGCGCCGCATCCGCTTGCTGGCGTCCCTCAAGATCAACCACCTCCAGCTCTACTTCGAACATCCCTTCCGCTTCCGCTTCGATCCCGCCATCGCCGGCGACAACGACGCCTTCGACGCCGACGACTTGAAAGCCCTCGACGCCTGCTGCCGCGAGCACTTCATCGAGTTCGTCCCCTCGTTCACCTGCTTCGGCCATCTCGGCCGCATCCTTTCGCTCCCGCAGTACCGGGAACTCGCCGAAGTCGAATTTCCGGCGCCTTCGTGGGAATCCGCCACCTGGCTCCAGCGCCTGCGCGGCTGCACGATCAACGTCCGCGCTCCCGAAGCGCAGGCGCTGCTGCGCCGGATCCTCGACGAATTCCTCCCCTGCTTCTCCGCGGCCCGCTTCAACCTCTGCGGCGACGAAACCTACGACCTCGGCAAGCGCACGCCCGGCGCCGCGCCCGCCGACCTCGCCCGGCAATACGTCGATCACGTCCGCTTCGTCCAAGGCGAAGCCGCGCGCCACGGCAAGTCGCTCATGCTCTGGGGCGACATGCTGCTCAAGCATCCCAAGGCCATTTCCGACCTGCCCCCCGGCTGCGAAATCCTCGACTGGGCCTACTTTCCCTCGAACAAATTCGAGAAGTGCGGCGAGTTCATTTCGCGCGGATTCTCCACGACCGTCTGCCCGTCCGTGCGCGGCTTCGGCCGCGTCTTCAACGCCATCGAGGAAGCCCGCGTCGTTTTGGCGAAATACGCCCGCACCGGCCAGGAACTCGGCGCGCGCGGCCTGCTCAACACCGATTGGGGCGACTACGGCCACTTCAACATGCCGCCTTGCGCCCTCCACGGACTCGCCCTCGGCGCGCAACTGGCGTGGAATCCGGCCAACGACGAAGGCGCGGCCTTCGATCGCGCCTTTTCCAAGATCCTCTTCGGCGCCGACGACGCCCGGCCCGCCGAACTGTTTTCGCTGGCCGGCTCCGCACCCGAAGCCGTCGCCGCGTGGCCCTTCGCGCCGCTGAAAAACGTGCCGCCGCCGGCCGATCCCTCTCCGGTGCGGGAAATCGCGGCTCAAGCCCCCGCCTGGGCCGACGAGTTTTCCAAACTTCGCGCCACCGAATGGGCCGACGAAACCGATCACGCCCAACTCGCGCTGTCCTGCCGCTTCCTCCACTTCAGCGCCCTCGTCGCTTCCGGCGCGCCTTCTTCGCAAACCCGCCCGCTGCTCGACGAACTCGAAAAGGCCTACGCCCCCCTCTGGTTCGCCGAAAGCCTCCCCCGCGGCCTCCTCGACCTCCACGCCCGCGGCTTCGAACCGATGAGAAAAAAGCTACAGGAATAACATGAAACGAACGATCCCGTTGTGGACAACCCTGGCGTGGATTTGCGCGAACTTCGCCCTTGGCGCACCCGTCCGCGTGTCGTTTCTCGACACCGACGCCGCTCGCGAAGACACCCTTCAAATTCTCGCCGCCGCCGGATGCGCCATGTCGAATTTGGAATCGCTCGACAAGGCGATTGCCCATTATTACCAGACGCCGCTGGCGCTCGACGTCTCTTCGTTTCCTACGGCCCGCAACGGATTTCATGAATTCACTTCCGTCGCCGACTTCATCGCCGCGCTTGGCACCAACCAACTGTCTTTTCTCGACCACCCCTTCGAACTGAATTGCATCGATGCGGCCTTGCTTCTCGCCGCCCCGAGAATGGACGTCGCGGCGACTCTGCCAGCGCAGAACGCCACCTATCTGGCCATTCAGGTGCGCGACAACTACAACGAGTGGCTGGTCCCCGTGGCCTCTCTCGCCGATGTCTACGCCACAGCCCACCCCCCGGGAACGACTCCCTTCATGACGCGCGCGTTGGGAATCGATTTTCCCGCAAAACACAAGACGTTGGAAGCGGTGTTTTACCAGTACCAAACCTTGCCCCTCGGAACGACGCCGGACACGATCGCCGGCGCCGTGCAGAACGCCCTCCAACGTCACTGGACCCGATGCGGCATCCAATTTTCAACCCAGATGTGCCTGGTCATGCTCCACCGCGCGCGCGCCGACTATCATCTGGTCGTGACCGATCACTTCGGCGTGCTCGTCAAACGGGAAAACATTTACACCTACCTCGAGAAAACCGGTGGGCGGGGACCTTTTCTCCGTCTCGACGTCCAAGATCCCGCCGACATCGCCGCCTACTTCTCCACCGTCACTTGGCCGGACTATCCGTTCAACTTCATGTCGGTCAACGACGACCTTTTTCTCAACGTGCCGCTCCGGCCGTAAGGCGCCGCGGCTAACTTTCCTCTCCCACGGGGCAAGCCCGTGGAGGTCGGGATCGGGACCCCCACGACCTTGCGTCGTGGGTGAACGAGTTCAGGACAACCCCCACGGCTCGTCCATCCTTCGGCTCGATCCGCTGCTGTCAGAGTTGCATCATTATATATGACATATAGATAACTCGTTTCATTCGTTCGTCTTCTGAAAAACAGGCCGCCTCCGAATTGTTCGTTTTTGAAACTCAAACGCTTGCGGCCGACAACTTAATGTTATATTATTGTTAAAGATGGATAAATTCCCAATGAAAGACGAACCCCTCCAAGCCTCCCGCAACGAAGTTCCGCCAGTGCGCCGCAAATCGTGGAAACCGCGCGCGGCATCCATCTTGCTGCTGATCGTCTGCGTCGCGTTGTACGCGTTGGCGGTCGGCGGCTATGCGGTTTGGTCGTATCGCGAACACAAGGCGACGTTGCTGGCCGAGATCGACCACGACTTGCTCCAGGCCGCCCGCAGCCTGAAATATCTGCTCGCGCCCGACTTCCACGACCGCGCGCTCGCGCCCGACTCCATCGGCCGGGAAGAAGAACTCCGCAATCGAAAGCAGGTGACGGAATTCGGCGTCGAATCGGGTTTCAAATGGGTTCAAACCATCGTTGAAAAAGACGGCCAGTTCTACTTTTCGGCGCCTTCGGTTTCGGAGGAAGAAGCGCGCGAACGGGAGTCCTGGTACTTCTACCCCTACGCAGACATCCCCGAAGAATTCGTGCGCGGGCTTCGGGAAAACCGGACGGTGTTTCTCGAGTTCACCGATCAGTGGGGCACGTACCGTTCCGTCGCCTTGCCCGAGACGTCGCCCGGTGGCCGCCGCTACATCGCCGAGGCCGACCGCGACATCAGCGAAATCCGCCACCTGCTCCGGCGGGATCTGCGGCAATCGGCGCTCGTCGCGCTGTATTTCCTGCTCGCCAGCCTGCCGTTCCTCCTGCTGCTGGCGTACCTGTATCGCGAGCACACGACCGACCTGAAACAACTCAACGCCGAACTGCGCGCCCACAAGGACAACCTCGAGGTGCAGGTGCGGGAACGCACCGTCGCGCTCGAACAGGAAACCCGGCGCCTGCAGGAAGCGCTGGCGAACGTGCGCACGCTCAGCGGCCTGATCCCGATCTGCGCCTGCTGCAAGAAAATCCGCGACGACAAGGGCTACTGGAACCAGCTGGAGTTGTACATCCAGCAGAATTCCGACGCCATTTTCTCCCACGGGCTGTGCCCGGATTGCGCGCACCAGCTCTACCCCGAATTCGCGGAAGCGCCCGCCGAACCCGGCGCGCCGAAAGCCTGACGCCCCGCCCGGGGCGCTTCACCACCGATTCCAGCGCGGCGGCGGCGCGAAACCGCCGGCCTTGTCGATCTGCAGCAGCGCCGGATCGATCTCGTCGAGGAAGCGCGACGGCAGGCACATCATGACCCCGCCGTCGCGCGCCTTGCGCATCCGCGGCGCGCACAGCCACAGGTAGTCCTTCGCGCGCGTCACGGCGACGTAGAAGAGGCGCCGCTCTTCGGCTTCGTTGGCGGCTTCTTCCAGCGATTTCGCCGCCGGAAACATGCCGTCCACGAGCCACAGCACGAACACGGCCTTCCATTCGAGGCCCTTGGCCTGGTGCACGGTCGTCAGCCGGATCGCGGCCGCCGGCGCGCCCGCGTGCCGGTTCTGCTCGGCGTCGAGATTCGTCAGCAGCGCCATCTCGCTCAGGAAATCGGCCGTGTTTTTGTACTTCGCCGAAAAGTTCATGAGCTCGTCCACGTCTTCGAGGCGCGTCTTCGCGTTGTCGAAGGTCTCCGCCGCGTAGTCGCCGTAGAACGCCTCCGTGAACCGGAAGACCAGTTCGTCGGGCCGGTCCAGCACCGCGCCGTCTGGCTCGTCCGGCGGGAACAGGCGGTCTTCGACGGCCTTCCAGAGCGGCTGCGCCTCTTTCGGCAGCAACCCGGCCAGCTGGACGCGCTTGACCGGATCGCGCAGGTTCAGGTGTTCGCCCAGCGCCGTCCACAGGGTCTGGACCTTCTTGGGACCGACCTTCGGCAGCATTTCCATCAACCGCCCGAAGGCCAGGCTGTCGGCGGGATTCGCCGCGAGGCGCGGCAGCGCGCACACGTCCTTGACGTGCGCCTGCTCGAAGAAGCGCACGCCGCTCATCAGGACGTAGTCCTGGTGCGCGCGCGCCAGTTCGAGCTGCAGTTCCATGGCGTGGAAATGGGACCGGTACAACACCGCGATCTGGCTCGGCTCGACTTCGCCCGAATCCAGCAGCCGGCGCACCCGCTCGACGACGTAGCGCGCCTGGTGCCCGCCATCCGTCAGCTTCGCCAGCGTCGGCTTGACGTCCGCCGCACGCGTCGCGCGCAGAACCTTCTGGTATTGCTCGGGATTGCCGGCGATGACCTGGTTGGCCACCTCCAGGATGCCCGGCACGCTGCGATAGTTCTCCTCCAGCTTGAAGATCGTCGCGTCGGGATAGCGGTCCCGAAAGGACAGGATGTTCTTCACCTCTGCGCCGCGCCACGAATAGATGCTCTGGAAATCGTCGCCCACCGCCAGCAGGTTGCGATGGCGCGCGGCGATCAAATCCACAAAGTCGCTTTGCAGCCGGTTCGTGTCCTGGTATTCGTCCACGAGCACGTGTCGCATGCGCTCCTGGTAGCGCGCGGCGACGTCTGCGTGCTCCTGCAGGAGCTTGAGGCCGTTGACGAGCAGGTCGTCGAAATCCATGGCGTTGAGGCCGCGCTTGCGCTTTTCGTAGAGCGCGTGGACCTTGAGCACGCCGTCGAGATCCACCGCGTGCTCCTCGAAATGCGCCCGCACCGTCTCGCCGACGTCCGCGCCGCGGTTCGCCGCCAGCCCGAACACGCTGCCCAGCACCGTCGCCTTCGGGAACTTCTTGTCCTTGAGCCCCAGCTCGGCGATGCAGGCCTTCAGCAGCCGCGCCGAATCGTCCTCGTCGAGGATGGTGTAGTCCGGCCCGTAGCCCAGCAGCGCCGCATGGCGCCGCAGCAGGCGGTTCGCGGCGTGGTGGAACGTGCCGCCCCACAGGCCGCCGACGTCGCCGCCGACGAGCTGCGCCGCGCGTTCGAGCATTTCGCGCGCGGCGCGGTTCGTGAAGGTCAGCAGCAGGATGTTCCGCGGATCGATGCCTTTTTCCAGCACCAGCCAGGCCACGCGGTGGGTCAGCGTGCGGGTCTTGCCCGTGCCGGCGGCGGCGATGACCAAGACCGGGCCGTCGGGCGCCGTCACGGCGCGCAGCTGTTCCGGGTTGAGATGCTGGGCGGGATCGAACGCCATGGGAGCGCTAGGCTTTCTTGTCGGAAACGGCCGCGACCATGTCGGCCAGCGTCAGGTCGCCGAAGCCTTGGGCGAGCCCCCGTTCGATCTGCGCCAGCGTGTCCTGCAGCGGCGCGTCCAGCGTCAGGACGTTTTCGATTTCGGCGTGGCCGCCGCCTTCGTGCATCCATTCCGCCACGAGGTCGCGGATCCGGATGGCGGCCGGCGCCCGCATCAGGACGTAGCCCGCGTCCCGGCTCGCCACCTGGGCGAGATAGCCGCGCTTGACCAGCGCGGCCACCACGGAATTGATCAGGCGGATCGGCGCCTTGGTCTGGCGCGCGAACGCGGCGGCGTCGAAGCAATCGCGCTCGCCCGCCAGCGCGCGTCCCGCCCGGCGCAGCACCATCAGCGCCACCAGGATCCGCGCGCGCACGCTCGCCGAGTCCGCCGCGCTTTCGAGCTGGTAGGTGTCCGAATTCTGCAGCGCGAAGGTGAATTCCGCACCCAGCAGCAGGATCACCCAGGTCACGTACATCCAGAGCATGAACACCGGCACGGCGGCGAACGCGCCGTAGATGCGGTTGTAGTTCACCACGCCCACCTGCATCACCGTGAACATCTGCATCCAGCCGAGGAACACGAGCGTGGTCAGCAGGCTGCTCGTGAATGCCGGGCGCAGCCGCACCCGCGTGTTCGGCACGAACACGTAGAGGAAACCGATCGCCAGCCAGAGGATGCCGAACGAGGCCAGGTTCTGCGCCCAGGCGTTGACGTCCACCTCGAAGATCTTCCGGTTGATCGCGACCTGCGCCTTCAGGGCGCCGGCCGCGCCGATCAGCACCGGCACCAGCACCAGCACCCTGGTGTAGTTCGCGCCCTGCCGCAGCAGGCTGCGGTTCTTGTCCACGCCCCAGACCCGGTTGAAGCTCTTCTCCACGTTGGCCAGCAGCAGCACCGCCGTCAACACGAAGAACGCCAGGCCGATCCAGCCCAGCGCCGCGAAGTTCGTCTGGTCCACGATGTCCAGGACCTTCTGCATGAATTCCTGCCACTGCGCCGGCATCTGCGCGAACCATTCCATTTGCTCCACCGTCGCCAGCTGGTCCGCCCCGAACCCGAAGCCCTTCACCAGCGCGAAGCCCACCGCCAGAATCGGCACCAGCGACGCCAGCGTCACGAACGTCAGCGACGACGCGTGGATGGCCAGATCGTCGTCCGCATAGCCGCGGAAGAGCAGATGCCCCACGCGCACGAGGCGCGCCGGCAGGCTGCCGCCCTGTTCGTCGCCCGGCAGCGCGCCGATCGCGCGCAGGACGAATTCCCGAATCCGGCCCAGTCGTTCGGCCACCGTCATGGCATCCTCCCGTCCGGCGCGCCGCCCGCCGCGTCCTCGCGCGCGCCCTGCGCCAGTTCGCGCAGCAGATCGTAGCCCAGGGCCAGCAGCACCGGTCCCAGAAACAGGCCGATGAATCCGAAGGCGAGCATGCCGCCCGCCACGCCGATGACCATGACGGCGAACGGCACGCCCTCTTCCGGCACCCGCTCCCGCGCGGGCGCCGGCGCCGCTTCCGGCACTCCGCGCCGCACCGCCGACGCCAGCAGCGGCGCCGCCAGCAGCAGCCCCAGCGCGAACAAAAACAGCCAGAAGCCGTCGATCAGCCGGCCCGTCGCGAATTGCCAGATCGCGCCGCCCAGGAAGGCGACGACGCCGGCCGACGCGAACGGCGTGAGCCCCACGGCCGCCGCCACGGCCACGCCAACCAGCCCCGGCAGGCCCGCGAACGCGAAGCCCGCGCCGACCAGCAGTCCCGTGGCCGCGCCCAGCGCCAACGCCCGCCGGCGGCGCAGCACCGCGCCGAAATCGAACGAGCCCGCGATCAAGATCGGCCGCACGACGTTGTCGATGCCGCTGATGACGACGCCGCCGTAGATCAGCAGGCCGACGCCGTCGGCCATCCGACCGTTGCCCAGCAGCCACAGGCCCACCGGAATCCACAGCAGCGGCGGCCCGAGCGGCAACAGCCCCAGCACGAAGATCAGGATGGAAAACAGCGCCGCGTTGGGCACGTCGAAGAGCGCGAATCCGACGGCGGCCACCGCCGCCTGCACGAAGGCCGTGCCCACCGTGCCGCGCACCACGACGTTGAGCGTCGTCGCCATGCGCCGGCGCAGGCGCGCCATGAACGGTCCCGCCACCCGCTCCATCAGCGCCGTCGCCACGTCCGCCGCCGCCTCGCCCCGCAGGTAGAAGAAGAACATGAAGATCAAGCTGAAGACGATCTGGAAAAGGCCGTAGCCGAGGCTGACGCCCCGCTGCACGAGCCAGCCCACCGACACCTTCGACGCCTGGGCGACCCAGCCGGCAAGCCGTTCCGTGTCGCCGAGCAGTTCGCCGACGGCCGCGCGAATCGCGTCGGCATAGGCGCCGAAGAAAGGATGGGCCTGCAGCGCGGCCAGCAGCTTGGGCAGGCCGGACTCCTTCAAGCCCCGGAAATGCGCCGCCAGCCAGGCGACCATGTCCAGCGACGACGCCGCCAGCATCCACAGGGGAATGAGCAGCACCAGCAGCGCCAGCAAGGTCATCAGGCCCGCCGCCGCGACGGCGTTGCCGCCCGTCAAGCGCCGCCGAACGAATCCGTACGCCGGCCACGACGCGAAGACCAGGATCGCCGCCCACAGCATGGCCGAAACGAAAGGCTTCAGCACCAGCAGGCAGAAGAAGACCAGCACGCCGACCAGGGCGACGCCCGCCGCCTGCTCGATCAGTTTCCGGTTCTTGAGCGAAAACGACTCCATGGGCGTCTTTCTAGCACGTTCCGCCCCCCGAAGGCACTCCTTATTGCGCCGGTTTCTCGATCGCGCCGGACGCCAGCACGACGTCGCCGGCGTAGAACACGGCGATTTGCCCCGGCGTGACGGACAGTTGCGGTTCGTCGAACGCGGCGCGCAGCCGGTCGCCGTCCGCAACGACGGTCGCCGGCGCCGCCTTGTGCCGCTGGCGGATCTGGACCTCGCAGCGGAAAGGCCCTTCCGGCGCGCCGGCCAGCGCCACCCAGTTCAAGTCGCCGGCGACGAGTTCGCGCGCGTGCAGCTCCTCGCGCGGCCCCACCACCACGCGGTTGCGCGCCGCATCGATCTCCAGCACGTACCACGGCGTGCCGCCGCCGCCCAATTCCAGGCCCTTGCGCTGGCCGATCGTGTAATGGATGATGCCCCGGTGCCGCCCGAGCACTTTGCCCGTCCGCGTCACGAAGTCGCCCGGCTGGGCGTCGCCGGGCCGGAACAGCACCGCGTAATCCGCGCACTCGATGAAATCCTGGCTTTCGTCCTTCTCGGCCAAGTCGGCCCAGCCCAGTTCGCGGGCGAGGTCCTTGACCTCGCCCTTGCGCAGTTCGCCCAGGGGAAACACCAGCATCGCCAGTTGCTCTTGCCGCAGGCGCGACAGGAAATAGGACTGGTCCTTGCCGGCGTCCCGGCCGCGCAGGAGCTGCCAGCGGCCGCTGGCTTCGTCGAAGCGCGTCCGCGCGTAGTGGCCGGTGGCGAACTTGTCGAAATCCGCGCCTTGTGCGCGGGCCTGTTCGAGCAAGAAGCCGAACTTCATCCGCTGGTTGCAGCGCACGCACGGATTCGGCGTGCGGCCGGCCAGGTATTCCGCGCGGAAATAGTCCAGCACGGTCCGCTTGTATTCCGCCGCCAGCGCCACCACCCGGTGTTCGATCCCGAGGCGCGCGGCGCTCGCCCGCGCCGCCTCCAGATCCCGCGCCTCCCCCGGGCCGAAACAGCCCGAAAGCCCTTCGTCCGGAATCGGCACGGACCCATCCCAGATGCTCATCGTCAGGCCGACGACCCGCCAGCCGGCGCGCTTGAGCAGCCACGCCGCGACGCTCGAATCCACGCCGCCGCTCAGGCCCACCGCCACGCTGGGTTGTCGCTTTTCCATGCGAAGGCGCACTGTACCGCGTCGGCGCGGCAGCCGCCACTTTATCTTTGTCCGTTTTTCCCCGCGGCGGCGGCGGGCGCGGGGGGCGCCGAACCGCATTCGGGACGCGAATTCCGGGATTGTCGCTGCGCCGGCCATTTCGTAGGGTATTCCGTCAGCCATGCAAGCCCCTCGCGACAATTTCGACGCCTTCTGCAGCATCCTCGCCGGCGTGGCCGACGCGGCGGCGGCGTTTCTCGGCGTGATGCTCGCGACTTGGATCCGCTTCGACTGGGGGCTGGTGCCGCTGCAGCACAACGAGATTTTCCCGCCGCGGATCATGTACGTGGCCGCGGCCGCCGCGCTGGCGCCGCTGCTGGTCGTCGTGTTCCGCCAGATCGGCCTCTACCTGCGGCCGCAGCTCGGAACGTTCGGGGACAAGCTGCCGCGCATCGTGCGGGGCGTCACGATCACGCTGGGCACGGCGCTGGCGCTGTCGTTCGTCGTCCGGCCGTCCGATTGGCCGCCCTATTCGCGTACCGTCGCGCTGATCGCGTTCTTCACCGTCCTGCTGCTGGTGCTGTTCGAGCGGTTCGCGCTGTTCCGCATCGAACTGCACTGGGCGCGCCGCATCGCCCCCGTCCGCCGCGTGCTGATCATCGGCGTGGACGACCTCGCCGCGCGCATCCGCCGCGCCCTCGAGCGCGAACCGCGCCTGCGCTCGCGCCTGGCCGGCTACCTGCTCCCCGCCGCGCCCGGCGGACGCGAAATCGCGCTGTCCACCGCCATCACGCCCAAGCTCGTCAAGGGCCACGTCGGCGAGTTGGAAAAAGTCGTCGCCGAAGAACAGATCGACGAAGTCATCCTGGCCGACATGACGATTTCCCACAAGCGCCTGACCGAAATCCTGTTCCACTGCGAGCGCAACCTGATTCCCTTCCGCATGGTGCCCGACCTCTACGGCGTGCTCACGTCGCGGGTCCGCGTCAACCACGTGGCCGACATTCCCCTGATCGGCATGGCCGCCTGGCCGCTGGACGCCTTCTGGAATCGCGTGCTCAAGCGGCTGGAGGACGTCGTCGGCGCCGTCGTCGGCCTGCTGCTGTCCGCGCCGGCGATCCTCGTCGCGGCGCCGCTCATCAAGCGCAGTTCCCCCGGACCGGTCTTCTACCGCCAGGTCCGCTGCGGCATCGCCGGCCGGCCGTTCACCATCTACAAGCTCCGCACCATGCCCGTCGATGCCGAGGCCGCCACCGGTCCCATCTGGGCCCCGCCCGACGATCCGCGCCGCACCCGCGTCGGCGAAATCCTCCGCAAGTGGAACCTCGACGCATTGCCCCAGTTCTGGAACGTGCTCGTGGGCGACATGTCCCTCGTGGGCCCGCGCCCCGAGCGGCCCCATTTCGTCGAGCAGTTCAAGGACGACGTCGGCCACTACATGACCCGCCACGTCTCCCGGCCCGGCATGACCGGCTGGGCCCAGGTCAACGGCCTCCGCGGCGACACCTCCATCGAGGACCGCGTCCAGCACGACCTCTACTACCTTGAAAACTGGTCGCTGTCCTTCGACCTCAAGATCCTGATCCAAACCTTCTTCAACCGCCAGAACGCTTATTGATCCCATGGCCAAGCCGCCGCTCAAGACCTGCGTCCTCATCCCCGCCTACAACGAGGAAAAGCGCGTCGGCGCCGTCGTCCGCGAAGTCCTGGAATATTGCCCCGACGTGATCGTCGTCGACGACGGCTCCCCCGACGACACCGACAAGGTCGCCGCGGAAGCCGGCGCGATCGTCCTCGAACACGTCCACAACCAAGGCAAGGGCGCCGCGCTCCAAACCGGCTTCGACTATGCCCGCGAGCACGGCTACGACCTCGCCATCACCCTCGACGCCGACGGCCAGCACGCGCCGTCCGACATTCCCGCGTTCCTGCAGGCCTACGAACGCACCCACAGCCCCGTGCTCGTCGGCAACCGCATGGGCGACGTCGCCGCCATGCCGCGCCTGCGCCGCGTCGTGAATCGGGTCATGTCCGCCCTGCTGTCCCGCGTGCTGGGCCAGCACGGGCCCGACAGCCAGTGCGGATGCCGCCTCTACCACCGCGCCGCGTTCCCCGCCGGCCCCTACGACGCCCATTCCCAGCGCTACGCCGCCGAATCGGAAATCCTACTCCGCCTCGCCCTCGAAGGCCGCAAGCTCGGCGCCGTGACCATCCAGACCATCTACGGCGACGAAAAATCCAAGGTGCGCCCCCTCGCCGACACCCTCCGCTTCTTCCGCATGCTCCGCCGCTTCCAGAAAATCAAAAAGGAAATCCTCGCCCGATGAAGCTTCGTCTTGCCGCCCTGTTGGCCCTCCTGCCCGCTTGGACGTTCGCGCTTCCGGAAAGCGCGGCGCCCGACGGACTGAATCCCGAACCCGCGATCCTCGAACGCGCCAGCGCCGCGACCGCCGTCGCCGTCCCGCATCGAAGCACCGGCCAGAAAATCGCCGAAAAGCTGCAAGCCAAGGGACTTTCTCCCGACGCCGCCATCGTGGCCATTTCCACGCTGCCCATCGTCGAGCTCCGCGGCGCCATTCCCGTCGGCCACGTGCTGCTGCCGGACGTCGACAAATCCACCCGCCTCGGGCTGGACGATCTGCGGCGTTCGGTTCGCATCTTTTTCTGGGCTGTGCTCGGCAACCTGCTGCCCGTTCCGTTCATCCTGTTGCTGCTCGGTCCCGTCTCGACCCTCTGCATGAAAGTGCCCGTCGGGAAAAAGTTCTTCGACTGGCTGTTCGCCCGCACCCGCCGCAAGACCGCCAACATCGAAAAATACGAATTCTGGGGCCTCGCCATTTTCGTCGCCATTCCGCTGCCCGCCACCGGCGCCTGGACCGGCGCCATGGCCGGCTGGCTGCTGGGCCTGAACTTCTTCCGCAGCTTCCTTTCCATTTTCTTCGGCGTGCTCATCGCCGGCGTCATCATGACCGCCCTCGCCCTCATGGGCTGGATCGGCGCCGCCATCGCCGGCGTCGTGCTGGCGATCTTTTTCGGGGGCATCGCCCTCCAGGCCTTTCGAAAAAAGTAGCCGTTCGCCCGCCGGCCGATCACAATCCTTTCATTCCCATGCGTTTAGGCGCCGCTTGCGCCTTCGATCCCGCGGCCACCTTTTTATAAAAAGGTGGCCGTGGATTTCGCCTAAGAAAATCCGTCCCCAGCCGTTGACTTGTTGAAGATCGCCCCGTTCTCTGCCAGTTTCGCCAAGGCCTCCAACCGGAAAAACCGATGAAACGCGACAAAACGAAATGGATCCAGGAAGTCGTGGCCCGCTACGAGCGGCCGTTGTGCCAATACGCCTTCCGCCTAACGGGCAACTATGAAAGCGCCCGCGACGCCGTCCAGGACGTCTTCCTGAAACTGTGGCGCGCGGAAGTCCTGGAGGACGAACGCACCGCCCCGTGGCTGTTCCGCGTCTGCCGCAACCGCTGCATCGACATGCTCCGAAAGGACAAACCCATGCAAACGCTCACCGATGCCCAGGCCGCGGCGTTTCCCGCGCCCGGCCGCTCCCCCGCCGAAGAAGCCAGCCTGCGCGAAAGCGCCTCGCTCCTCCTGCGCAAACTGGCGGAATTGCCCGCCAACCAAGCCGAAGTCATCCGCCTGAAATTCCAGCAGCAAATGAGCTACCGCGAAATCGCCGCCGTCACGTCGCTCAGCGAAACCAACGTCGGCTACCTCATCCACGTCGGCATCCAAACACTCCGCCGGCAGACCGCCCAATCGTAGGAGAACGCCCATGAAGCCCATCGACGAAATCCAACTGACCGCCTACGCCCTCGGCGAACTCTCCGCCGCCGAACGCGCCGAAATCGAAGCCCGCCTCCCCTCCGATCCCGCCGCGCGCGCCGCCGTGGAGGAAATCCGCGCCTTGGCCGCCCAGCTCGAAACGGAACTGAAGAACGCCCCCGACGTTTCCCTGACCGACGACCAGCGCCGGCGCGTGCTCCAGCCCCCGGCGCCGGCGGCCGGCCGCCTCGCGCGCTTCTCGTGGCGCCGGGCGACCGGCTTCGCCGCCGTCGCCGCCGCCGTCACCCTCGTCTTCGGCGGCGTCCTCTGGCAGGCGTCCCGCAACCTTCTCCAAACCCGCTTCGCCAAGCTGTGCGAAACGAGCGAGCCCGCGATTTCTTGCGAAATCATCCAAACCGACTCCCAAACGCTCGACGAACTCCTCGTCCCCGCCGAATTGCCGGACATGGTGGACATCGTCACGCCGCCCGATCTGGACTTGGAGATGACGGCGCCACCCGAAATCCAGGACTTCGCCGCCGCGCCCGCCATGGATTCCGTGACGGAATTGAACATCGCCTCGGACGCCATCTCCCCCATCGTCATGAAGGGCTTGGCGCCCGGACAAATGGCGAATCGCTCGGGCGCGGGCCGGGCCGCCAGCATCCGTTGCTACGGCGGAAGTTGGGCGCCCCCTCCGCGTCCGGTGCCGCCGGAAAACACCGAGTCCTACGCCCCGATCCAAGGCAACGCGTTCAAGCCAGTGGCGAACGAGCCGCTCTCGACCTTCTCCATCGACGTGGACACCGCCTCCTACGCCAACATCCGGCGTTTTCTCCGCGCCGGCCAAATGCCGCCGCCCGACGCCGTGCGCATCGAGGAAATGGTCAATTATTTCCCCTACGACTATGCGCCGCCGCAAGGCGACGTGCCCTTCGCCGTCCACGTCGAGTCCGCCGCGTGTCCGTGGAACCCGGCCCACGCGCTCGTGAAGATCGGCCTCAAGGGCAAGGAACTCGCCGCCGACGCGCGGCCGCCCTGCAATCTCGTTTTCCTCCTGGACGTCTCCGGGTCCATGGATTGCGACAACAAGCTGCCGCTCGTCAAGAAAGCCATCCAGCTCCTGGCCCGCCAGCTCACCGCACGCGACCGCGTCTCCATCGCCGTCTATGCCGGCGCCGCCGGGCTCGTCCTGCCCGCCACGCCCGCCAGCGAGCTGGCGACGATCGAGGCGGCCATCGAGCACCTCCAGGCCGGCGGCAGCACCGCCGGCGGCGAAGGCATCCGCCTCGCCTACGACGAAGCCCGCAAGACGTTCCTCCCCGACGGCAACAACCGCGTCGTGCTCTGCACCGACGGCGATTTCAACGTCGGCATCACCGATGCGGAGGAATTGGCCGGCTTCATCGCCGAGCGCGCCCAACAGGGCATTTTCCTCACGGTGCTCGGCTTCGGCATGGGCAACCTCAAGGACGACCGCCTCGAAACGCTCGCCGACAAGGGCAACGGCAACTACGCCTACGTCGACTCGTTCTCCGAAGCCCGCAAGACGCTCGCCGAACAGGCCGCCGGCACGCTCTTCGCCATCGCCAAGGACGTGAAGCTCCAGATCGAATTCAATCCCGCCCACGTCTCCGCCTATCGCCTGATCGGCTACGAAAACCGCCTGCTCGCCAAGGAAGATTTCAACGACGACCGGAAAGACGCCGGCGAACTCGGCGCGGGCCACGTCGTGACCGCCTTCTACGAACTCGTCCCCGTCGGCGCGGAATCGACCCCCGACGTCGATCCCCTCAAATACCAGGCGCGCGCGGCGCCGCCCGCGCCGCCGGCGAACGCCAATCCCGAATGGCTGACCGTCAAGCTGCGCTACAAGCTGCCGCAGGCGAACCGGAGCGCGAAGATCGAAGTGCCCTTCGTCGGCGGCGCCGCGGCCTTCGAAAACGCCTCCGCGGATTTCCGCTTCGCCGCGGGCGTGGCCGCCGCCGGCCTCATGCTGCGGGGCGATCCGTCCGTCCTGGACCTCGACTACGCCGATGCGATCGCCTGGACTTCCGGCGCCGTCGGCGCGGACCCCGGCGGCTATCGCCGGGAGTTCCTCGATCTGCTTCGGAACGCCGCCGCCCTCGCCCCGCGTCCGACCGACGCGCCGTTTCCGGCGCCTTGACGCCGCCCGCCGACCAAAGGTAAACTCTTTGCCCGATGGCGGGTCGTACCCGCAACGGCATGAAAACGCTGCCCATGGTGTTGCTGAAGAACCGCGAGGAATTCTGGTCGCGGGCGGAAGCGCAGAACCTGCGCTGGAGCGAATTGCCCAGCCTGGTGGTCTTCATCGGCCTGGCCTGCGCCCTCTATGGCTCCGTCCTCGCGGGCTGGCGTTCGCCGCGCCTCGCGCTGTACGTCGCCGCCAAGCTGCCGCTGCTCTTCCTCGGCACCGCCGCATTCGTCGCCGTCTTCAACTGGATGGTCGCCGCCCTGCTGGGTTCCGGGCTGTCGTTCAAGTCCACGGTGTTCGCCGTGTTCGCCGCCATGGCCATCGGCAGCTGGATCCTGCTTGCGCTCGTGCCGGTCGCGTTTTTCTTCCTGTCCACGGGCCTCGCCTATGCCGGCACCCCCGCCGAACTGCGGTTCGCGCACAACTCGATTCTCATGACCCACGTCGTCCTGCTCGCCTGCGCGGGGCTGCTCGGCCATCTCGCGCTGCACCAGGGCCTGCGTCGGCTCGTGCGGCCGCGTTGCCCGCTCGCCGGCCTGTTCGGCGCCTGGCTGGCGGCCTTCGCCTTGGTGGGCTGCCAATTGTCCTGGATTCTGCGGCCCTTCGTCGGCAGCCCGTTCTATCCCGTCGTCTTTTTCCGGCCCGACGCCTTCGAACGGAATTTCTACGAGTTCGTATTCACCGAAGTGCTCCCGTTTCTGCTGACGGGAGGAACATAGGAGACCGCCATGAACGCCACCGTCAATCCGCCGCCCCTGCCCGTCCCCGCGCCGCCGGCCGGCCTCGTCGCCGCGCTGCTCAAGGATCCGGCGCGCATCGCCGAAAGCATCGCCAACCGCGAACGCCCGCTCGGCGCGGCGGCGCAATGGCTGGCCGTCGGCCTCGTTTGCGACGCCGTGTTCGGAATCGCCGTCGGCCTGTTCGGCGGGTGGCCCGTCGCCGCGATGGATGCCGCCAAGATGCCGCTGGTGGGGTTCTGTTCCCTGCTGCTCTGCTTTCCCAGCCTCTACGTGTTTTCCTGCGTCGCGGGCATGCCGCTGACGCTGCCGCAGACGTGCGCGCTGGGCAGCGCGTGTTTCGCCATGATGGGGCTCATCCTGGTCGGCCTGGCGCCCGTCGCCTGGCTGTTCGCCGTGTCCACGTCCAATCTCGGATTCGTCGCCTTGTTGGCGTTCCTGCTGTGGCTCGTGGCCATCGGCTTCGCCGGCCGGTTCGTCGACAAGCTGCGCGCCGCGCCCCTCTTCCAGCGGCAGGCCGGGCTCAAGCTCTGGTTCGCAATCCTTTTGCTGGTCACCCTGCAGATGGCCACCTGCATGCGCCCCATGCTAGCGCCGCCCGGCGAGCGCGGCTGGTTCACGTCCGAAAAGCAGTTCTTCCTCGCCCATTTCGGTCACGCGCTGAACGGCACCCCATGAGATGGCCGGCGCGCTTTCGCGTGCGGCTTCTTGACGATCCGCCCCGCGCGGAATAGGCTTGGGTCCCAGAAGGGATGTGACCGCATGAACAACGCTTGGTCGTCTTTCGTCCGCCGATGCTTGTGGGTTTGCGCCTGCGCCGTCATGGCGGGCTGCGGCGGCGACGACGGCGGCGGGGCCGACGCGGACTACGCGGGCGCCTGGCAGGGCCGCACCTCCAACGGCGGCACCCTCGTCTTCACCGTGGAGGGCGCGCAGGTCGTCGCGCTGCGGTTGACCGATCCCGGCGGCGAAATCTGGTTCCCGAAGCCGACGGACATCCTGGGCGATTCCTTTTCCGCCGAATATCAAACCGACACCGCCGCGACGGACGACGTCTCCCTGAGCGGCACCTTCGATGCCCCCGACCATGCCGTCGGCCGCTATGCGATGCGCAAAGGCGCCCAACGGCTCGCGGGCACGTTCGAGGCCGCCCGACCCTAGCCGCAGGATGAAGCCCGGACCGCCAACCGATTCCCTCCGCCGCGTGCGGGTGTTGGTGAACCCGAAATCGGGCCTGGGATTTTCCTTCGACTCGTTCTGGGGCATCGTCGAGGAGCAGTTCGGGCCATTCGGCGCGGACGTTTCCTACCAATTCAGCCGCGACGTCGCCGACGGCCGCCGCAAGGCGGAAGGCGCGGTGCGCGACGGCGTGGATGCGTTGATCGTGGTCGGCGGCGACGGCATGGTCAACAGCATCGGCAGCGCGCTCGTCGGCACGCCCGTCGCCCTCGGAGTCGTGCCCACCGGCAGCGGCAACGGCTTCGCCCGCCATTTCGGCATTCCGCTCGACCTGCCCGGCGCCGTCCGGGCCCTCGCCCGCTCCCGGCGCCGCGCCATCGACGTGGGCGCCGCCAACGGCCGGCCGTTCTTCGTCACCTGCAGCCTGGCCTGGGATGCCGCCATCGTGCGCGGCTTCGAGGCGTTTCCCTTCCGCGGCATCGTGCCCTACGTGTTCGCCGCCGCGTCCGAACTGATCGCCTACGAACCGCAGCCGTTCGAGGTGGCGCTCGACGGCGAACCGGCGCAGGTCTTCGCCGATCCGGTCATCTTCACCCTCGCCAACCTCACGCAATACGGCGGCGGCGCCCAGATCGCGCCGCAGGCCCGTTCCGACGACGGCCAGATGGAAATGGTCGTCGTCCTGCGGCAAGACCTGCCGCTGGTGCTCGTGAACGTGGCCCGGTTGTTCAACGGCACGCTCGATCGCCTGCCGCAGGTTCTGACCCGCCGCTTCCGAACCCTGACCGTGCGCCGGCGCCGCGCCACGCCCATCCAGTTGGACGGCGAGCTCGTGGAAGCGGGCGCCGAGGTCGAAATCCGCTTGCTGCCCCAAACCCTGTCGGTGCTGGTTCCCGAGGAGGCGCGATGAATGCGTATCTCGTCCGCATGACCCCGTTCGGTCCCGTCGCGCTCGCGTGGCAGCCGTCCGCCCGCGGCGCCGTGATCCACCACGTGTTTCTGTCGACGCCCGACCGGCCGGCCGACGCGGCGCTGCGCCGGACCTATCCGCACGCCGGGCTGGCCGCAAACGCCGACGTCCGCACCGTGGCAGCGGGCATCCGCGCGCTGCTGCGGGGCGCCAAGGTCGAATTCGACCTCGATCTCGTCGCGCTCGACCAACGTCCGCCGTTCCAGCAGGCCGTGCTGCAGGCCACCCACGGCATTCCGCGCGGCCAAGTGAGCACCTACGGCCGGATCGCGGCGCAGCTCGGCCGGCCCGGCGCCGCGCGCGCCGTCGGCAACGCCTTGGCGAACAATCCGTTTCCACTGCTGATCCCCTGCCATCGGGTCGTGCGCGCCGGCGGCCATTTGGGCGGCTTCGGCGGCGGCAGTCTCCTGAAGCAGGCCTTGCTGGCCCTGGAAGGCGTGGAGACCGGCGGCACCGGCCGACTGCTTGCGCCGCCGGATCGCGATCGCGGGAGAACGCCATGAAAAAAATCTTCGCCCTCGCTCTCGCCGTCTGGCTGCCCATCGCCGCCGCCCAGGAGGTCCGCACGTGGACCAGCGCCAGCGGCAAGACGCTGGAAGCGGCCTTCGTCGAATTGAAATACGACCAAGTCGTGTTGCAGTTGCCCAACGGCGAAAAGATGAAAATCCGCCTGAACCAGCTCAGCAGCGCCGACCAAATCTACGTCGGCAGCCGCGGCCGGGCCGGCATCGCGCCCGGCGCCGCGGCGGCGCCGGCCGCCGAGGCGGAGGTGCCGCCCGCGCTCGAAGCCCTGTTCGGCAAGCGCCTGGTGAACGCCAAGGGCAAGAAGGTTTCCGCCGCGACGCTCGCCGGCAAGAAGATCGGCATCTACTTCTCGGCCTCGTGGTGTCCGCCCTGCCGCGCCTTCACGCCGCAGCTCGTCGCCGCCTACCGGCAGCTCCAGACCGAAGGCCAGCCCTTCGAAGTGGTGCTCGTGCCCAGCGACCAAACCGAAGCGGCCATGGAAAAATACATGAAGGACCACGACATGCCGTGGCTCGCCGTGCCCTTCGGCGACAAGCACGTCCAGGCGTTGAAGGAAAAATTCGCCGTGGCCGGCATTCCCAAGCTCGTCGTGGTGGACGCGCAGGGCCAGACCCGGTCGGCCGAAGCGCGCGGCGAAGTGGCGGCGCAAGGCGCCGCGGCCTACGCCGGCTGGTGATTCGCCGGAAAAGCAAAACGGCATCCGTCGCCGGATGCCGTTTCGCGCGGAAACCAGAAAAGAACTACTTCTTCTCTTCGTCCTTCTTGGCCTTCTTGGCGGCGGGCTTCTTGGCCGGCTTCTCGGCCTTGGCCGCCTTCGGTTCGGCCTTCGGGGCCTCCTTGGGCGCTTCGGCGGTCTTTTCCTTCTTGGCCTTGGGCGCCTTGGGCACGAAATCCACCCACTCGAGCAGGCACATTTCGCTGCTGTCGCTCATGCGCTTGCCGAGCTTGACGACGCGGGTGTAGCCGCCGGCGCGATCCTTCATGGCCGGGGCGACGGCGCCGAAGAGTTCGGCGACCGCGGCTTCCAGCTTCAGGAACGACAGCGCCTGCCGGCGCGCGGCCAGCGTGCCCTGCTTGCCGACGGTGACCATCCGGTCGGCCAGGCGCTTGGCGGCGCGGGCCTTCGGCAAGGTGGTCTTGATCCGCTTGGCCAAGATCAGGTTGCTGACCAGGCTCGAGAAGAGCGCGGCGCGCTCGGCCGGCGTGCGGCCCAGTTTGACGGTGTTCTTGCGATGGCGCATGGCGATTTCCTTTTTCGGCTATTCTTGGGGCTTCGTGGTCTTCAGCAGATCGGCGTCGAAGGTCATGCCCAGCGCCAGGCCCAGCTCGGCCAGCTTCTGCTTGATTTCGTTCAGCGACTTCTTGCCGAAGTTGCGGTACTTGAGCATCTCGGCTTCGGTCTTCTGCGCCAGTTCGCCCACGGTGGTGATGTTGGCGTTGTTGAGGCAATTGGCCGCGCGCACGCTCAGTTCGATTTCGTTGACGCTGATCGCCAGCTTCTTCGCCAGCTCCTCGCGCGCCGGATCCACGGCCTTCTCGCTCTCCTGGAACTCGACGATGTCCTTGTCGAAGTTCACGAAGACGTCGAGATGGTGGCGCAGGATGGCGGCGGAAAGCGTCAGCGCCTCGTCGGGGCCGATGCGGCCGTCCGTCCAGACTTCCAGCACGAGCTTGTCGTAGTCGGTGCGGCGGCCGACGCGGGTGTTGTCCACGGCGTACTTGACGCGGCGCACGGGCGAGAACAGCGAGTCGATCGGAATCAGGCCGATTTCCTGGTCGGTCTTCTTGTTCCATTCGGCGGGGCAATAGCCGCGGCCGATCTTGACTTCGACTTCGGCATCGAAGACGCCGTCGGCGTCCAGCGTGCAGATGTGCTGGTCGGGATTGAGGACTTCGACGGAGGAATCCAGCTGGATGTCGGCGGCGGTGACGTCGCCCGGGCCCTTGACCTTGATGCGCAG
>CAYTEK010000037.1:2683-21703 GCA_964436715.1 uncultured Verrucomicrobiota bacterium | reverse complement strand
TGATCGTCATGGACGAGGACGACTGCATGGTCGACGTCGCGCGCTTCTACCAGGAATTCTGCGTGGACGAAAGCTGCGGCAAGTGCGCGCCGTGCCGCATCGGCACGCGGGTGCTGCTGAACCTGCTCGAGAAGATCGCCGAAGGCCGCGGCACCCAAGGCGACCTCGACAAGATCCGCGAGGTGGGCACCGCGATGCAGAAGGCCGCCCTCTGCGGCCTGGGCCAGACGGCGCCGAACCCGGTGCTGTCCACCATGAAGTATTTCGAGGCCGAATACCGGGCGCACATCGACGAGAAGCGCTGCCCGGCCGGCAAGTGCAAGAAGCTGGTGTCCTACGCGATCGATCCGGCCAAGTGCATCGGCTGCACGCTGTGCGCGCGCAAGTGTCCGGTGAACACCATCGCCGGCGAACGCCAGAAGCCGCACCGGATCATCCAGGAAAACTGCATCAAGTGCGGCGAGTGCCTGAAGGCCTGCAAGTTCGGCGCCGTGAGCCGCCGCTGAGAAGGGGACGACGACGATGAAGATGATCAAGCTGAAGATCAACGGCCTCCCGGTGGAGGTGCCCGAGGGCACGAACATCCTGAACGCCGCGAAGCAGGTGCAGGTCAAGATCCCGAGCCTGTGCTACCATCCCGACCTCCCCGCCTGGGCCGCCTGCGGCATCTGCGTGGTCAAGGTCAAGGGCATGTCCAAGCTCGTGCGCGCCTGCGCCGCGCCGGCCGCCGAAGGCCAGGAAATCACGACCCACGATCCCGAACTGTGGGCCATCCGCCGCACCGTGATCGAACTGATCCTGTCCACGCATCCGGACGACTGCCTGCAGTGCCCGCGCAACAACAACTGCGAGCTCCAGCGCCTCGCCGCCGAATTCGGCGTGCGCGAAGCGCCCTTCGGCAAGCGCCTGCGCGACCTGCCGGAAGACGATTCCACCGGTTCCATCATCCTCAATCCCGAAAAGTGCATCCTCTGCGGCCGCTGCGCGGCCGTCTGCCAGCAGATGCAGGGCGTGTGGGCGCTCGAATTCCTCGGCCGCGGCGAAAAATCCCGCATCGCCCCCGCCGCGGACGTCTCGCTGAACGAATCGCCCTGCATCAAGTGCGGCCAATGCTCCGCGCATTGTCCCGTGGGCGCCATCTACGAGCACAGCCACGCCAAGGAAGTCTACGCGGCGCTGGCCGCTCCGACCAAGCACTGCGTCGTGCAGATCGCCCCCGCCGTCCGCGTGGCCGTGGGCGAGGATTTCGGCTACGAGCCCGGCACCCTCCTGACCGGCAAGATCTATGCGGCCCTGCGCCGCCTGGGTTTCGACGCCGTGTTCGACACCAACTTCGGCGCCGACCTCACCATCATGGAGGAAGGCACCGAGTTCATCGAACGCTTCGTGCACGGCAAGGGCGACCTGCCGCTCATCACGAGCTGCTGCCCGTCGTGGACCGACTACATGGAGAAGTTCGCGCCGGACTTCATCCCCAACTTCTCGACGGCCAAGTCGCCCCAGGCCATGGTCGGCGCGCTGGCGAAGACCTACTACGCCCAGCGGAAGGGCCTCGACCCGAAGGACCTCTTCGTGGTGTCCATCATGCCCTGCACCGCCAAGAAGTTCGAAATCCAGCGCAGCGAGGAAATGCGCAGCTCCGGCCAGCAGGACATCGACTTCTCGCTGACGACCCGCGAATTGTGCCGCATGATCAAGAGCGCCGGCATCGATTTCCGCAACCTGCCGGACGACGAACGCGTGGATTCGCTCCTCGGCGACTACACCGGCGCCGGCACGATCTTCGGCGTCACCGGCGGCGTGATGGAAGCCGCCCTGCGCACCGCGCACTTCGCGCTGACCAAGGAACGCCTGCCCACGATGGAGCTGAAGGACATCCGCGGCCTCGACGGCGTGAAGGAGGCGACGCTGAAGGTCGCCGGCAAGGAAGTCCGCGTGGCCGTCGCCCATTGCATGGGCAACGTCGAGAAGGTGCTCGACAAGGTCCGCGCGGCGCGCGAAAAAGGCCAGGAGACGCCGTTCCACTTCATCGAAGTGATGGCGTGCCGCGGCGGCTGCGTGGGCGGCGGCGGCCAGCCCTACGGCGCCACCGACGAAATCCGCCGCCAGCGCGCCGCGGGCATCTACCGCGACGACGAAAAGAGCGCCTTCCGCTGCTCGCACGAAAACCCGATGGTCCAGAAGCTCTACGCCGACTTCCTCGGCGCCCCGCTGGGCAAGAAGTCGCATCAGCTCCTGCACACCGGCTACTCCAAGCGCAAGAAGTACAAGCGGTAGTTTTTTGAGACCCCCGCCACCTTGCGTGGCGGGTGAATCAGGTCGGCCGGCCGTGGCGTTGGACGAACCTGATTCACCCATGGCGCAAGGCCATGGGGGTCTGGAAACCCAGCATGGCCTACCAGCCTTCCAAATACACGCTCGGCGAGGAAATCGCCCACGCGATCACGCACGGCGTCGGCGCGCTGCTGGCGATCGCCGGGCTGGCGGTGCTGATGGTGGCGGCGGCCGTGCGCGGGGAGGGCGCCTGGCAGGTCGTGCCCTGCGCCATCTATGGCGCGGCGATGGTGCTGATGTTCACGACGTCCACCCTCTACCACAGCTTTCCGTGGCCGCGCGTCAAGCGCGTGTTCCGCGTGCTGGACCACGAAATGATCTTCCTGATGATCGCGGGCAGCTACACGCCGTTCATGCTGATCGTCCTGCGCGGCGCGCTGGGCTGGACGCTGTTCGGGATCGTGTGGGGCATCGCGGCGGCGGGCTTGGTGTTCCAGGGCTTCTTCACCGGGCGCTTCAAGGGCGCCAGCACCGCGCTCTACGTGCTCATGGGCTGGATCATCGTGTTCGCGCTCAAGCCGCTGCTGGCGAACATGCCCGCGGCGGGCATCCGTTGGCTGGTGGCCGGCGGCCTTTGCTACACGCTCGGCGCCGGCGTCTATCTCTTCAAGCGCGTGAAGTACCACCACGCGATCTGGCATCTCATGGTGCTCGCCGGCGGCGCCTGCCACTACTTCGCCATCCTCTGGCACGTCCTGCCGAAATAGCGCCGCGCCCCGCCCGGAGATTTCGCCGCTTGCACAAGGCGCGGCTCAGGCCGCCGGCGGCGTCGGTTTCGGCGCGCGCTTCTTCGGGATTTCCAGCGCCGCGCCGAGCGCGAACGTCGCCGCGGCCAGCCCCGCGGCGATCAGGAACGCCGCGGGGAATTCGCCGTCCGCGAACGGATTGTGCCGCGCGCAAACCAGCGTCGTCGCCGCCAGCGCCAGCGCGGTGCCGCCGGCCACCAGCAGCCGGTTCCACTCGCGCCACACGGCGCCGTAGAAAATCGCCGCCAGGACGGGCGCGAGCAGCAGCCCCCACAGCCGGACGATGGTGAACGGAATCAGCGCCATCCACGCGAAGAGACACCAGATCCACGTGCTGGCCCGGTCCAGTCCTTCCGCAAACACGATGAGCCCCGCGCCCAGCAGGCCCGCCTGGAACGCCAGCACCCCGCCCACCGTCGAGCGCGCGGCCTCCGAAAAACAGGATAGCGGGAAGTCCTTGTTCACGTTTCGGCGCCTTGGTCGCGAATGGATTTTGCCGGGCCGACGGCTTCCTTTGAACACTTGACCGTTGTTTTCAATATTTTCGTTTCTTGTTTGGGTTGAGCGGCGCCGAACCGCATGGGAAGGCGCGCGGCGGCTCAGCGAAGGAGATCGAGGACGGCTTGAAGGGCTTCGGCGGGTTCGATGGCGCCGAGGGCTTGGGCGGCCTCGCGCGATTGGCGGGGCACGTCGCGGGTGCGGCGGGCGGAGCGCTGGAGGATGCGGACGAGGCGGCCGAGGGGCCCGGTCTGGGCCGGATTGGTGATGCCGTAGATGGCGACGAGGGGCGCGTCGACGGCGGCGGCGAGGTGCATGCCGCCGCTGTCGTTGCAGAGCACGGCGGCGGCGAGCGCCAGCGCGGCGGCGAGTTCGGGGAGCGTCGTGGCGCCGGCGAGGTTGAGCCCGTTGGGCGCGGCGGCGGCGGCGACTTGCTGGCAAACGGCGCGTTCGCCGGCGGTGCCGAGGACGACGATGGATCCGCCGGTGCGCGCGACGAGGGCCGCGGCGGTTTCGGCGTAGCGCTCGGCGGGCCATTGCTTGGAGGTGCCGCGCGCGGCGCCGGGAAGCATGGCGATCCAGGGCCGGGGCAGCGCGGCGAGCTTGGCGCGCATGGCGTCGAGCGCGGCGGGCGGCGGGGCCAGACGCGGCGGAACGAAGGTGCGGCGGTTTTCGCCGGGAAAAAACAGGTCGAGGTATTCGTAGGCCTGATGCTCGCGGCCGGGGCCGAACGCGGGCCGGCGGACGTCGGTGAGGAGGAAATCGCGCGGGAAATGTCCGGGGAGGCCGATGCGCTTGGGAATCCGGGCAAGAAATGGCGGCAGCGCGGAGCGAAACGAGTGCGGAAGGATGTAGGAAACCTCAAATTCATGTTTTTCAAGTTCGCGTATCGTCGGCTTAAGACTTTGCCCGGCAGATGGAAGCGATATGACTTGATCGATGGTCGTGCACATGGACCACAGGGCGGCGAGTCCGGGCTTGGTGAGCAGGGCAAGGTGGGCGCCGGATTGATGGTCGCGCAGGGCTTGGAGGGCGGGCAGCGACATGACGGCGTCGCCGAGCCAGTTGACGCCGCAGATCAGGATGCGCGGGGCGGTGGTCACCAGGTATAGCGGACGGTGTAGGTGAAGGCTTGGCTGGCGCCGGCCTTGACGGGGATGGAGAAGCGGACGGAGTGGGGATCGCCGCCGGGAACGTGCTCGGCGCTGGCGGCGGTGATTTGGTGGTTGTCGCCGCGGTAGAAGTGCTCGACGACGTCGACGACTTGGTCGGCGGCAGTTTGGTTCTGGAGGGTGATTTCGAAGGATTCCTCGGCGGCCTTGAACGGCTCGACGTCGGCGTAGCCTGTGCGGAGACGGCGGCCGGAGAGGCCGGCGGCGGGGCCGAGATCGAGGTCGGCGGCTTCGCCGGGCTTGAGGGCGGGGAGCCAGGCGGTGCCGATCCATTCGAGGTTCCGGTCGGCTTCGCCGCGCAGGAGGCGGAGTTCGCCGGGAGGCAGGGCGGCGGCGGATTCGTTCCGGAAGGCGAGGCGGGTGGCGACGACGGGGGAGGACTCGGTGCCGAGATTCCAGTCGGTGCGGCGATTGCGCTGGTAGCGGTCGAAGCGCACGCCGTCGTAGACGTAGCGGGTTTCGACGGGCAGGGCGGGGAGCGCGGCGAGGCTGGCGCGGATTTCGGCGGCGGCGGGCAAGGTCAAGGGCTGGGGCAGGTCGTAGGTGGCGACGAAGGCGGCGGAGGCGGCGGTGCGTTCGGGGACCCAGGATTGGCCGTCGGCGGCGTAGCGCAGGGCGGGCGCCTGTCCGGCGCGGGCGTCGGCGGGATCGGGCACGAGCGGGGCATACAGGCCTTTTTCGGTGAGGGCGAGGCGAATGCGCGCGTTGAAGAATTCGCGCCGGGTGTCGTTCCGGAGACGGATGCGGGTGGACAGGGCGATGGAACGCGAGTCCGCGGCGAGAATGGCCTGGTGCGATGCGGACCAGGCCAGGCCGCCGGCGGCGTAGTGGAGCTGGACGACGGCGGGCGCGGTTTGGCCGGCGGCGAGCTGCCAGACCAGCGTGGGCTGGCGGGCGAGATCCGCGCGGACGGGAAATTCGATGGCGTCCAAGGCGAAGAGATCGGGAACGATGCGGACGGCCGGACCTTCGGCTTCCAGCACGAGGGACGGCGCGGCGCGGGAGAAATCGGGCAGATTCGCAAGGCGACCGGCCAAGGTGGTTTCGCCCTTGCGGCAGACGATGGCGCTGCCGCGGTAGGCGCGGAAGAGCGCCGCGTCGTCGAGCAGGTCGTAGGCGAAGCGCTGGGCGACGACGTCGAGGAATTCGCCGCGTTCGGCGGGCGCGGCGTTGACGGATGCGGGCAGGAGCGTCTCGGGCAGCGGGCCGATGCGGACGAGGCCGTCGGCGCCGGGCGGCTCGACGTCGTGGGTTTCGGAAATCTGGGCGAAGCCGCCGTCCTGGACGACGAGGGCGACGGAGCGCGGCTGGGCCGCACCGGCCGCCGCGGGCAGGAGGACGACGGCGAGCAGCCGGAAAAACGTCTTCATGGGGTACCTCCGGAACGGGGAATGCGCTGGACTTGCTGCTGCAGGAAAGCGTCGGCGAGCACGAGGGCCGCCATGGCCTCGACGACCGGCACCGCGCGCGGCAGCACGCTGGGATCGTGGCGGCCCTTGGCCTCGAACACGACGGGGGTGCCGTCGAAGGCCGCGGTCGGCTGGGGCAGCGAAATGGTGGAGACCGGCTTGAAGGCGACGCGGAAGAAGATCGGCTCGCCGTTGGAAATGCCGCCTTGGATGCCGCCGCAGCGGTTGGAGGCGAGCCGGATGCCGCCGCCGGCGCGGGCGACGAAGGGATCGTTGTGCTGCGAGCCGCGCAGCAACGTGGCGCCGAAACCTTCGCCGATCTCGAAGCCGCGCGTGGCGGGGATGGACAGCATGGCGTGGGCGAGTTCGGCGGTGAGCTTGTCGAACACGGGTTCGCCCCAGCCGGCGGGCACGCCGCGGCAGACGCAGCCGAGCACGCCGCCGACGGAATCGCCGGCGTCGCGCGCGGCTTCGATGGCGGCGATCATCCGCGCGGCGGTCGCGGGATCGGGACAGCGGACGGGCGTGGCATCGACGGCGGCGCGCGTGAGCGCGGTCAGGTCGGGCCGCGGCGCGACGACGGCGCCGACGCTTTCGACCCAGGCGACGATCTGGACGGGGTGGAAGGCGGCCAGCATTTTTTCGGCCACGGCGCCGGCGGCGACGCGGGCGGCGGTTTCGCGCGCCGAAGCGCGGCCGCCGCCGGAGCGGGCGCGCAGGCCGTATTTTTCGGCGTAGGTGAAGTCGGCGTGGGAGGGCCGCGGCACGGTTTCCATCTCGGCGTAGTCGCCGGGCTGGGTGTCGGCGTTGGGAATGGACAGCGCGAGGGGCGTGCCGAGGGTGAGGCCGCGCTCGACGCCGGACAGGATGGAAACGACGTCGGATTCCTTGCGCGGGGTGGTGAGCGCGGAGGCGCCGGGCCGGCGCCGGTCGAGCTGCGGCTGGACGTCCGCCTCGGACAGGGGAATGCGCGCGGGACAGCCGTCGACGACGCAACCGACGGCGCGGCCGTGGGATTCGCCGAAGGTCGTCACGCGGAAAAGAGTGCCGAAAGTGCTGGACATGTCCGAGATGCTCCTGTGGGCCAAGAGTAGGCTGGGCGCGGGCGGGAATGGAAGCGAAAAGTGGCCGTTTTCCGCGGCCCGCCGCGCGCGCCGCTTGCATTTCGCGGCGCGATGTGGTTTCCTGCGAGCGATTTTTGCGAGGAAGGTCGTCACATGAGCGAGGCTGTTGGTCAGAGCGAGTTGGAAAACCGCGTGTTGGAATTGCTGGGGAACGAAAAGGCCGCCGCGGGCGAGTGGATCGCGGCTTTGGACGCCGCGAAGGCGGCGGGCGCGCCGAGCGCGACCCGCGAATGGGCGGGCATGGCGCAGGAAGCGCTGGCGAAGGCAGGCGACGTCGCCGGGGGCATCGAGTTGCTGAAGTGGCGGGCGGAAAACACGCCGGCCGACCAGATGAACGCGAAGGATTGGCTCCGGGCGGCCGACGTGGTGGCCGGATCGAATCCGCACCTGCTGGCCCTGATCCAGGAGGCGGGCTTCGGGCAGAAGCTGGCCGCGCGCGAATGCGTGCGGCGCTTCCGCTTGCTGTACGGCCTGCGCCCCGGCGCGCTGTGCCTGCACCGCACGTGGGGCTTCGGCGTCGTGCAGAAGTCGGACGCGCTCTACAAGAAGATCGAAATCGATTTCCGCGGCCGGCCGGGGCACGGCTTGGCCATGAAGGTGGCCGCCGAAACCATCGAAGCGCTGGCCGACGACCATCTGCTGGCCCGGCTGCACCGGGACCGGGACGGCGTCCAGAAACTGGTGCAGGAAACGCCGGCGGACGTCGTGCGCGCGGCCCTGGCGAGCTTCGGCCCGCTGACGGCCGGCGCGCTGCAGGAAAAACTGCTGGCGGCGGGCGTGGTGGTGGAAGCCGATTGGAAACGCTTCTGGGACGCGGCGCGCAAGGCGCTCAAGGCCGATCCCACGGTGGCGATTCCGGCCAAGCGGACCGAGCCGATCCGGCTGCTGGACCAAGCGTCGGGCTACGACGATTCGTGGTTCGACAAGCTCGCGAACGAGCGCGACTTGAAGACCATTCTGGAACGCGCGCGGGAATTGGCGGACAGCCCCGCGAGCTTGGCGGCGATCCAGCCGGCCCAGCGGGCGATCCTGGCGAACCGCATGGCGTTCGTGCTGAAGGGCGCGACGAGTCGCCAGCCCGGCTTGCGCATGCAGGCCGCGATGCTGGCGGCGCGGCTGGGCCTCCAGGCCGCCGAATGCGATTGGCCGGCGGCCGTCCGCGATTTCCTGCAGGGTGCCGCGATCCTGCCGCTGCTGCACGACCTGCCCGCCCGCGACCTGACCCCCGCCTTGGAATTCTGCTTGGCGCAGGATGCGGCGGCGACGCGCGCCGCGCTGCTGGGCCAGCTCAAGCACCTGCATTTCGGCGCGCTGCAGGCGGCCATGGATCTGCTGCTGAAGAACGGCGCGGACGAAGATTGCCGGCAGATCTACGCGGACGCCTGCGCCACCCACCTGGTGCGCCAGGAAATGCTCCTGTGGATCCTGCGCAATCCGCAAAAGGCCGAGGAATGGGATCTGCCGACCCCCACGGCGCTCGCGCCGCTGGCCTTGGAAGAACTCGAACAGGACTACATGGGCGATCGGCTCAAGACGCAGAAGCTGCTGCGCGAGAATTTCGAGGACGAAGAGTGGCTGCGGCTGGTGTTCGACGGCATGACGCTCGGCCGGCAGAACGATTTCTTCAAGCGCTTGAACGGTTCCACCGCCTGGCCGGGCCTGGACCGGCAGGTCATGCAAGCCAAGGTGCTCAAGCTCTATCCGCACCTGCATGGCGTGATCACCGGCGATGCGGCGGAAACGCCCATCGCCACCTACGGCACGGTGACCTCGCACCGGTCCTACCGCGAGCGCCAGGAGCAACTCGAAAAGCTGATCAACGTCGACATCCCGGCCAACTCGAAGGAAATCGCGGTGGCGCGCAGCTATGGCGACCTGCGCGAGAATTTCGAATACAAGGCCGCGAAGGACATGCAGCGCGTGCTGATGGCGCGCCGCGCCGAACTCGAAAAGATGATGGCCAAGGTGCGGCCGTCGGACTTCTCCGAGGCGCCGAAGGGCGTCGCCGGCGTGGGCACGACGGTGACGCTGGAATATCCCGGCGGCCACGTCGAACACTTCCACATCCTGGGCGAATGGGACCAGCAGCCCGAGAAGCACGTCATTTCCTCCAACACCCGCATGGCCAAGGCGCTCGCCGGCAAGAAGGCCGGCGAGAAGGTCGCGGTGCCGACGGAAGAAGGGGCCGAAGTCGAATGCACGCTGCTGTCGGTCGAGGAACTGCCCGCCGAAATCAAGGAATGGGTGAAGTGACATGAGCCTGAAGGCGCGTTGGAACCACTATCTTTCGCACGACGCGCCGCCGCTCGTTCAATTCGTCAAGTACGGTTTGGCGGGGGGGCTTGCGACCGCCACGCACGTGTTGACGTTCTTTCTGGTGGGATTCCTGCTTTTTCCGTGCGTGACGCCGGAAGATCCGCTGGTGAAACTGTTCGGGCTCCATGCGCCGGACGTCGTGGACGAACTGCGCGCGCGCTACGCGCTCTACTCGAACGTCGTGGCGTTCTTCGTTTCGAACACGGTGTGCTACCTCGCCAATCGGTGGTTCGTGTTCAAGCCCGGCCGGCACCACGTCGTGATCGAGTTTCTGCTGTTTCTCGCGGTGTCGGCCGTCAGCATGGCGGTGGGCACGACGTTGATGGTCGTGTTGATCCGGCGGTTCGGCATGCAGACGACCTACGCGTTCGGCGCCAACATCCTCAGCTCGCTGGCGATCAACTACGTCATGCGGAAGTTCTTCGTCTTCAAGGGCTGATTGCCGGTCGGTCGCCGGCGCACCCGCCGGGTTGCGGCGGAACTTTCCTTTTCGCATGTGCCGCATCTGGACCGGATTTCGATTCCCTGCGGCCGGCCCGTTCGATTCTCGCCGCGAACCGTTCCGCGTTCCACGGACGCTGCACCGGCCTTTCATGCAGATCCCCCCCCACCTTGCCGCTTCCGGCCATTTCAACCGTATGATGGTTAATTAACCATCATACGATTTGTTTTGGCGAAAACGGTGAATGCTCCATTTTGTATGGATTTATCGGCGAATGTCTTGACTTGGGGATCGTATCATCATTAATTAACCATCATATGAAATGCGGAGGTGGAAAATGGCGTTGAGTCCGACGTTGTGGCGCACGTGCCGGGTGTTGACGGGGGCGACGCGGCTGTCTTTGTTGCGGCGGATCATTCGAAATCCGGGGCAGTCGGTTTCGGAATTGGCCGCGGCGGAAAAAATCGATCTGGCGCGGGCCAGCCAGGAGCTGCGGAGCCTGCAGGCGCGCGGCATCGCGAGCGTGGAACGGCGGGGGCGCACCGTCCGCTATTATCCGGAGTCGGATCCGCTGGTGGCCAGCGCCAAGCCGATCCTGCGGGCGCTGCAGGAGGCGTGCGCGAAATATCCGCCCGCCGGGGACGAACAGACCGCCGCGTTGGCGCAAGGCTTGGCGCACGCGCGGCGCATCGCCGTCGTGCAGGCGTTGCAGGCGGGGCCGCGGAAGTTCCAGGCGCTGCAGGCCGCGGTGCAGGTCCCCGGCCAGACCCTGTGGCACCACTTGCGGTTTCTGGAGGCCGGCGGCTGGGTGGAACGGACGCGCGGCCAATGGCGGCTCGCGCCGAACGACCATCCGCTGGCGAAGTGCCTGCTGAAACTGATTTGATCAGGCGAGGGCCTGGGCGATCAGCTCGCGCGCGGCGGCCAGCGCCTCGGGCAGCTTGGCGGGATCCTTGCCGCCGGCCTGGGCCTTGTCGGGCTTGCCGCCGCCGCCGCCGCCCGCGATCTTGGCGATGGCGCCGACGAGCTTGCCGGCGTTCACGCCCTTGGCTTGCGCCGCGGGTCCGGCGTTCAGGATGAAGGTGATCTTGCCGTCGGCGACGGCCGCCAGCAGGATCACGCTCTCGGGAGTCTGCTTGCGCAGGTTTTCGACCAAGGCGCGCAGGGGATCGGCGGCGAGTTCGCCGACGGATGCGATCAGGACCGGAATGCCGCCGATGGGCGCGAATTGTCCGGCCAACGCCGCGCCCTTTTCAAGCGCGCTCTTTTCGGCCGCGGCCTTGATTTCCTTTTCCAGCTTCTGGGTTTGTTCGAGCAGGGTCGCAACGCGCGCCGGCACGTCGGCCGCGGAAATGGACAGCCGCTGGGCCAAGGAAGCGAGGATGGCGTGTTCCTGCGCCGTGTGGTCGCAGGCGGGCAGGCCGGCCTGGGCCTCGATGCGGCGCACGCCGGCGGCGATGGACGTCTCGGCGAGAATGCGGAAGGGGCCGATGTCGCCGCTGCGGGAAACGTGGGTGCCGCCGCAGAGTTCGCGCGAGATGCCTTCGGTGTCCACGACGCGGACCGTATCGCCGTACTTTTCGTCGAAAACGGCGATGATGCCGGAGCCGGGCACGTCCTTGAGCGCCATTTCGTAGGTCTTGACGGGCGCGTTGGCGACGACGAACTCGGTGACGAGGCGCTCGATGGCGGCGAGTTGCTCGGCGGTGAGGGCTTCGAACCAGGTGAAGTCGAAGCGCAGGCGGTCGGGCGACACGTAGGAGCCGGCCTGCTTGATGGAATCGGTGGCGAGCACCTTGCGCAACGCGGCGTTGAGCAGGTGCGTGGCGGTGTGGTGGCGCTTGATCGCCGCGCGGCGGGCTTCGTCCACGGTCGCGATCACGGCGGCGCCCTTGGCCAGCGCGCCCTGCGCGAGCTTGCCTTTGTGGAGCAGAATGCCCTGCGCGGGCTTCTGGGTGTCGGCGACTTCGAAGCGCGCGCCTTGGCACGTGGTGATGACGCCGGTGTCGCCGACCTGGCCGCCGGACTCGGCGTAGAAAGGCGTCTGCTTCAGCAGAAGTTCGCCGCTCTGGCCTTCGGCGAGGGCATCGACCAATTTTCCGCCGGAGAGGATGGCGACGATTTCGGTGCCGTTCGAAAGCGACGTGTAGCCGGTGAACGTGGACTGGAGGCCTTGTTCCACGAAGTGGGCGACGAGGTCGTTTTCGGCAGCGGAGCCGTCCTTGCGCGCGGCGCGGGCGCGGGCGCGCTGTTCGTCCATGCAGCGGTCGAAGGCGGGCTGATCGACGTCGAGCCCTTTTTCGGCGGCCATGAGGACGGTGAGGTCGAACGGGAAGCCGTAGGTGTCGTAGAGCTTGAACGCCTGCTCGCCGGGGAACACGGTCGCGGCGGTTTTCATGCGGACGGCGGCGGGTTCGTGGAAGTGCGCGCTGCCGGGGTGGAGGGGGGGGGGGGCGCTGGCCTCTTCGGCGCGCAGGGCGCGGACGATTTCCTCGCGGCGGGCGGTCAGTTCGGGGAAGAAGCCGCCCATCTGCTTTTCAAGGACGGGGAACAGCTTGCAGAGGAAGGGTTTCACGAGGCCGATGTTGCGGCCGTAGCGCGCGGCGCGGCGCAGCAGGCGGCGCAGGACGTAGCCGCGGCCTTCGTTGGACGGCATGACGCCGTCGGCGATGGCGAACGACAGCGCGCGCAGGTGGTCGGCGATGACCCGCATGGCCACGGCGGTTTCATCCTCGACGTAGGGCTTGCCGGAAAGCTGGGCGACGGCCTCGATGAGCGGCATGAAGACGTCGGTGTCGTAGTTGGACGTCTTGCCCTGGATGACGGCGCAGACGCGCTCGAAGCCCATGCCGGTGTCCACGCACTTGGCCGGCAGGTCGTCGAGGGTGCCGTCGGACTTGCGGTTGTATTGCATGAAGACGTTGTTCCAGATCTCGATGACCTGGGGGCTGCCGGCGTTGACCATGTCCGGCGTGCAGCCGTTGGTGGTGAGGTCGAAATGGATTTCCGAGCAGGGGCCGCAGGGGCCGGTGTCGCCCATTTCCCAGAAATTGTCCTTCTCGCCGAAGCGCAGGACGTGGCTGGGATCGACGTCGGTGCAGGTGCGCCAGATTTCGGCGGCTTCGTCGTCGGTCTTGTAGACGGTGACCCAGAGCCGGTTCTTGGGCAGCTTCCAGACCTGCGTCAGGAGTTCCCAGGCCCAGGAAATGGCCTCGCGCTTGTAGTAGTCGCCAAAGGACCAGTTGCCGAGCATTTCGAAGAAGGTGTGGTGGTAGGTGTCGCGGCCGACTTCCTCGAGATCGTTGTGCTTGCCGGAGACGCGGATGCACTTCTGGGTGTCGGCGACGCGCTTCCACGAAGACTTGCGGGCGCCGAGGAAGATTTCCTTGAACTGGTGCATGCCGGCGTTGGCGAACAGCAGCGTGGGATCCGTCGGGAGCACGACGGGCGAAGAAGGCACGATCTCGTGCTGCTTCGAGGCGAAGAAGTCGAGAAACGACTGGCGGATCTGGGCGGACGTCATCATGGAAGGCACCTCATCTGGATTTTCCATGCCGTGGAAAAAAGTTTTCCACGCCGTGGAAAAAATCGGGGGGATTTTTCCACACCGTGGAAAAAAGGGAAGCCTCAATTTCGGCGAAACCGGCCCGCCGGGGCCGGGGCTTCACGGTTGCGCCAACAGGTCGGCTAGCACGGGGAAGGGGCGTTTGGCGGGGGCGCCGGCGAAGGGCACGAGGGAAGAATGCCAGGGAACATCGGTGGCGAGGGCGAGGCCGAGCCGTTCGGGCGCCCGGTCGGCCGGGAGCGGGATGGCAACGGTGCGGCGTTCGCCGGCGAGCCAAGGCGCCGGCAGGTGGGGCAGCGGGACGGGGGCGCCCAGCTTGCGCCATTTGCGGTGGTGGGCGGCTTGGAGCTGGATGGCGAACGGCGGCATGAAATCCTGGAGCGCTTCGAGATCGAGGACGGCCTGGCCGTTCTCGATCCGGCAGGCGCGGACGGCGAGCCAGTCGGCGTAGCGGAAGGCCGGCGGGGGCGTCGCCGGCGCCGCGAGGGCGCGGCGGAGCTGTTCGGCGCGGACGGCGAGCATGTCGCGCCAGTTCCAGAGGAATTGGGCGTCTTCGAGGAGGAGGGAACCGCCGGACGTCGCGCGGAAGGCGCAGGACACTTGGCGCGGGAAGTTGGATGTTGCGAGGTTCCAGTGCCGCGGCGCCGCATGCACGTCGGGCATGTCCAGGAAGTCGCATTGGCCGAGGGTCGTCGTTTCGTCGGCGTCGAGAAACAGCTGGCCGGAGAAATTGGTGTTGCCGAAGGCGTCGGCGGCGCGGTTCACCAGCAGCGCCAGGCGCTGGGGCGCGCCGAGCACCGGCAGGAGCTGGGCCCAGACGGCCGAGCGGTGGAACCCGATTTCCGTCGGGTAGAGCGGGAGGCGGGTGGCCGGATCGAGTTCGGTCAGGCGGATGCGCGCGAAATCCTGCCAGGTTTCGAGGCGCACGCCGCCGGAGAGGACCGGCGGCGGATCGGCGGGGTCGCGGGCGAGCCACTCGCGCCACTGCGCCAGCAGGGCTTCGGCCGCGGGCCGCGCGGCGGCCTCGCCGGCGAGCGCCTGCCAGAACGGGCCGGCGTTGGCGAGCGCGCCTTGGTCGCGCAGGAAGGCGACGGCGCGTTCGGGATGGCCGTCGTCGAGCAGGATGGCCGCGGCTTCGAGGGGGTCGAAGGCGACGCGCAGATAGCACGGCAGATAGGTGAGCGTGGGGCCGCCGGTTTCGGCGCGGACGACGACGCGTTCATAGCGGGCCCAGCGCGGGTGCCATCCCGGGCGTTCCAGCGCGAGGACGCCGGAATCGTAGGGCGCGAGCGCGAGCCGCGCCGTGCGGCCGAAGCCGTCGGCGCGGACGGCGACGCCGCGTTCGTGGGTGCGCAAGACGAAGAAGACGGGACCGTCGAAATCGCCGGGTCCGCCGATGGCGACTTCGCGCGGATGCTTGTCCAACAACAGGCCGAAGCGCGGTCCGGCGCGGAGCCGGCCCCGGAACCAGGTGGTGCGCGCCCCGTCTTGGACGACCGTGGGCCGCGGCAGTTCGGCGCCCACGTCCACGTGGGGCCGGGGCCGCGCGTCGGGGCAACTCCACAACTCGATGCCGGGGGCGCGGAAGGTCGCCTGAGGCGCGGGCGAATCCAGCGAGCCGAAAGCCGCCAGCCGCTGGCCGTATTGGAGCAGGTTTTCCATCCGGTCGGCGTATTGCGGGAACAGCTTGCCCGTGCGCGGATCGAGGACGCCGCGGCCGTGGGCATCGACGTTCAGCAGGACGTAGTCGATCTCGTTCGTGCGGATGAAGTCCGCGCCGGCGCTTTCGTACTTGCCGATGCCGACGGTGTGGCACGCCACGCCGATTTCCGCCGGGGCGGTGTAGAGTTCGGTGCCGAGGACGCGCGAGGCGGGGTAGTAGGTTTTCAGCAGGCGGTTGGCGAGGCGCCGGGTGTCTTCCCACGCGAATTGGGAAGACATGGCGACGCCGTTGCGCGCGGCCGGCAGGAGCGCGACGGCCACCAGCGCGAGCGCGGCGGTTTTGCCGAGCGCGGGCCGCCGGCGGACGTTCCACAGCACGGCCGCCGGCAGGGCCGCCCAGAGGCAGAAATTCGGGATCAGGGCCATGAATTCCTGCGAGCGGGACCACGGCGCGTGGAACACGATGAACCACAGGTGGAGCGCGGGAAACAGCAGCGTGGCCGGCCAGAATGCGCGGAACCGGCGCAGGAAGCAGCACGGCAGGCCGAGCGCCGCGACCAGCAGCCAGCCCGCACCCAGGGAGCGCGCGAAATGCGCCATGTTGGCGGCGTTCATCCATTCCCGCGCGTGGGGCTCCTTCGCCGCCGCGCCGAGCAGGCCCGCCGTTTCGGCGTAAACGGACGATTCGCCGTGGCGGAGGCCGTGGACGAACGAGGCCACGTGGAGCGCGTCCGGCGAGGCGACCACGAAACCCGCCAGCGCCAGCGCGAGGGCCAGCGCGATCTTGCCCGCCAGGCGTCGCGCGCGCGCCCGGCCGGACGCCGCCGGCTGCCGGAGCCGGATCGAGGCCAGCAGCGGCGCCAGCAGGATGGCCATGGGAAACTTGGTGCCGGCGGCGAACCCGACGGCGAACGCGGCCGCCGCCAGGCTGCCGAGCGTTTTCTTCTCGATGGCGCGGACGAGCAGGTAGAGCGCCAGCGCGACGGAAGCGAGCATGGCGACGTCGCTTTCGAGATAATGGGCGTGCTCGACGGGATAGGCCGCCACGGCCATCAGGGCGGCGGCGGCCAGCGCGGCGGCGCGCGAGCGGGAGGTGCGGCGCGCAAACAGCGCCGCCAGCCAGACGACCAAGGTGCCCAGCACGGCGTTGAACGGCCGGCCGAAAGTGAAGACGTCCGGCGGCTCGGGGTTGAACTGATCCGTCGCGCGCGTGAAATAGTGCCAGCGATGGAGCGGGGCGAAGATGGCCCACTCGAACAGATTGCGCGTCGCGTCCGCCAGCACGAAGAAGCCGCCGGCGTAGCACTTGGGCAGCAGCGAATGGTATTCGTGCATGCGCTCCATCCATTGGGAGATGGGCCGCTCGTCGGGGTGGAGCCCGAACGGTTCCTGCAAGCCCGCGAAGCGCAGCAGCAGCCCGGCCACCAGCACGGCGCCCAAGGCGCCGGCGAAAACGAATTTGTTGGCTTTCATGAAAAGCTCGTTTGCTTCAGGGATAATACCGGAACAAGCCGTTGCGCTCCCAGATTTCGACCTGCGGCGCGGCGAGATCCGGCGGCAGGTGGGTCCAGCACCAGCGGCGGGGATGGGAGTCGAAGCGATCGACGGGCGGCAGGTCCCAGCGGCGGCCGGTGGCGGCGTCGCGGAGCACGCCGCGCGCGGGCAGGGGCGAGCCGTCGTTGCGCGCTTCGGCGCAGAAGCCGCCGTTGGCCGGCGCCGGGTCGGGCGCCACGGCGAAGCGGTGGACGCCGCCGAACACGGACACGCGCGGAATGCGGAAATAATCGACGCCGGGGGTGTTGGTGAAAATCCGGTCGTCGCAGATCGTCGCGGTGCGGTAGCCGCCGGCGACGACGGCCGCGCGGAGGACGTCGGGCGCGACGCCGTAGGGATAGCAATAATCCCGCGTGTCGGCGCAGGTTTGGCGCCGGAAGATGCGGCGGCATTCCGCCGCTTCCAGCGCCAGGCGGGCCGGATCGGGCGCGTGCGAGTGGGAATGGATGCCGAAGGCGATGGTGCCGCGCGCGAGCATGTCGCGGACTTCGGGCCAGACGAGGGAATCGTCCTGCCGGTATTTCATGCGCGTTTCCGGCGCGTCCGCGACGTTGCCGGTGATCAGGTAGCAGATGGCGCGGAAGCCGGCATCCCGCAGGATGGGTTCCGCGTCGGTCAGCGTGCTGCGCAGGCCGTCGTCGAACGTGATGACGACGGGCTTGCGCGGCTGCCAGAATTTCCACGGGCGGCGCCGCGCGAGGTCGCCGGGCAGGAGCGTGCGGTAGCCGGCGGCCTTGAGGTCGGCGACCTGGCGGCGGAATTCGTCCGTGCCGACCGTCCAGACGTCGCCGCCGGGATCCGCCGCGAGGTGGTGGTACATCAGGACCGGAACGGGTTCCGGCGCCGCGCGGCCGCAGCCGACGGCGCCGGCCAACGCGCCGGCCAGCGCCGCGGCGGTCAACCCGCGGAGGGCGGCGCGGCGGACTTGGAGGTGGCGGGCGTTCATGGCGGCGAAAATTGTCGGCTGGGGTCGGTCGCAGGCGGAAAAGGGAACGGCCGCCCCGGGTAAGGGCGGCCGGGTTGCATTGCGAAGGTCGTCGATCAGATCTTGGTTCCGGTGTAGAACACGTGTTTGTACGGATTGTGCCAGAACTCGACGAAATCGAGCGACAGCACGTCGCCGTCGAGCGTGGCGATGATTTCGCCTTCGCCCGTGCCGGGATTGACCATGGGACCGGACGCGACGTTGCCATCGACGACGTAGGTTCCGTACACGCGCCGGGCGGAGCCGTCGGCCGTGTCGGCAATCAGCGACGAACCGTCGGCGTTGCAAATGAGCTACCCCGAACCCCCGCCGCCTTGGGTCAGGGCCCAGGTGCCGACGAATTTCGAACTGCCGCCGCCGCTCGAATCGCCGTCGTCGTCGGAATCGCTGCAACCGGTGAAGGTCAGGGGAATCGCCAAAGCCAGCAGGGCCATCCAGAGGTACTTGCGCATGTTCGTCCTTTCGGGGTTGTGTTTTTGGTTTTTAAAAACGGATTCCGCATTTCGGATTGCGTTCGCCGAATGGAATCAAGTATCAATGTTGAAACTCAAATCTTCGCACCTATAAACATTGAAACAGAACGTGAAGTCAAGCGCAGACAAGAATCGCGGAGGTCGGCCGGCGAAATTCGCCGAACCGCGGCGGCCGGTGACGATGACCTTGCCGGAGCGGGTGCTGCGGCTGTTGGCGGCCGTCGATGCCGATCGCGCCAAGGCCGTCGTCAAATTGGCCGAGACCGTGCTGGACGCCGCCGACCGGCCGCCGTCGCCGGTGGCGAAGGTGGCGATCGGCGAAGGCCGCGCCATCCTTCTGGTGAACCACTGCGAAAGGCTGGCGCGCTTGCCCTGGCTGCGGCAGATCGAAGTGGCGCCGGGGCGGCACCTGCTGTCCATCCGTTCCGGCACGACGATCGAGTCCGTCGAACTGGGATTGCGGGACGTGCTGGAAGATTTGCCGTCGTCGTCGTCGGACCGGGAAATCCTTGAAAAATTGCTGGGCATCGTCCGGTCGTCCCGGCGCGCCAACGGCGCGCTGAAAGAGGAAATCCTCTTCGTGGCGACGGAAGACGAACCCGCGACCTGAGGTTGCGCGCGGACTACCGGACGGGGATCCGGAAGGTTTTCATGACGGGCAGGTGCTGCAGGTCGCGCGCGGTGTCTTCCCATTCCGCCGGCGGGGGCAGGGGATTCCAGAGGCGGGAGTCGAACACGAG
>CAYTEK010000037.1:0-2673 GCA_964436715.1 uncultured Verrucomicrobiota bacterium | reverse complement strand
GACCTGAGCGTCGGAAAGCGGCTGGCTGTTGTTGCGGTTTTGCAGCACCGTGGCGACGTGGTGCCGGGCGAGGGCGGGATTGGGCAGCACGTAGTCGTAGGGCCGGTTGCGGGAGGCGTTGGTGTTCGGGTTGCCTTCCTGATCGACGGGCTGGGCGGAATCGTCGAACCACTTCGTCAATTCGGCCAAGGCCTCCGACTCGCGGCTGTTGACGTTGAAGTCGCCGCAGAGCGCGACGTAATCGCCTTCCGGAAACTTCTTGCGAATGAGCTGGAGCAGGTGGCGGGCCTGGGGCAGGCGGCGTTCGGAATGGTTCTGCACCAGATGGACGCTGACGACGTGCAGCGGCTTGGGCCCGGGAATCTGGACGGTGGCCCAGAAGAAGCGGCGGTTGCCGACGGAGGGATCGTCCCCTTGCCCGCACGCGGAGCTGGGATCGCGGCGGATGACGCCGTGGGGGCGGCGCGCGCCCCCTTTTTCGCGCGCGAAATGGAAGTCCGGACCGAAGAGGCGCTGGACGAGATCCTGCGACGTGCCCAGCTTGTAGTTGAATTCCTGGATGGCGAGCACGTCGGGGTGCAGGGCTTGGAGGATGCGAATGCCGGGGTCGCCGTAGGCTTGGGTCGCGTTGTCGGAAAGGTTGGCCGTGGCGAGCGTGAGGACCACGTCGTCGCGCGCCGGCGCGCCGCGGCCCGCGGCGGCCGGCAGCAGGCAGAGCAGGATGGCCAGCCAACGACGCATGGGGCGAAAAGTACCCGAAACCCGCGCGAGCGTCCATCCCGGAGCGGCGCTTTCCCGGCGGTGCGCCGCCGCCGGCGTTCGGGCGCGTTCGCGGACGTCAGGGCTTGCGGGCGGCGACGAGGAAGATGGTGTAGCTGCGGCCGTTTTTGACGGTGCGGGCGGCGGTGTCGAAGCGGAGGCCGTGGAAACCGGCGGCGGCGAGTTGCTGGGCGAAGACGACGCGATCGAAGCCGAAGTGGAAAATGCCGGCGGCGTGGCCGTGGAACGAACCGTCCTCGGCGTCGAGGTCGGCGAGGGCGAGATGCCCGCCGGGCGCGAGCAGCGCGAAAAATTGCTGCAGCAACCGGTCCACGTCGGCGACGTGATGCAGGGTCATCGCGGACGCGACGAGGTCGAAGGGGCCGGACGGCAGCGGGTCCCGGGTGAAGTCGGCCTGGAGGGTTGCGACGCTGCGGAGGCCGGTGGTCTTCGCTTTCTGCGCGAGGACGGCGAGCATGCCCTGGGAAGCATCGACGGCGAGGATGCTCCGGACGCGCGGGGCGAGGGCGAAGGTCAGCAGGCCGGTGCCGGCGCCGTAGTCGAGCGCGGTCCAGTCGGAGCGCAGGGGGACGTGGCGCTCGAGGGCGGCGGAGATGTCGGCGGCGAGCTGGAGGCGGCGGGGATCCGCGTCCCAGGTCTTGGCGCGTTCGTCGAAGGCAGAAGTCATCGGGCTTTCCGGGCGTAGGTGCCGACGAGTTCGCCTTGGGCGAGCACGTGGCCGCGCATGGCCGCAAGCAGATCCGCCTTGCGGGCGGAGGCGTCGAGGGCGAGGCGCGCATCGAGGGCGAAGACCTTGAAATGGTAATGGTGCGGGCGACCGGGCGGCGGGCAGGGGCCGTCGTAGCCGCGGCGGTCGTAGTCGTTCACGCCTTGGACGGCGCCGCCGGGCAGCGCGGCGTCGCGGGCGACGTTTTCGGGCAGGGCGCGGACGTCGGGCGCGAGGTTGAAGACGACCCAATGCACCCAGTCGCCGACCGGCGCGTCGGGATCGTCGCAGAGGACGGCGATGCTTTGGGTGCCGGCGGGCGCCTCGCTCCAGGACAGGGGCGGGGAATGGGGCCCGCAGGCGTAGCGGTCGGGAATGGCGGCGCCCATCGCGAAGGCGGCGCTCAAGACGGCGAGTTCCAGCATGGCAACCTCCTATTTGCGGCCCGACAGGACCTTGCGGAGCACGTCTTCGAGGGAAGAATCCGGCGCGATCTGGGCGGCGACGTCCTTGACCATGCGTTGGGCGTCGGCGGGCTTGTAGCCGAGGGAAACGAGCGCGAGATAGGCGTCGCGCAGCTTGGCGTCGGCCGGGCCGGCGGCGCGGTCGGCGGTCAGCGCCTCGGCCAAGTCGCCCTTGCCGAGCTTGTCGCGCATTTCGAGAACGAGGCGCTCGGCGGTCTTCTTGCCGATGCCGGAGATGCCGCTGAGGCGCTTGACGTCGCCGGCGGCGATGGCGGCCTTGAGGTCGCGGACGGACAGGCCGGAGAGCACGGCGAGCCCGAGCTTGGGCCCGATGCCGTTGACGGAGGTCAGCAAGAGGAACAGTTCGCGCTCCTCCGCGGTCATGAAACCGAAGAGGAGGTGCGCGTCTTCGCGGACGACGGGCACGGTGAGGAGCCGGACGCGCTGGCCAACGACGGGCAGGCGGTCGTAGCTGCTCAGGGGAATGGCGGCCTCGTACCCGACGCCGCCGACGTCGACGACCACGCGGGTGGGTTCCTTCTCCGCCAGCACGCCATCCAGGAAAACGATCATCGCGACGCCTCGATTCTGTTGTGCAGCCGACCACGCAGAAACCCGCCGCGCCCGGAAGGCGCCGGCGGGTTCATGCGGCTGTCCGACGAGCGGACGAAATCAGGCCGTGGCCTTCTTGGCGAGCTTGGCGCGTTCCTTGAGCCGTTTCAC
>CAYTEK010000036.1:0-22059 GCA_964436715.1 uncultured Verrucomicrobiota bacterium | reverse complement strand
AGGCCCTCAACGAGAAGAACCGCCTCGAAGCCATTTTGGAAACCTTGCCGGCGGGCGTGGCCATCGTCAACGCCGACGGCGGAACCATTCGTTCCAACAAGATGTTTGAGAATGTCTGGGGCGGGTCCGTCCCTCGGACGAAAACAGTCGGAGACTATGCTCAATTCAAGGCTTGGGGGCCCGACTCGAACGAGCCGGTCCAACCCCACGAGTGGGCTTCGGCCAGGGCGGTGCAAAAGGGAGAAACGGTCATCGGGCAGGTGATGAAAATTGAACGCTTCGACGGCACGCATGCGTTCATCATCAATAGTGCCGCGCCCATTCTCGACGCCGACAACAAAATAGACGGAAGCGCGGTCGCCATCCTCCACAACCCCGCCCCCCTCCACGCCGGCAACGCGCTCATCGGCCATCCCGCGGAAGCCAAGTACGGCCTGACCCGCGACCAGCGGGGCGACGCCTATGCCCGCGCCCGCGACCTCGGCGTCCGGACCTTCGGCCTGCACACCATGGTCGTCTCCAACGAACTCGACGAGCAGTACCACGTCGAGACCGCCCGCATGCTGTTCGAGCTGGTCGTCGAGCTGCGGGACCGCCTCGGCGTGCGCATCGCCTTCATCAACACCGGCGGCGGCATCGGCATCCCGTACCGCCCCGAGCAGAAGGCCGTGGACTACGCAACCATCGCCCGCGGCGCGCGAAAGCTCTACGATGAAATCATCGTCCCCGCCGGCCTCGATCCGCTGGCCTACAACATGGAATGCGGCCGCGCCATCACCGGTCCCTACGGCTGGCTCGTCACCCGCGCCATCCGCCGGAAGGAAACCTACCGGTCCTACGTCGGCGTGGATGCATCCATGGCCAACCTGATGCGCCCCGGCATGTACGGCGCCTACCACCACGTCACCGTCCTCGGCAAGGAAACCGCTCCGGCGACCCGGACCTACGACGTCGTCGGCTCGCTGTGCGAAAACTGCGACAAGTTCGCGGTGCAGCGCCAACTGCCCGAGATCGCCCTGGGCGACCTGCTCGCGATCCACGACGCCGGCGCGCACGGCCACGCCATGGGCTACAACTACAACGGCAAGACCCGCTCCGCCGAGCTGCTCCTGCGGCCCGACGGCTCCGTCGTCCAGATCCGCCGCGCCGAGACGTTGGACGATCTCTTCGCGACGCTCGATCTCGGCGCCGTCGCCGCGTTCAAGTAAGCCGACGCCGCGCTGCTGGTCGGTTGTGGCTGCGCGAAGCTTTCCGGTCGTCCATCCCGTTGTAGCTGCGCCCGCCGGGCGCGGAGCTGTCCCATTTTCTTCCGGATTTGATTTGTTCGACTCCGCCTTCTATTCTTCATCTTCATGGCGGAACAAAAGCATTTGCGACGGTTGGACCGGATCTGGATTCCCAGCGCGGTCTATTTTCTTACAGTTTGCACAAACAAGCGCCGTCCCATTCTGGGCACGCCGGATTCAGCCAACATCCTTCTCCGCGAATGGAGAGCGGCCCGATACCGTCACGGCTGGCTTGTCGGCCGCTATGTCGTCATGCCTGACCATGTCCACTTTTTCTGCGCTGAACAGGCAGAAGGCGAGAAACGGACATTGTCGCAGTTCATGAACAAGTGGAAGGAATGGACGGCCAAAGGAATTGCCGCGGCGATGACACTCTCCCGGCCCGTCTGGCAGCGAGGATTTTTCGACCACTTGATGCGCTCGGACGAATCTTATGGCGAAAAGTGGGCTTATGTTCGGGAAAATCCCGTCCGGGCGGGATTGGCCCCAACGTGGGCGGAGTGGCCGTGGCAAGGATTTGTTGACTTCGATTTCCCCGGAAGCGCCGAAGGAATCAAACAGCCGCCGCGCCCAGCGGGCGCACCTACAACAGGTCTAGGTGAGTTCGTCGCAGCCACACCCAGCGGGTGCGGAGATGCAGAATCATCGCTCATGCAGGAAAAGTTATGAATGGAAGCATGTCTAAACCAGAGTTTTCCATCTGGGCCCTGTCGATATTTCTGGCGGCCGCCGTTTTTGCTCCCGCCTTCGCCCAATCCGCCCGCCCCGGACTGGGCTCGTGGCCCTATTCCGGCGGCACGACCTTCCGCGTTTGGGCGCCCAACGCCCAATCCGCCGCCGTCGCCGGCGAATTCAACGATTGGCACGCCGCGCCCATGGCCCGCGACGCGGCCGGCGGCACATGGTCCGCCGACGTTCCCGGCGCACGCCCCGGCCAGCGCTACAAGTACGTCTTCAACGGCTATATCTGGAAACGCGACCCGCGCGCCCGTCAAGTCACCCACTCCTCCGGCGATTCCGTCGTCTACGATCCGAACGCGTTCGATTGGTCCGGCGATCGCGCGCCCGAAATCCCCCGCCACGATCTCGTGATCTACCAGCTCCACGTCGGCACCTTCGCCGGCTTGAACCCGCCGGCCACCTTCGACGACGCCATCCCGCGCCTCGACCACGTCCGCGCCCTCGGCTTCACCGCCGTCCAGCTCATGCCCGTCAACGAATTCCCCGGCGGCCGCAGCTGGGGCTACAACCCGGCCGATCTTTTCGCCGTCGAAACCGACTACGGCGGTCCCGACGCCCTCAAGCGCTTCGTCCGCGCCGCGCATGAACGCGGCCTGGCCGTTTTCGTCGACGTCGTCCACAACCACTACGGACCGACCGATCTCGACCTGTGGGGCTTCGACGGCGCTTCCTGGAACGGCCTCGGCGGCATCTATTTCTACAACGACGACCGCGCCCACACCCCGTGGGGCTCCACCCGCCCCGACTTCGGCCGCCCCGAAGTGCGCGCCTTCGTCCGCGACCAGGTCTTCATGTTCGCCGAGGAATACCGCGTGGACGGCTTCCGCTGGGACTCCGTCTACCACATCGTCAGTTTTTCCGAACAGAACTCCGCGCCCAATCCCGAGGGCATCCAGATGTTGCGCGAAATCAACCAAGAACTCGCGCAAACCCACCCGCGCCTCGTGCGCATCGCCGAAGACCACGCCTTCCACCACGACATGGGCTTCGACGCCCAATGGGACATCGGCTACCGCTGGGCCGTCTTCCATCCCGTCGCCGACGCCTGGGATTTCGAGCGCAACATGCGCGACGTCGCCGGCGCCCTCTCCGACTGGCCCAGCTTCCAGCGCGTGGCCTTCACCGAAGCCCACGACTACGTCGCCGGCATGAACTACGGCCGCACCCGCATCCCCGCCACCGTCCACCCCGAAGATCCCGCCAGCCTTTGGGCCCGCAAGCGCGCCCTCCTCGGCGCGTCCGTCGTCTTCGTCACCCCCGGCATCCCCATGATCTTCCAGGGCCAGGAAATGAACGAGCCCCGTTCCTTCCACGACGACGTCCCCATGGACTGGAACCTGACGAACGTCTACCCCGGCATCGTCCGCGCCTATGCCGACCTCGTCCGCCTCCGCCGCAACCTCCTCGGCACCACCCCCGGCCTCCAGGGCACCGGCGTCTTCGTCCAGCATATCGACAACGACAACAAGGTCGTCGCCTGCACCCGCTGGAACCAGGGCGGCCCCGGCGACGACGTCGTGGTCGTCGCCAATTTCTCCAGCCTCGATTTCGACAAAAGCGACTACGTCATCCACTTCCCCTCCGCCGGCACTTGGTACCGCCAGTTCAACGGCGACTCCAAGCTCTACTCTCCCGATTTCGGAAACGTCGGCGCCGACCGCGTCGAAGCCGCCGGCGAGCCGCCCACCGCCGTCGTCTCCATGGGCAAGTATTCCCTCCAGATCTTCTCCCAGAATCCTCCCGCCTTCCCCGCGCCTTATTGAGTGCGCAGCTGTTTCTCCAAAAAAGGAATACCAATCCATGACTCCTAACCAAGCCCAGCAATTCGCCGCGGAATGGGTCGCGGCGTGGAATCGGCACGACGTGGACGCCGTGCTGGCGCATTACGCCGACGACTTCACGATGACGACGCCGATGATCCAGAAGCTGCTCGGCGTCCCCACTGGCACGCTGCAAGGGAAACAGGCCGTGGGCGATTACTGGCGCGCTGCGCTCGCCAAGATTCCCGACCTGCAGTTCTCCATCATCGAAACCACCTGCGGCGTGGACAGCGTCAGCATCTACTACAATGCCGTGCTCGGCCGCCGCGCCATCGAAACCTTCTTCTTCGACGCCGCCGGCAAGGTCTGCAAAGCCCTCGCCACGTACGACGCCTAACCGCATGGAAATCGAACTGAAATTCGATTGCGCGGGCGTGGATTGGGCGTTCGTTTCCGAAACCCTCCGGCGCGTGGGCATGGCGTCGCGGCCGCCGGAGCTGCTGCAAAAGGCGTTCGCGGCCAGCGCGGTCGTCGTCTTCGCCTACGTCGCCGACCAACCCGTCGGTTTCGGCCGGGCAATCTCCGACGGCGCCTACCAGGCCGCCATCTACGAAATGGCCGTCGTGCCGGAATTCCAGCGGCGGGGCATCGGCGCCCAAATCATGCGCGCCATCCTGGACCGCCTCCCCGGCTGCAACGTGATCCTCTACGCCTCGCCCGGCAAGGAGGACTTCTACCGCAAGCTCGGCCTGCGCCGGATGAAAACCGGCATGGCCCGCTTCCAATTCCCCGACGCCATGGCGCAGAAAGGCTTCACGGAGTGATGCCATGCCGCACTTCGCGCAAAACTGGCCCTACATGCCCAAGCCGATCCGGCCGCCGAAGCGCTCCTGGAAAAACCGGCTGGCCGCGTTCGGCGTGCATTTCCTCTGCGGCGCGTTGCTGGGCGCCACGTGCGGCGTGGGCGTCTGGGCGCTGCTGTTTTCCGACCTGAAGACGGCGACCGTCGGCGGCGCGTGCCTCGGGGGCGGCGCGCTGCTGGGTGGACTCTTCGCCGGCCTCGCGCGCGCCGAATTCTGGGATCGGTTCCGGAAAGCGCCGCCGGAACGCGGGCGCGGCGCGACCTAATATCTCCGTATTTCCTAAAGAAAAACGCTTTACTTTTCGCTTGCCTCCCCGGCGCCGTCTGCTACCCTCGGGGGGCATGATCAACCTCATTCGACGGCTGATGGGCCACAACGACAAGTTCTTCGCCCTGCTGGAAGCCAGCGCGGTCGAAGCCCATGCCAGCGTGCAGCACCTCGGGAAGCTCCTGCGGCACGCCGGCGACCTCGCCACCATCGACGACCTCGTGCGGACGCGCCGCAACGACAAGCGCATCACCGAGGAAATCTCCCAGGAGCTCTGCCGCACCTTCGTCACCCCCTTCGAGCGGGAAGACATCGAAGCGCTGTCCTTCGCCCTCTACAAGATTCCCAAGTGCATCGAGAAGTTCGGGGAAAAGTTCCTGCTCGGCCATCCCCGGATGGAGCCGCAGGAATTCGCGCGCCAGCACGAGCTGCTGACCCAGGCCGTGGACACCGTGGTGGACATGGTCAAGCGCCTGCGCCAGCACGAAAACCTCGAAACGATGCAGGCGCTCAACGACCGCCTCCACAAGCTGGAGTCCGAAGCCGACCGCCTGATGATGGACATGACGCGCGAACTCTACAGCGGTCGCCACGAGGCCCTGCGGGTGATCGTCATCCTCGACCTCTATTCCACCCTGGAAAAGGTCGTGGACCGCTGCCGCGACGCGGGCAACGTCGTCTTCCAGATCGTCCTGAAGTATTCGTGAAAGGCGGGCGCGCATGACGTTGATCCTGCTCGCCCTCCTGATCGCGCTGGCCTTCGAGTACATCAACGGCTTCCACGACACCGCCAACGCCATCGCCACCAGCGTCTCGACCAAGGTGCTGACGCCGCGGCAGGCCATTTCGCTCGCGGCGGCGTCCAACCTGCTCGGCGCCATGGCGGGCGTGTCCGTCGCCACCACCATCGGCAAGGGGCTGGTGGACGTCGCGTTCGTCACGCCCCAGACGGTGTTCTGCGCGCTGCTGGGCGCGGTGCTCTGGAACCTGTTCACCTGGTGGCTCGGGCTGCCGTCCAGTTCCAGCCACGCGCTGATCGGCGGACTGTGCGGCGCCACCCTGGCGTCCGCGCGCAACGACTGGTCCGTCGTCCACTGGGCCGTGCGCAATCCGGCGTCGGGCAAGCTCGAGGGCCTGTGGCCCAAGGTCGTGGCGCCGATGTTCACCTCGCCGGTGCTGGGCATCCTGGTCGGGTTCCTCGTGATGCTGGCGCTGTTCGCGCTGCTCTATCGGCTGCGGCCCTACGTCATCAACCGGGTGTTCGGCAAGCTGCAGATCGCCAGCGCGGCCTTCATGGGCTTCAGCCACGGCACCAACGACGCGCAGAAGACGATGGGCATCATGGCGCTGATCCTGTTCTCCGGCACGCAGAGCGGCGCCTTCGACCAGCTGCCGGCGGCGTTGGCGTTCCTGCGCACGCCGGAGTTCAAGGTCGCCTTCTGGATCAAGCTGGCCTGCGCCTTGACCATGGCGGCGGGCACCGCGATGGGCGGCTGGCGGATCATCCGCACCCTCGGCCACAAGCTGGTCCGGCTCCAGCCCATCCACGGCTTCGCGGCGGAAACGACGGCGGCGACCATCATCCAGATCGGCAGCCATCTGGGCATTCCGCTGTCCACCACGCACGTCATTTCGGCATCGATCATGGGCGTGGGCGCGACCAAGCGCCTGAGCACCGTCAAGTGGGGCATCGTCGGCCGCATGGTCTGGGCGTGGGTGCTGACCATTCCGGTCACCGCCCTGCTCGGCTACGGATTCGAACGGCTGCTGCTGCCGCTGCTCGACTGAAGCCGTCCGGCCAATTCCCGGCTTGTTCCGCCCCGGCCCGGAGGCTAGGATGGGGCCGTTTTCAGGAGAATGGCCATGCAACCGATCCAGACCGACCTCGCCCCCGCCGCCATCGGCCCCTATTCCCAGGCCGTTTCGAAAAACGGACTGCTGTTCGTGTCCGGCCAGCTCGGGCTGGACCCCGCCACCGGCGCCTTGGCCGCGGGCATCGAAGCCCAGACGCGGCGCGCGCTGCAAAACCTCGTCGCGATCCTCGCCGCCGCCGGCCTCGCCCCCCGCCACGTCCTCAAGGCCACCGTGTACGTGACGAACATGGACGATTTCGCCCTCGTGAACCAGCTCTACGCCGAAGTCTTCGCGCCGCCGTTCCCCGCGCGCGAAGTCGTCCAGGCCGCGCGCCTGCCCAAGAACGCCCTCGTCGAAATCTCCGCCATCGCGGCGGAATGAACCGGAGTCTCCGCCCCGACGCTTGTTCTTGTTGATTCCCCAAATTTGCGAGGCCCGCCATGACCATCATCGAACCCCATATCCACATGTTGTCGCGCACGACGGACGACTACACGGCGATGTACCACGCCGGCATTCGCTGCGTCGTCGAGCCGTCCTTCTGGCAAGGCTCCAACCGCCGCTACGCCGGCACGTTTTTCGACTACTTCCGGCTGTCGCTCGAATTCGAGCACACCCGCGCCCTCCGCTACGGCGTGGACCACTGGTCGTGCATTTCCGTCAATCCCAAGGAAGCGGAGGACCTCGATCTCGCCCGCGAAACGCTCGCCGGCCTCGGCCCCTACCTCGAGCATCCCCGCTGCGTCGCCGTCGGCGAGATCGGCTTCAACCGCATCACGCCCAACGAGGAGGAAGTCTTCCAGCGCCAGCTCGAGATGGCCAAGGCGCACGCCCTGCCCGTGTTGATCCACACCCCGCACGACACGCCCGAAGTCAGCAAGAAGAAGGGCACCGCGCGCATCCTCGACATCCTGCGCGAGTTCGCCTACGACCCGGCCCGGATCGTCGTGGACCACAACACGGAAGAAACGATGCCGCTGACGCGCAAGACGGACTACTGGGCCGGCTTGACGGTCTATCCGTACTCCAAGCTCAATCCCCGCCGCGTGGTGGACATCCTGAAGCAATGGGGCCTCGAGCGCGCGCTCGTGAATTCCTCCGCCGACTGGGGCGTGTCCGATCCGTGTTCGCTGCCGAAGACCGCCGCGTTCATGGCCGAACAGGGCTTCGCCAAGGCGCAGATCCGCAAGATCATGCACGACAACCCGCTCGCGTTCTATTCCCAAACCCCGAAATTCAAGCCGCAACTGGATCTGCCGTATATTGACCCCGCCACCTACCAGCGCTGATCGGCCGCCGCGCCGGCGCCCGTGGTTCGTCTTCCTGCGGGAAAAGGCGATCGAAGCCTATTACCTGGTGGAAGACGTCGTGCCGCGCCCCGCCGACGGCAACGCCTGGCTGCGGCTGTTCCGCGCGCCCAATCTGCTGACGGTGCCCGGCGACGTGCTCGCCGGTTTCCTCCTCGCGCCGGCGGTGGGTTCCGCGCCTTGGTCCCGGTTCCTGCTCGCGCTGCCCGCCGGCTTGCTGCTCTACGCCGCCGGACTCGCCCTCAACGACTTGTTCGATTACGCCGAGGATCTGCGCGACCGGCCGGACCGGCCGCTGCCGTCCGGCGCCATCGCGCGCGAAACCGCCGCCGCGGTCGCGCTGGTCTTCATCTGGATCGCCGGATTTCTCGCGGCGTTCGCCGGCGCCTTGGCGATCGTCGTGCCGCTCGTCGGCTGCGTCGTGGTCTACAACGTCGGCCTGAAGCGCCACGCCGCGCTCGGCCCGCTGTTCATGGGCGCCTGCCGGGCCGGCAACCTGCTGCTGGGCGCGGCCGCCGCGTCCGGCGCGTGGTTCGCGGCGCCCGGCCCCTGGCTCGGCGCGCTGGCGCTCGGACTCTACGTCGCCGGCGTCACGCGCCTGGCCCGCGACGAAACCGCGCCCAACGCGAAGTTCCCGCCCGCCCGCATCGGCCAGTTGCTGGGCCTGCTGATCCCCTTGCAGGCGCTGCTCGGCGTCGCCGCCGTCCATCGCTTCCCCGCCAATCTGCTCGCCCTGGTCCTCTTGCCGCTCGCGCCCCTGCGCCGGCGCCTCGCGCGGCGCTACCCCCCGAGCTGACCGCAAAAGAGCCCGGGCTCCTTCCGGAGTCCGGGCCGTCGTTCGCCCGACCGGGCGAAGGAGCTCGAGCTTACAGCTTGTAGCCGGCGGAGACGCCGATCATGTGGGCGTCGCCGTCCTTGAACTCGCCGGGCATCACGCCTTCCTCGGGACGGGCGGAGACGTCGCGGTCGTGGATGAGCAGATAGGTGTAGGCCAAGTCGCAGAAGAAGTCGCCCTTCTGGTAGCCGACGCCGACCGAGAACAGGTCGCGATCGTTGGCGGGCACGAGGTAATCCACGTGGCCGTCCGGATCGGGCGTTTCGTCGTAGATGTAGCCCGCGCGCAGCGCCCAGGCTTCGGTCAGCGCGTATTCCGCGCCGAGCTGGTAGCGGAACACGTCGTCCCACTTCTTCTCGCTGGTGCTCGAGGGCACCAGGCCGAGCAGCGCCGGTTCGAAATCGATGGTCAGCTCGTCGTAGGAGCTCCACATCGTGTAGACGATGCCCGCGTTCAGCGTCAGCTTTTCGGTCGCCTTGACCGAGGTGCCGAAGCGCAGGATGCCCGGGGTCGTGATGTCGCCTTCGCCGTCGCCGGCGCTGGCCACGCCGAGCGCGGAAGAAGCCGTGTAGTCGCCTTCGACGGTCTGGTCGATTTCGCTGTCGTAGGACAGGCCGAACGCCAGCCAATCGGTGGCTTCATAGTAGGCGCCGAGGTTGTAGCCGATGCCCCAGCTGTCGCCGCTCAGGTGCATCTGCAGGTCCGGATCCACGAAGGGGGTGCCGGTCGGCAGCGCGCGCTTGAAGTCGAAATCGAACCACTCGGCGCGAAGGCCCGCGGCCAGAGAGAGGTTGTCCAGCGCCTTGAAGGCGACGGAAGGATTGACGTCGAGGCTCTGGATCGTGGCTTCCTGGCAGTTGTAGCGGCCGGCCCAGTCGTCGTCGAAGTCGATGCCCAGCCCGTAGCGGCTGAACACGCCCACGCCCGTCCACACCTTGTCGTTGAACTGGTGCGTCGCATAGGCGTTCGGGGGCACCCACCACTTGCTGTCCGCGTCGTTGTCCGCGGCGCCGGCCGGGGTCACCGTCGAAACGGTCTGGCTCGGCTTGATGAAGGTCGCGCCGGCTTCCATCTGGGTGCCTTCCAAGGCGGTCATCGCCGCGGGGTTGTTGTACAACACCGAGGGCGAGGCCGGATCGGCCGTGACTTCCGTGCCCATGGCGTTGCCGCGAGCACTGCCTTCATAGATGCCAAAACCCGCGCCGAAGACGTTCTGCGCGGCCAAAACCGCCGCGACGCCCAGCGTCCCGGCGAGGAGCTTCATTCGTTTCATGCTTTTTCCTTTTGTATCTTACGGCGGCAGAATCCGTTGCGGATAAGTCCCGCGCCGGGCCCGGCCGGTTACAACCCCTCCGCCTCCACGCTGGAAACAGAAGATTTCACAATTGGAACGAATCGCCCCCATGCAGGCAAGCCCTTTTTGGAACTTTTTTCGGCCAAGAGACGCCGCAACCCCCCGATGCCACGGCGATTAAGTCCGGCCGAGGAGCCGGTAAAACCGGGTCCGCCAAGGCGCCGGCACCTTCAACCACACCGCGGTCAACCAGGAAGGTCGATGCGTTCGCCAATGCCACATCCAGCGTTGCCGCCATGGCAGATCGTGGAACCGGCGGTTGAGAAACAACACGTCGCGCCGGGTGCCCTCGGAAAAATCCATGGCGACAAAACCGCGTTTTTCGATGTGCGCCAGCGACTCCTCGACTTCCCGGGCCAAACTGAACCCGAACATGGGATCGCTGTGAAACTCGACCGTGATTTGGCCAATCGTCTCGAGCAACTCTCGGGAAAGGCTGCGGATCACGGCGACTTCTGCGCCTTCGATGTCCATCTTCAGCAAATCGATCCGCGGGTTGCCGGCGATTTCCATCAGCCGATCCAGCGTGACGGCTTCCACTTCGATGGTTTTTTCCAGCACGCTGTTCCAAATGCTTTCCTTGGGCAGGGTCAGCATGCTGCTGCCCTCGATGTTCTTGGACACGTTGAAGGACACCCGCCCGTTTTGGGCCGCCAGAGCATAGGGCCACACCGCAAATTCGCCCTTCTGCCGGATTTTATCGGCCAGAACGGGGTTGGCTTCCGCCAGAACGAATTGGCCGCCGCCGAGACGGGCCTTCATCAGGCGCGAAAAATCGCCCAGATTGGCGCCCAGATCCACGACCACCGATTGGGGGCCCAGCGCATCGATGCAGATGGTATGCCCGCGAATATTCTCAAACATGGCGTTTCCTTCTTCTGCTCATCGGCGCTCTGGCACTGGTTGTGCCACAACATCCCGACGAAAGACATCTTCCATTTTCCACACCATCAGGCAACGGTCGGGCCGCCCGCCCTCCCGCGGCGGCAGGGGCAGGCATTCCACCGGTTTGGAAAACCGGAACGGCTCCCGTTCAAAGTCGATCGGCCGAAAATCGCCGAAGGCGGCATCCCAACTGTCGCTCAACCACCGGTAGCCGGTCAGGGCCAGATAGCGCGGCTGGGCCGTGGCGGCGATCCTTCGCAACACCCGCTGCACCTCGCCAAAAGCAAGCCATTCCAAAAAATCGGCGCAAAGGAACAAGTCCACGCGCGGAAAACGCGAATACAGCAGATTCATCCGCGCGAAGCGGATGCCGGTCCCCGACGCGCGACGCCGGTTTTCCCGCACGATCGCGCGGCGCGGATCGCCTCCGAGATAGTTCAGCCGAACGTCCGCCGGCACCCACGAACCGGACGGAGCTTCGCACGCCGAACGCACGCCGGTCTTCTCGATCCAAGGCCGCAAGATTTCCATGACGCTGGTGCGGGGCTGGGCCGCGTCCAGCACTTCCAGCAAGCGTTCGTGCGGATGCCGCCGAAACCGATAGAGCCCCGCCCCGAAAGCGGGAAACCGATCCAATCGCGAAGCCCTCGCCTCGGGCGGCGGCACGGTCGCCGGCGGCGTTTCCTTGCGCCAGGATCCCAAATAGCGCCAGTGCAGCAGCCGCTTCGAAGTCTCCCGATCCACCAGTTCCACCCCGGGGTCGTTTTTGCCGAACCGGTCGTAGGCCGTGCTGAGCGCGGCATTGGCCCCAACGTACAAAACGTCGTAATCCCGTTCCGGCACGTGGGTGCGATTTCGTTGCAACAGCAAATCGAGCATTTTCCGGATGAACGTCGCGCCGGGTTCCGCCGCGAACACTTGGTTCAGCACGCGCACGGGTTCTTCCGGCTCGCCGCGCCGGATCGGCTCGGCCGCCATGGCAAGGCACTGTGCCGGCGTCAACACGAATTCGGTGAACAGCCGCACGCTTTTCCCGGGCGCCGGCAGCAAGCTTGCCATGGGCACCAGCGGCGTCGTGCTCACTTGCCAATAGATGCCGCCGAAATGCAGCACCATCAGCCAGCGCAGGATGTCGACCATCATGGTCGGGTGGGGACATTTCTCCACCGTGGTCCAAACCTCGGGATATTGCTGCCGGCAAAAATCCCGCGCCCGGGACCAGGTCCACAGGCGGATTTCAAAATCCGGCGCGTATTGCCGCAGGGATTCGATCGGGGCTTGGTCGAAATCGTTTTCGTCGGCCTTGAGCTTGTGGTCCCGATCCCATGGAAAATAGATGATGTGGAGGAGCCGGGGCGTCATGAAAACGGTCACAGCAGCGGCCCCAGCAGGCGCCGGAGGTCGGCGGCGAGGTCCTGCTGTTCGTAGCGGGCGAGGCGCGCGCGCTGGCCCTGCAGGATCGCCGCGCGCAGGGGTTCGTCCTCGGCCACGCGGCCGAGGGTTTCGGCGATGAGGTCGTAGTTCTTCTCGCGCACGAGGACGCCGGCGCCGTCGAGCGTTTCCGGCACGGCCCCGGCGGCGTAGGCCACCACGGGCACGTCGTGCGTCATGGCTTCGATGAGCGGAATGCAGAAGCCCTCGTGGTCGCTCAGGCAGAGAAACGCCTTCGCCACGGCGTAGTACGCGTTCAGTTCGTCCTGCCGCACCGCGCCGGCAAACACGACGTTCTTGAGCTGCAGCTCCCGCGAGCGCGTCAGCAGCAGCGCGTGGTACTGCTCCATCCCCGCATGGGAGCCCACGTGGATCAGGCGCGAGGCCGGCTGCACGTAGCGCTGGAAGTAGTAGAAGGCGTTGAGCAGATCCTCGATCTTCTTGTTCGGCGCGCACCGACCCACGAACAGGACGTTCGCCAGCCCGTCGCGATATTGCCGCAGGATGCGCCGGTCCGGCTTGGCGCGCAGCAGCGCGAAGTCCAGCATCAAGGGCAGCACCTGGGGATGCGCGTGGCCCATCGCGGCGATTTCGTCGGCGTTGAAGCGGCTGTCGGCCAAGACGACTTCGGCCGAACCCGCCAGCGCCCGGGCCTGCCGCCGCCCGCGGTCCAGCAAATGGGCCGTCGGTTCCTGCACGCCGCGGAAATATTCCGGCGGGGTGATGTTGTGGTAGAGGATCGCCTTGCGCCCGGGCAGGGTTGGAAAGACGTCGTTCACGTCCGAACCGATGGAGAGGTGCAGCAGCACGACGTCCTCCGGCCGGAAATCGCCGCGATGGGCGTCCAGGTCGCGGGCGTCGCCGCGCAGATCCGGGAGGATGCGCTTGCGTTCGCAGTAGATCTGCGACTCGTGGCCCCAGCTCCGGAACAGGGCGCGCAGCGTGCGCGCCTCGTTGCTGATGGCATCGCCGGCGGCATAGCCGGCCACGATTTGATGGATCGCTCGCATCCGCTTTCTTCCAATGGCCGCCCATCCTAGAAGGAACGCGGCGCCGAATCCAGTCTCATTTCGGACGCGCGCGGCGTCGAACCGCATGGGCTGCCGCGGCCTTTTGCTTGCCTCGCGGCCCCGCCCTGCCTTACTTTGGCCGGCGTGAACTGGCGCCCCGCCCCATCCCGCTTCGGTTTTGCCGGCGGCCTGCTGCTGGCCGGCGGGCTGCTGTGGGCCGCCGCCGCGTGGCCGCTGCCGCGCCATTTCGCCGAAGCCATTCCGCACACGCCGTGGACCGGCGGCGGACCGGCGGTGCGCCCCATCGCGCCCGGCGACCATCTCCAACTGCTCTATCATTTCTGGCTTGGGCTCGACGCGCTGACGGGCCATTCGCCGGTCGGCCACAACGTCTACGAATTCAATCTTGGCGACGATGCCGCGCGGCTGCAGCCCGACCTGTACTATCTGCCGTTTTCGCTGGTCTACGCGGCGCTGGCGCCGTTCGCAGGGCACGCGGCGGGCTGGAACGCGGCGGGGTTGGCGTCGGTGCTGCTCGGCATGGCGGGACTGGTGCTGCTGGCGCGGCGGTTCACCGCATCGGTCCCGGCGGCCTGGCTGGCGGCGTTGGTGGCGGCGGCCTTCCCCTATCGATGGATCGCATTGTTTTCGGGCTCGCCCACCGGCTTCGCCATGGCCTTTCCGCCGTGGCTGTTCTACGGTCTCGACCGCGCCATCCGCGACCGGTCGGCGGCAGGCGGATGGTTGGCGGGGGCCGCGCTGTTCTGCGCCTACACGACCGATCTGCACGTGTTCTATTTTTCCGCGCTGGCGGCGCCAGTCTTCGCGCTGATTTCCTGCGCGCGGGCGGGCGGGCCGCCGCGCGCCTGGCTGCGGGAAGGCGGGCGCCGCATCGGACCGCTGCTGCCGTTCGTTCTGCTCGCCCTCGCGGCCATCGGCACCAGCCGGCTGATGAGCCGGCACTTGGCCGATTCGGTCATGGCCGGCGGGCGCACGATCCAGGAAGTCTGCCATTATTCGCCCCGGCCGCTTGGGCTCGTGGCGCGCGCGAATCTCGGGCTGGCCAGCCAAATCTACGTGGGCGCGCCGCTGTTCGCGCTGCTGGGCGTCGCGCTGGCCGGCTGGCTCGGACGGCTGGTTCGCCGGGAAACCGCGGCGCGTCTGCCGGTCGGCGAGCGGATCGCCGTCGCGACGCTGCTGCTGGCGGCCGCAGGCGTAATCCTGCTGGCCCTCGGCGCTTTCGCGCCGTGGGACGGGCTGCCCATCCGGGCCGCGCGCAAGCTGATTCCCCAATACACGATGATTCGGCAGACGGCCAAGATTTATTGCCTGCTGCCCGCGCTGCTGGCGCCGCTGCTGGCGCTGTTGGGCGCCGGCTTCTTCCGCGCCGGCGCGCGGTCGGCGGTCCGCCGCGCGGGAGCGGCGCTGCTGGTCGCGCTGGGCGTCGGGACGATCGCCGACGAACTCGCGCGCACGGCGCCCGGTTTCTGCCGGCTGCCGGCGGAAAACCGCGCCTATGCCGCCATTGCGGCCGACGACAAGGCCAACGCCGGCCGGCCGCCCCAAGCCCTCGCGCTGCCGCTGTGGCCCGGCGATTCCCACTGGACGAGCATCTGCGAATACGATGCGATGCTTGCGCGGGTCCGCCTCGTCAACGGCTACGCGCCGGCCGTGCCCGCGGGCTATTTCGAAAACGTCTTCAAGAAGTTCGAGTCGCTCAACCAAGGGCGCGCCACGGACGAACAGCTCGACGCGCTGCTGGCGCTGGGCGTGCGCCACCTCGCGTTCCATTCCAATTTCTTCCCGGAGCAGGTGTCGCCCTTCGCGCCCGCCGCCACGTTGCGCGCGCTGGTCGGACATCCGCGGCTCGCGCTGCTGGCCGACGACGGCCTGACGTTCGCCTTCCGCATCCTGCCCAAGCATCCCGTCGAGCACGTGCCCCACGCCAACTGGGCCGACGACCTGTATGCCGCCGCGCGCCTGTGGACTTGGCAGCCGCCGCTCGAAATTCCCAACGGCCAAACCACGCGCCTGCTGCTGCGCGCGCCCGTCGCGCCGGCGCCGAATGCCCGCTACCTGCTGCGCCTCGGCGCCGGTTCCTCCCAACCGCTGCTTCTCCCGCCGGGCAGCGCCGAAGTCGCCCGCCTCACCCATCCCGTCGCGGGATTGCCCGACTGGCTGCAGGCCGAACTGCCCAGCCCGACGGGCGGCCACGTCGCCGCCATTTCCGGTCCCGTCTTTCTCGAAACCGCCGTGCTGACGGCCGGCGATGGACCGACGCCCGGCGCCGGGGGCATCCTCCGCGTGCCGCCGGCGCTGCTGTTCCACGTCGGCCATTCGGCGCCCGGCCGGGATGCCGTGGCCTTCGATCCCGCTACCACGCCCGTCGGCCGCGCGCTCTACGGCCCGAACCTGCCGTTCCCGCCGGGCGTCTGCGACGTCGCCCTCGACTATTCCGCACAAGGCGCGGCTTCGCCCGGCACCTTCCGCGTGCTGGCCGGCGAACGGTTGCTGGCCGAAACCGATCTCGCCGCCGATCGAAGCGAATGCCGCTTCCCCGCGCTGACCATCGGCGCCGAACCGCTGCGCTTCGAATTCCACTACGCGGGGAAGGCGCCCGTGGAGCTGCGCGGCATCCGGCTCGCGCCCGCCACGCTCAAGCTGGCGCCGGCGCCTTGAATCCGCGTTTCCGGTTGCCCTTCCGCGCTTCGCGCCGTACACTTTCGCCATGATCAAGAAAATCTTCTGGGCGGCCCGGATCGCGGGCTACGCGGCGTGCCTCGCGGGCGTCGTGCTGTTTTTGGGACATCGGTTCGACGCCGATCCCTCCGCCCGCAACCTCGGGTTCGGGCTCATCGGCGCCGGGTTCGTCGCCTTCGCCGTGTCCTACGTCATCTTCGCGTGGCTGCGGTTCGGCGCGCGGCCTACCCCCGACGACCGGAAGCGGCCATGAGCGACTACGCCCATCTGAAGACGCCCGGCGAAATCCTCCGGGCCGCCGCCGAAAAGGAAACCAGCGCCCGGGATTTCTATGCGGAACTCGCGGCCCGCTGCCACGTGGATTTCGTCCGCGAACTCCTCCTGCGCCTCCACAACGAAGAGGAAAAGCATCTCGATTTGATCCGCAAGATGCTCGCCCGGCTCGGCTCATGAGGCGCGGGCCGACGTTTCTGCTGCTGGTGCTGCTCGTGAATGCCTGCGCTGCCGCCCGCGAACCGCTCCGCATCGCCTGCGTCGGCGACAGCATCACCTACGGCGACAAGCTCGCCGACCGCGAAACCCAGAGCTATCCCGCCGCGCTCGCGCGCCGGGCGGGCGGGCGCGCCGTCGTCGGCAATTTCGGCGTCAACGGCGCCACCACCTTGCCCGATCCCTTTCGCGCCTGGCTCGACACCCCCGCCGCCCGCGCCGCGCTGGCGTTCGACCCCGGCGCGGTCGTGATCATGCTCGGCATCAACGACCTGCTCAACCACGCCGACCGGCTCGACCGCTATCCCGCCGCCCTGCGCGACGTCGTCGGGCGCTTCCAGGCGCTGCCGTCCGCGCCGCGCCTGTTTTTGTGCACCCTCACGCCCATCGCGCCGCCGGACGCGGCGGCGGAAGCCAACCGGATCATCCGCGACGTGCTGAATCCCGCCATCCGCGCCGTCGCCGCCGAAACGGGCGCGACGGTCGTCGACGTTTCCGCCGCGTATCCCAACCGGCTGGATTGGCTGCCCGACGGGTTGCACCCCACGCCCGCCGGCGCCGAACGGATCGCCCAGACGGTGTGGGACGCGCTGGCGCCGGCCGCGGCGCCGCCGCAGATCCAACCCGCGCCGGCCGCCGGGCCCGTGGATCTGTCCATCCGCAACGAAGCCTTGGCCGCCCTGGCGCGCGCCGAACGCTGGCTCGGCACCCATCCGGCGCCGGACGACCTGCCCGCGCCCGATCCCGCCGCCGACGTCGCCGAGTGGCTGCCGCTGCTGGCCGGTGCGCCGCCGCCCGCCGGCACACCCCTGTTCCGCGCCTGCGACGAACTGGCCGCGAGCCTCGGCCGCGCCGGCCAAACCGTCGTCTTTTTGCCCGATGGCCGGCCCGTCGCCTGGCGGGAGGCGCTGCTGCATCGCCTGGTCCTGGCCCAGAAGATCGATGCGCGCGGCGACGGCTATTGGCGCGATCCGCAGGCCGCGGATCCGGACGCCGACGCCGCCCGCGCCACCGCCCACGCCCTGCGCGCGCTGCGCCGCGCGCTCGGCGAATAGCCTTTTTTGCTGGTTTTGGCCGTTTTCCTCCGGCACAGTGGAGGCATCATGCGTCCGGATCATCTGAAAATTTCCGCGTGCGTCACCGCCGGCAACGAGGAAGACAAGATCGCCGCCTGCCTCGCCAGCCTCACGTGGTGCGACGAGGTCGTCGTCGTGGACTCCTTCAGCCAGGACAAGACGTTCGAGATTTCCAAGCAATACACCCCCCACGTCTACCAGCACGCCTGGGAGGGCTACATCGCCCAGAAGAACTACATCCGTTCCCTCGCCCACCATCCCTGGATCCTGTTCGTGGACGCGGACGAGGTCGTCTCCGACGAACTCCGCGCCGAAATCGAAGGCGAATTCGCGCGCGGTCCCGGCGAGGTTGCCGGCTACCGGTTTCCCCGCATGGTCCACTACCTGGGCAAATGGATCCGCCACGGCGAATGGTATCCCGACATCAAGCTGCGCCTGTTCCGCAAGGACCGCGGCCACAGCGAAGGCCAGGAGCCCCACGACCGCGTCGTCGTGGACGGCGGCGTGAAGACGCTCCGCGCCCCGCTCTACCACTTCACCTACGACAATCTCGCCGACCACATCCACACCATCAACCGCTTCTCGTCCATTTCCGCCGGCGAAAAATTCGGCCGCGGCGAAAAATTCCGCTGGTGCGACCTGCTTTTCCGTCCGCCCTTCCGGTTCCTCAAGTCCTACGTGGTCAAGCACGGGTTCCTCGACGGTCGCCAGGGCTTCATCATCGCCCTCATGTCCGCCTTCGGCGTCTTCGTGAAATACGCCAAGCTCCTGGAACTCTGGATCCAGCACCGGCAGCCCAAGAAGAATTCCGCGGCCTATGACTGAACCGGCGTGGCAGGCGCGCGGCGCATGGCGATTCCTCGTCGCCCCCGGCTGGGACCGGCCCGGCTTCATCGAGGTGCTCGCGCAGCTCGGCTTCCTCGTCCAGAAAAGCGCCGCGCCCCTCGCGCCGCCCGGCCGCCATCGCGTGGAGCGCGCGAGCCTGCCCGGCGACGGCGAGCCCATCGACGCCGTCGTCAAGACCTACGGCCTCCAATCCGCCTGGCGCGACCGGCGCGCCGCCCGCATCGGCAGCAAGGCCGAACGCGCCTTCCGCAACGCCCTCCTCCTGCGCGACGCCGGCGTCGGCACGCCCGCGCCCATCGCCGTCGCCGAACGCTGGGAAGGCGACCGCCTGCGCGAAAGCCGGTTCGTCGCCGCCTACGTCCCCGATCTCGGCAACCTGCGCGACGAGCTCGATCGCCTCTACGCTCAGGCCCCGCGTTGCGCGCCGCTCATGGACCTGCTCCAGGCCGTCGCCGACGCCGTGCGCGGCCTGCACGACGCCGGCCTGCTGCATCGCGACCTCGGCAACCAAAACGTCGGCTTGCGGCGCGATCCGGCCGACCCCGCCGCGCCGTGGCGGATTTGCTTCCTCGACCTCAACCGCGCCCGGCGCGTCGAACGCGCCACGCCCGCGCAGCGCGGCACCGACCTCGCGCGCCTCGACCTGCCGTCCGATTTCCGCCGCGTGTTCCACGCGATGTACTTCCACGGCCACGCGCCGTCCGCCGAATTCGCCGAAGCCGAACGCCGGGCGCGCGCCGCGTTCGACCGGCACACGGCCCTGCGCCCCTGGCGCCATCCGTTCCGCGAAGCCCGGATCCGCCGCGCGGCCGCCGGCCAGAAAGTGCCGTTGCGCGGCCGCGAAATCTGGATCTGGGACGACCGTTCGGCGCAGGCCATTCCCGCCTACGCCGCCAAGGACCGCCGCCGCTACCTGCCCGCCGCCAACGTGCTTGCCGCCCTGCGGCACGGCGCGAAGCGCGGCCTTGCCGTCCGCCGCGCCTATCGCGCGCTGCTCGCGCAGAGCTTCCAGGCGCCCGTCGCCTGCGACGGCGCCATCGGCCTGACCCTCGACGCCGAACCCGCCACCTGGGCGCGCCAGCTCGAATGGCTCGGCCGCCTCCAGGGCGCGAAGAAACTGCCGCTGTTGCTGCGCCTGTGCCACCACCAGGGCCACGACGCCTGGCAATGGACGCTCGACCAAGCCCTGCACCTCCATCGCCAAGGCCATGCCGTCGCGCTCGCGCTCGTGCAGGATCGCCGCGCCATCCGCGAACCCAAGGGCTGGCGCCAGATGGTCACGCTCGCCTTCGACCGCGCGCACACGTTCGCCGATTTCTTCGAGATCGGCCACGCCGTCAACCGCAGCAAATGGGGCGTCTGGGATTACCGCGAATATCTCCGCCTGCGCGACCCCGTCCGCGCCAGCCTGATCCAATATCCCGAGGCCAAGATCACCGGCCCCGCCTGCATCGATTTCGAGCCCCACGCGCTTGCCGCGCTGCTCGAGCTGCTCCCCGCGGATTTCCGCTTCCACGCCTTGTCCCAGCACCTCTACGTCGATCGCCGCGGCGCACCCGAGAATTTCCAGGGCCCCTTCGACCTCGGCGGCAAGTGCGCCCTCCTGCGCGCCTACGCCCGCGTCCACGGCTTCGCCGACGACCGCCTCGTCGTCAGCGAAACCAACTGGCCCCTGCGCGGCACCGGCGTCTGGTCGCCGGTCACGTCCCCCTACGAAACCCTCGATCCGCGCACCAACGATCCTTCCGTCGACGAAGACGTTTATGCCGCCTACATGGCGCGCTACCTGCTCCTCGCGCTCGCGTCCGGCCACGTGTCGCGCGTCTACTGGTGGCGCCTCGCCGCGCGCGGGTTCGGCCTGATCGACGACGCGGATCCCGCCGCGTGGCGTCCGCGGCCCGCCTTCCACGCGCTGCACGCCTTGCTCGAAAAACTTTCCGGCGCCACGTTCGCGAAAAAGCTCGCGGCGCCCGCCGGCGAATTCGCGCTCGAATTCGCCCGGCCCGGCGCCGCCCCCGTCGTCGCGCGCTGGACGCTCGCCGGTGCGCCCGAATATTCCTAGGCCAAGCCTTCGGTCGCGGCCATCGCCGCCGCGACGGCGTTGTCCACCGGCGTTGGTTCGCCGGCCGCCTGGCGCGCGCTGGCCACGTCCTTCAAGCCGTTGCCGGTGCACATGCACACCACCGTTTCGTCGGGCTTCACGACGCCGTCGCGCGCGGCCTTTTTCAGCCCCGCCCACGCGCACGACGCCGCCGGTTCGGCGAAGACGCCGGACCCGCGCGCGATTTCCGGAATCGCCGCCAGAATCTCCGCGTCCGGCACGGCGACCGCCGCGCCGCCCGACTCGATCACCGCCCGCACCGCCGCCAGGCCGTCGCGCGGAATGTCCACCGAAATCGAATCCGCCACCGTCGTCGCCGCCACCGGCGCGATCTCGACGGTCTGCCAGTCCGGCGCGCGGTTGCCGGATTTTTGCAGCGCCCAGACCGCCGCGCCGATCGCCCGGCTCGCCGCCGACTGGGCGCACAGCATCTTCGGCGTGCGGTCCGCGATGCCCGCTTCCCGCAGATCGCGGAAGCCCTTCCAGATGCCGGCGAGGATGTTGCCGTCGCCCGTCGGCACGACCACCCAGTCCGGAATCTTCCCGAGCTGCTCGAAGATTTCGAACGCGGCGGTCTTCTTGCCTTCGCGCGTGAAGGGATTGTGCCCCGTGTTGCGGTTGAACCAGCCGCGGCGCGCGCAGACTTCCATGCACAGGTCGAACGCGTCGTCGTAGGTGCCCCGCACCGCCAGCACCTTCGCTCCGAACACCAGCAGCTGCGCGATCTTCGCCGGCGGCGCCTTCTCCGGCACGAAGATGACGCACGGCATCCCGACGCTCGCCGCCAGGCACGCCATCGAGCTGCCGGCATTGCCCGTGCTGGCGCCGCACAGCACCTGCGCGCCGATTTCGCGCGCGCGCACCAGCGCCACCGCCCCGGCGCGATCCTTGAACGACGCGCTCGGGTTCTGGCCGTCGTCCTTCAGGAACAGATTCATCAACCCCGCCTTGGCGCCCAGCCGCGGCGCCGCGTAGAGCGGCGTCCGTCCCACCCGCAACGGCGACGCCAGATCCAGCCGCGACACCGCCAGCAGCGGCCAGTAGCGGAACACGTCCGACCGGGCATCGTCCAGCCACCACTTCGCCGCGCTCCATTTCGGCCACGCGTGCCGCACTTCCAGGTTCCCGCCGCACGCCGGGCACACGTACCCGCCGAAATCCGTTCCCTGTTCCGTTCCGCACCGGAAGCACCGAAATCCGCTGAAATGTGTCTTCATGATGCGTCCAGTATGCCGCACCCGCCCCCCGCCGCGC